>CAZWUX010000018.1:0-25719 GCA_964637665.1 uncultured Anaerolineae bacterium
ATGAAAATAGCGACCGGGTGTAGGATGAACCCGGACAGCCTGTTGACGTTTTCTGGTAGCCAAGGAGACCGAACCAGTGGAATACACCAACCTCGGCAAGACGGGGCTGAAAGTCTCGCGCATTTGCCTGGGATGCATGACCTACGGCACGCCGGAATGGCGGGAGTGGGTGCTCGACGAGGACACCAGCCGCCCGTTCTTCGAGCGGGCAATCGAGCTGGGCATCAACTTTTTCGACACGGCGAACATGTACTCGCTCGGCGTGAGCGAGGAAGTGACCGGGCGCGCGCTGCGCTCCCTCGCCAACCGGGATGAGATCGTCGTCGCGACGAAAGTGTACTTCCCGACCGGCGACTGGCCGACGCAGGGCGGCCTGTCGCGCAAGCACATCATGGACTCCATCGACGCCTCGCTCAGGCGGCTGGATATGGATTACGTCGATCTGTACATCATCCACCGCTGGGACTACGAAACGCCCATCGAGGAAACGCTGGAGGCGCTGCACGATGTCGTGAAGGCGGGCAAGGCGCGCTACATCGGCGCGTCGAGCATGTTCGCGTGGCAGTTCGCCAAATCCCTCTATCTCGCCGATCTGCACGGGTGGACCCGGTTCGCCGCGATGCAGAATCACTATAATCTGATCTACCGTGAGGAAGAGCGCGAGATGAATCCGCTGTGCATCGAGGAAGGGATCGGCATCACCCCCTGGAGTCCGCTCGCGCGCGGCTTCCTCGCCGGGAACCGCACGCCCGATCAGCGCGGCGCGACGACTCGCGCTCAGACCGACAGATTCGCGCACGAGATGTACTATACCGACGAGGATTTCGCCGTCGTCGACCGGGTCGAGGAGATCGCCGAACAGCACGGCGTCACCCCCGCGCAGATCGCGCTGGCGTGGATGCTGCACAAGCCGGGCATCACGTCGCCCATCATCGGCGCGAGCAAGATGCCGCACCTCGAACAGGCCGTCGAGGCGGTGGACATCGCGCTTTCCGATGACGAGATCGCCGCGCTGGAGGAGCCATACCGCCCGCATCCCGTGCTCGGTCACAGTTATCAGGCATCGATCGAGTGAGCTTCGTTAACAATTTTTTGCACGCCCTTAACACAGTCATAACGCAGGCACAGCATGCTACATACGTGTAACGGTAGAGGCGTTCTGGCTGTTTACTGGAAAATCACCTTCTCACGCGCAGAGGGGCACGGGAGAAGGACGGTCGCGGGGCGGTGCAACACCGCCCCGTTTGCCGTTTTGCGCCAGAGTCCCGACGAGGCCCCATGACAGAAACGACCCGCCCATCCGCCGACGCCGAACGGACACGCCCGCCAGCCGTCGAGCCATCACACCTCGGCGAGGTTTTCCGCCTGATGCTGCGGCTGGGTCTGACGGCCTTCGGCGGCCCGGCGGCGCACATCGCCATGATGCACGACGAGGTCGTCAAGCGCCGTAAGTGGGTCACCGACCAGCACTTCCTCGACCTGCTCGGCGCGACGAACCTGATCCCCGGCCCCAACTCGACGGAGATGTCCATCCACCTGAGCTACGTGCGGGCGGGCTGGGCGGGCCTGTTCGTCGGCGGGGCCAGCTTCATCATCCCCGCCATGCTGATGGTGATGGCGCTGGCGTGGGCCTACGTGCGGTTCGGCACGACGCCCGCCGCCGACGCGATCCTGTACGGCATCAAGCCGGTCGTGATCGCCATCGTGCTGAACGCGCTTGTCGGACTGGGGAAAAAGGCCGTCAAGGGGCCACTGATGGCGGTCGTCGGGCTGGCGGTGCTGGGACTGTACTTTGTGGGGCTGGACAACGTCCTGCTGCTCGTCGGCGGCGGGGCGCTCATCATGATCGTGCTCAACGTCCGGCGGCTGGCCTCGACCCCGCCCGGTGGCGGGGATGCGGCCCCGCTGCTTGCGCCGCTCGCCGGGCTGGGCATCCCGGCAGCGCTGGCCGCCGCGCGCCCCTTCACACTGGGGCTGCTGTTCCTGACGTTCCTCAAGATCGGCTCGGTGCTGTACGGCAGCGGCTACACGCTGCTGGCCTTCGTCGAACGGGATTTCGTCGATCGGCTGGGCTGGCTCACCACCCAGCAGATCATCGACGCGGTCGCCATCGGCCAGCTCACGCCGGGGCCGGTCTTCACGACGGCGACGTTCATCGGCTACGTGATGGGCGGATTCCCCGGCGCGGTGCTGGCGACGGTCGGCATCTTCCTGCCCGCGTTCGTGTTCGTCGCGATCAGTAACCCGCTCATCCCGCGCCTGCGTGAGTCGCCCTGGGCGGGCGGCTTTCTGGACGGCGTGAACGTCGCCGCGCTGGGCCTGATGGCCGCCGTCACCATTGAGCTGGCACGCGCGGCCTTCGTGGACGCCATCACCGTCGGGGTCGCGGTCGTCTCCGCCGTGCTCGTGATGCGTTACAAGGTCAACACAACGTGGCTGATCCTCGGCAGCGCCGCGCTCGGCCTGATCGTGATGGGGCTTGGCGGGTAGACAGATAAAAAGACAGCGAAGGCGGCCCTTCAGCAGAACCGCCCTCGCCGGTGAACCAACCTATCCGGTTGGAGCCTTATTATACACCATGCCCCTGAGGATTTCTGCCGGGCAGCGCCGCTAGCCTTCCCCTCGCAGGAAAACCCGGCCCGTAGACGCATCGCTACCCGCGCTGCACCCCGCCCCGGCGACCCTGACAGCCGGCAACTTTCCGAATCGCGCCAGTTTGGGTATCATCACCCCCATGACGCTACCCCCGGAACAGCACTGCACAAGGAGCACCGGAGCGCATGAGCACAACCGCCGGAACCTGGTTCTACGAAGAGCCGGAACACAACGCGTATCTCATCACGGAACGCCTCAACGCCACCTTCTGGACGGCGCGCGTCGTCGAAATCTACTGGCGCTGCGTCAAGGCCGACCCGCCTTTCCGCGCCATCGGTTACATAGGCGATCACACCGTCGAGCTTGAGTGGGTGCCCAATGACTGGCTGTCCCTCACGTGCCGGACGGAACTCTGTGTTGACAGCGTCGTGGACGCGATCTCCAAACGGATTCTGGCTTTCCCGGCCACGCTGGCCTACGGTCAACAGGACGGCGCGCGTGTCTGGGAATGGCACCGGGACGGCGGCCACAAGCGCTGGAGCGAGATTCAGGGCCACGCCGAGTTCCTGCGCCCTGAGCGGCTCTAAGCGCATTCCCCGCGATCTGTCAGGAGGCGCGCCCGGCAGGCATCGCGATATCATGCAGTTGCAGGTGCGCGTAAGCCCGCCACAAACCGGAGAGTGTCGCTCATGAAACCAGGACGTATTCTGCTTGTCATACTTGGCGCGACAGTAGGGGCGCTGCTGGTCGTGTGGTGGTTCAACGACCGCCGCATCCCGACGCTTCAGGTCAGTCACACCATCGGCAAGGGTAATTCCATGTCGCTCGACTGGATTGAGTTGAAATAGCCATGCCAGATCACTCTGTGGACCTTGAACGTGACCTGCTGATCGTCGAGTCCAGCGCCGCCGATCTCAAAGACAACCTGCTTGAGGATTCGGTCTACTGGACGCTGCGCGCGCCGGGGCGCAGCCACCACACGATGCCCAAGGGAACCCTCGGCGGGTTGTTGATGCGGCTTCACCGGCTCGGTGCGCTGGAGGACAACCTGACGCCGGAGCAGAGCGAGCGGCTGCACGCCGCCGCCACTACCATCCGCGAGGTGCTTCGGACGTGGGCGGCTCAGGCTCAGGAGATGGCGCTTCGCGAGATCAAGGCCCGGCTCGACTCGTGGACGGCCTATCTTCAGGAAGTGGAGAGCGATCCGGACCGCTACATCACGGAGTACCCAACACAGGTGCAGGGCCGCGTCGCGTTGGACTTTCTACTCGAATATGCCGGAGATGCCGTCAGTGGCGAGACGCAGGGCTACGTCGCCACCGCCGACAATCTGCTGCGCTCGATCAGTATCAGCAACCCGTTCGTCTGGGATGAGACGCTGATCCCGGCCTACCCTGAAAGCCGCTTCTGGTGGCTGTACGTGCTGCCCGTCGAGATATGATCCCCCGCCAGAGTCCTCCGCCCGGCCTGCGCACGGCTGCGCCGTGTGGAGTGATCTCCACCTGCGCGCCATCTTAGTGATCACGCCCGCCTATGAGCACCATCGTCGTCGTCCCAACCTATAACGAGGCAGATAACGTCCCGCCTCTCACCGCCGCCCTGCTCGAACTGACCATGCCGGACCTGTCGATCCTCATCGTGGACGACAACTCACCCGACGGCACAGGCGAAGTGGCCGACGAACTCGCGGCGGCCCATCCGGGCCGGGTGCGCGTCCTGCATCGCCCCGAAAAAGAAGGGCTGGGCACAGCCTACAAGGCGGGCTTTCAGGAGGCGCTGGCGCTCGGCGCGGAGTACGTCGTGCAGATGGACGCCGACTTCTCACACTCCCCCTCTTATATCCCGGAGATGCTCGATCTCCTCGCATCCTATGACTGCGTCGTCGGATCGCGCTATGTTCAGGGCGGCAAGCTCGACGAGCGCTGGGAGTTCGGACGCTATCTGCTGAGCTGGTGGGCCAACACGATCTACACGCGGCTGATCCTCGGAACCCACCAGCGGGACACGACCGCCGGTTTCAAGGCGTGGCGGGCCGACACGCTGCGCGGCATCGACCTGCATCGCATTCGCTCGAATGGCTACGATTTTCAGGTCGAGATGACCTACGTCACGGAGAAGCTGGGGTATCGCATCAAAGAAATCCCCATCTACTTCGAGGACCGGCGGATCGGCCAGAGCAAGATGACGGTGCCGGTTAAGATCGAGTCCGCGCTGCGCGTGTGGGACATCCTGTGGCGGCATCGCCGCCTGACACCCGCCGACCGGGCGGTCCCCCACCCACAGGAGCCGACCGCACTCTCCACGCCGCTCTGAGCGCGGCGAGTTGTTTCTTCACTCTTGATCGAAGCTTCTCCAGCCGGATATGATAAGAGCGCGACACACCTGAACCCATCAGCATGGATAAGTAGATGCTCGCCTTCATACAGGGTTTTCATCCCGTCCTTCAAGCGCTGTTCGCCACCCTCTTTACGTGGGGCGTCACCGCCGTCGGCGCGGCGTCCGTCTTCATGACGCGATCCATCAGCCAGAAAGTGCTCGACGTGATGCTCGGCTTCGCGGGCGGGGTCATGATCGCCGCCAGCTACTGGTCGCTGCTCGCGCCCGCCATCGAGATGTCGGCAGACCGCCCCATCCCCGAATGGTTCCCGGCAGTCGTCGGATTTCTGCTCGGCGCGGCCTTCCTGCGGGGCCTCGACCTGGTGCTGCCTCACCTCCATATGTCGGCCCCGACCGAACAGGCGGAGGGGATCAAGACGACGTGGGAACGCTCTGTCCTGCTCATCCTCGCCATCACGCTTCATAATTTTCCGGAAGGGCTCGCCGTCGGGGTCGCGTTCGGCGCGGCGGCGAGCGGTCTGCCCGAAGCCAGCGTGGCGGGTGCGGTGGCGCTGGCTGTCGGTATCGGTCTCCAGAACTTCCCAGAGGGGATCGCGGTCGCGATGCCTTTACGGCGCGAGGGTCTGTCGCCCGGCAAAAGTTTCTGGTACGGGCAGCTATCCGCCATCGTGGAGCCGATCGCCGGGGTGCTGGGGGCCGCCGCCGTGCTGCTGATGCGGCCCCTCCTGCCCTACGCGCTGGCCTTCGCCGCCGGGGCGATGATCTTCGTCGTAGTGGAGGAGGTGATTCCAACCTCCCAGAGAGAGGGCAACAGCGACATGTCGACGCTGGGGGCAATGATCGGGTTTGCCATCATGATGTTGTTGGATGTCGCCCTGGGCTGACCGCCCGCCGGGGCGAGAGTTGGTCGCTAGGGCTGCACGGCGGGTTCAGGTTCAGACTCTTGTCCCGTCCCGCCCAGTTCCGAGAGAACGACACCCGCCAGAATGAGCGCGCAGCCGGCAAGCTCACGCACGCCGAGCGCCTCCCCGGCCAGCCACCAGCCGAACAGCGCCGCAAACGGCGGTTCGAGGATGTAGATCAGCGCGACGTGTGTTGCGGTCGTGAAACGCTGCACGGCGATCTGCACGCTGAAGACGAGCGCAGTCGCCACGACCCCCGTGAACAGGATCGCGCCCCACGCGTAATCCGGCAGGATCAACGTCGGCGTCTCGAATAGAAAGGCCGCCGCCGTGACGAGCGCCGCAGCAGCCGCCATCTGCACGATGGCGAGCTGGATCGAATCGTGATGCTCCGTCACCTGCGCCACCGTCAGGACGTGCAGCGCGAAGCAGACCGCGCCGCCGAGCACCCACAGGTCACCGGGCAGGATCGTCAGATCGGCGTTGAGCGTCAGCAGCGCCAGCCCCGCCGTCGCGATCACCACGCCGCCGACGGCGGCCCGGCCCGGCACTTTGCGAAAAAGCGCCGCCGAGAGGATCGGCACGAACACGACGCCCAGCCCGGTGATGAAGCCCGTCTTGCCGGAGGAGGTCGTTTGCAGGCCGGTCGTCTGGAGCGTGTATCCCAGCCCCAGCCACAGCCCCAGCAGCGCGCCGGGCAGCAGGGTTTCGCGCCTTAGCTTGAGCAGGCGGCGGGGAAAAAGGATGATCATCACGACCGAGGCGGCGACGAATCGCCAAGCGATGAACGTCGCCGGACCGACCGCGTCCAGCGATCGCTTGACCATCACAAACGTGCCGCCCCAGATGACGGTGATGCCCACTAAAACGAGGTCCGCCTGCCAGCGGCGCATAACAGCCTCTCCATGTCGTCGAAAAACGGGTTGGGGTCACATCCGGGGGGAGAGCATACAGGCGATCCCCACCTGCGTCAACCTCCGGTTGAAGTTGACCTTCCTTTCGTCTTATAATTTCTTAACCGAGTGCAGTCATCTTTACGCCTGACGGCGGAGTGGGCTGTGCTTGACGTGTTCCCGGCGGACGTGATGAGAACATCATCCGGTGGGATTACTTTATTTGGATGGCCGCTTAAGAACTGGTTGAGACGTACCGTATGGATCTATCGCATATCTTTAACCTCGAACCCTGGTGGCGGTTCGCAGTGGCGCTGCTGATCGGCGCGCTCATCGGGCTGGAGCGCGAGTTCATCCAGCAGAAGGAGGGCCATCCCGACTTCGTCGGCATACGCACCTTCTCGCTGATCTCGCTGCTCGGTGCGGTGACGGCCCACCTGTCTCCTGAGTTCGGCTTCACCCCGGCGCTCATCGCCTTCGTCGGGCTGATCATGCTGAGCGTGATCGGGTACATCGGCGACATCGTCATCCGCAGCCACCGGGGCGGCGTCACAACCGAGGTCGCCGTGCTGCTCGCCTTCTTCCTCGGCGCGATGGTGATCTGGGACCGCGCCGAGATCGCGGTCGCGCTGTCGGTCATTATCGCGCTGCTGCTCACGCTCAAGAGGCCGCTGCACGAGCTTGCCCGCCGCATGGACGTGCAGGATTTACGCTACACGATCGAGTTCGCGCTGGTGGCCGCCGTCGTGCTGCCCATCCTGCCTAACGAGACGATCGATCCCTTCGGCGTGGTGAACCCATCACAGATATGGCTGCTCGTCGTATTCGTCTCTGGCATCGGCTTCGTCGGGTACGTCCTGATGAAGGTGCTCGGCGCAAAACAGGGCGTCGGCCTGACCGGTTTGCTCGGCGGGATCGTCAGCAGCACGGCGACGACGCTCAGCTTCTCGACGCGCAGCCAGGAGAGTCCGGCGCTCTCAGGGCATTTTGCCCAGGCGATCCTGCTGGCCTCCACCGTCATGTTCCCGCGCGTGCTGATCGAGGTGCTGGTCGTCAATGCGTCGCTGCTTCGCATCGTCACGCTGCCGCTGGTCGCGATGCTGCTGGCCGGGCTGGCGACGGTCGTCATTTTGCGGCGTCGGGGCTCGGATGAGGAGCCTGAGGAGGACGTGGTCGACCTCGCCAACCCGCTCCGCCTGACGACCGCCCTGATGTTCGGCCTCGTATTCGCCATCGTACTGGTCGCCGTCCGGCTCGCCGAGCAGTTCCTCGGAAACACCGGAGTGTACATCGCCAGCGTCATCACCGGGCTGACTGACGTAAACGCCATCACGCTCAGCGCCGCGCGGCTGGCCGGGCGCGGCCAGCTAGACCCTCACGTAGCCGGGAGCGCCATCGTCATCGCGGCGGTGGTCAACACGTTTGCCAAAGCCGGGATCGCGCTCAGCGTCGGCGCGCCGCGCCTGCGCCATACGGTGATGTGGACGTTCGGCGTCGTCATCGCCGTCGGGCTGATCAGCATCGCCGCGCTCTTTCTAATAGGCTGATCGGTGCGAATCGCCGGGCCGCCGCATCAACCTGACATCCCCACCCAAATGCGGTAGACTCCCGCCGATCCACAGGCGCGGGCTTTGCCTGCGCCTCTGTTACCGTCCTCAGCCACAGATTCGATTATGAGCCGATTTCTACGCCGGGCGCTCCCGGACCTCGCCATCATCGCGCTGCTGTTCCTCGTGCCGCTCGTCCTGTTTTTTCCGCAGACGGTCGGCGGGAAGACGCTGATCCCTGCCGACAATCTGTACCAGTGGGCGCCATACGACGCCCTGCGTGGCGAAGTCGGCCTGACCGAACCCCCACAGAACCCTCTTCTCTCCGACCTGCTGCTCGAAAACTACCCCTGGAAGCTCTTCGCCCGCGAGCAAATTCTGTCGGGCGATATCCCGCTCTGGCAGAACAACATTCTGGCAGGCTCGCCCTTCCTCGCCGCAGGCCAGTCGTCGATGCTGTACCCGTTTAGCGCCCTGTTCCTGCTGATGCCCGTCTGGCGGGCGTTCGGCTGGTTCACCGTGTCCCAGCTCTGGTTGGCCGGGTTCAGCATGTACCTGCTGATGCGCGTGCTCGGCGTCCAGCAGACAGGCTCGCTCGTCGCCGCGCTGGTCTACCAGATGGGCAGCTATCTGACCACCGGGGTTGTCTTCCCGATGATCGTCGCGACGGTCGCCTGGCTCCCGCTTGAGCTGGCGATGATCGAACTGGTGATCCGCCAGCAGCCGCTTTTCGGGCGTCCGGCTTCGCTGCCCTGGGCTGCCGTCGGTGCGGTCGGGCTTGGGATGGCCGTGCTGGCCGGTCATGTAGAGGCGCTGTACTTCACCCTGCTCGTGATGGCTTTTTTCGCGATCTGGCGGCTGGTGGCGGGTGTTGTCGCCGCGTGGGATGCGCCTGACAAGCTGGGGCGGCTGCTTCGCCGGTCGGGCTGGCTGCTGGCGATGGTAGGGGTCGGGCTGGCGCTCGGCGCAGTGCAGCTCGCGCCCGCCTACGAGCTGGCCCGCCGCAGCTTCCGGCAGGGGGCGGCCCCCTTCAGCGAGGTGGTCAACTACGCCTATCCACTGCGCCGCGTGCTGGCCTTCCTCACCCCGAATTTCTTCGGGAACCCGGTGCACAGGCGCGTGTTCGACCTGTTCACGTGGAGCTACACGCCCATCACGCAGAACGCCTTCGGCCAGCCCGCGTACAGCACGGACTGGGGCCTGAAAAACTACGTGGAGGGCGCGACCTACGTGGGCATCCTGCCGCTGGTGCTCGCCGCCGCCGCGATGCTCCACTGGGGGTGGGCGCGCTTCACCCGTCGGGGGAGCGGGCCGCCGCCGGTCGCACGTTTCCTCGGCGGAGAGAAGCCGGGCCGTTCCTACCGGATGTTCTTCGCGGTGCTGGCGCTGCTGTCCGGTTCGTTCGCGTTCGGCGCGCCGACCTACGCGCTGCTTTACTACGGCCTGCCGTTCATCAACCAGTCACGTGCCCCGTTCCGCTGGGTGTGGCCGCTGGCGCTTGCGGTCGCCGCACTCGCCGGGTTCGGGGTGGAGGCGCTGGCCGGGGCCAGAGAAGCGAAGCTGGCGGATGGTCGGCCCCGTGCCTCGCAGGTCGCGTCCCTTTACGGGAAACTTCTCGCCGGGGCTGCCGCCGCGTTGCTGATCGGCATCGCGGCGTCGCGTATCACATACCCGGCCATCGACGGACTAGTCGAGCGGGCGTTCACCGCGCTGGCGCGGGCCGCCTACGCCTTCCCCGATGCGCGGACGTTCTATTCCTATGAGATGATGAACGCCGCGCTGCTGGCGCTCATGATCTTGCTCGCTGGTTCCGTGGTGATTCTGAGCCAGGCGCGGCAAGCCGCGATCTGGCGTCCGCTGGCCGTGCTCGTCGTCGCCGTCGACCTCGGCGTCGCCTCCTGGGGATTCAACCCCGCCGCCGATCCCGCGCTGCTCGACGTGGTTCCGCCCTCCATCGCATGGCTCAAGGCCCGCTACGAGGAGCTTCCGCCCTGGCGCTTCGCAGTCTACGAGGACCCGGGGCACGACACGCTGAACGCCAACATCGGCTGGATTCACGGTCTGGAGGACATCAGCGGCTACGACAGCCTGATCCCGGCCCAGTACGGCGACACGATGCAGGTCCTCATGCCGCAGAACGACCTGCTCTACAACCGCATCGCCCCGCTGACGAGCGAGCACCCGGACTCGCTCGACTCACCGCTGCTCGACCTGCTGAACGTGCGCTACGTCATCACCGAGCTTACCATCGACCGCCTCGGCTACGCGCTGGTTTATGAGGACGACGCGGTCCGCATCTACGAAAACGTCGACACGCTTCCCCGCGCCTTCACGATGCCGGTCCGCAGCACGGTCGGCTACTTCGACGATCCGGGCGGCTTCTTTGAGGCTGTGCAGCGCACCGACGTGAGCCGTCACGTGCTGCTGCCTTTCACGCCCGATCCATTGATCGACCGGCCCTCCTACCCCGGCGATGCCGCCGACCCCGGCCCGGCGGCCATCACCGCCTACACCGCGCAGGAGTTGTGGGTCGACGTGGACGTGGCGGAGGAAAGCTGGCTGGTCATCTCCGGCAGCTACTATCCGGGCTGGCGGGCGTGGGTCAGGCCGCTGGGTGGGTTGGACGCCGAGGAGCGCGAGGTGCCCATCGAGAAGGTGAACGGCAACTTCCGCGCGGTGCGCCTCGAACCGGGCCGCTGGACGATCCGCGAGAAGTACAGCCCCGACCCATTCCGGTTCGGCTCGTTCGCCTCCTTCCTGACCGCGCTGGGCCTCATTTTTACGGTCAGTGTGTGGGCGTGGCGGCTGCTCTATCGCCAGGAAGCGGAGCGCCCCGACATCCAGCGCGTCGCCAAGAACACGCTGACGCCCATCGTCCTGAATCTGTTCAATAAGGGCATCAACTTCGTCCTGACGTTCGCGATGCTGCGGATCCTCGGCCCGGCGGGGGCGGGCGCGTACCGCTACGCCATCGTGATCTACGGCTGGTTCGAGATCCTCTCGAACTTCGGCCTGAACGTCTACCTGACGCGCGAGGTGGCCCGCCACAAGGACGAGGCCGGGCGCTTCTTCTCGAACACGACGCTACTGCGGCTGGCTTTCGCCGGGGTGGGCATCCCGGTGCTGGCGGGCTTCCTCGTCATCCGCCAGACGATGATCGACCCGCCGCAGGCCGCGTCGACGCTGTGGGCCATCGGCCTGCTGTACAGCGGGCTGTTTTTCTCGACGATCAGCACCGGGCTGACGGCCCTGTTCTATGCCTTCGAGAAGGCCGAATACCCCGCCGCTGTGCAGACGATCAGCGCCTTCCTGACGACGACGCTCGGCATCCTGGCGCTGATCGCCGGGTGGGGCATCGTCGGGCTGGCGGCGGTGAGCGTCGTCGTCAACGCCGCGACGCTTATCCTGCTCGCGACGCTGGCACGCCGTCTGCTGTTCGAGCAGGCGAGCATCCCCTTCCGCTGGACGTTCAACCTGCCTCTGCTGCGTGAGGCCGTCGGCGAATCCTTCCCGTTGATGCTCAACCACCTGCTCGCGACGCTGTTCTTCCGCATCGACGTGGTGCTGCTGGAGGCGCTGAAAGGCGAGGTCGTCGTTGGGTGGTACAGCGTCGTCTACACGTGGGTGGACGCCATCATGGTGATCCCCTCGTATTTCACGCTGTCTCTCTTTCCGGTGATGAGCCGCCAGGCGGCGGAGGACCGCCCCGCACTCAAGCGGGTCTACGTGCTGGCCGTCAAGCTGATGACGCTGATCGCCGTTCCGACGGCCATCATGACGACGCTGCTCGCGCCGTTCCTCGTCAACGTGCTCGGCGGGCCGCAGTATTTGCCGCACGGCGCGATCGCGCTCCAGATTTTCATCTGGTCGATCGTCATCGGCTGGATCAACAGCGTGACGCAGTACGTCATCATCGCCCTGAACCGCCAGCGCGCGCTGACGCTCATCTTCTTCGCCGTGACCGCCTTCAACATCGGGGCGAATCTGCTCGTCATCCCGCGCTGGTCGTATGCGGGATCGGCGGCGATCACGATCCTGTCCGAACTCGTGCTGTGGGCGATGTTTTACGCGGTCGTCGCCCGCGAGCTGGGGCCGATCCGCTGGCCGGGCATCCTGTGGCGGATCGCGATGGCAGGCGCGCTGTGTGGCGGCGTGACGTGGCTGCTGGCGGACACGAACCGCTGGCTGGCCTTCGCAGGCGGGACGGCGGTCTACGTCGTGATCGTGCTGGCGCTGAGGCCCTTCACCCGCGGCGAGCTGAGCCGCCTCGCCCCGGTCGTGCCCGCCGCGATCCGCGCCCGGCTGATCCCCCCGATCGAGGCCGCACCGGGCGAGTAGTCAGGCGAGCAACCTTACGACAGTCTGTCTATCGATCCCGCCTTATGCTATACTGGCGTCGAAGCCGGATGCCGTTTTGATAAGCGCCTTCGGTTTTTCTGCAATATAATCAGACACTTCATAAATGACGTGACACAGCAGGTCAGTTAGACAGGACGGCGCACGATGACGATGACTCGCGGCTCAAGCCGGGCAGGGCAGTCTTTCAAACCGACGAATCAACCGGGCCATCCCAAAGCGCCCTACCTCACGCCTGACCTGCCCCCTTATTTCACCCCGCGCGAGCCGCTGACCGAGGCCAAAGAGATGCTGCTGGCCCGGCCTGCCGCGACGCTCGCCCCGCTGACGCTGCACGGCCCCTCCGGCGCGGGCAAAACGGCCCTCGCCATCGCCCTCGCTCACGACGCCGACGTGATGCGGGCCTTTCCGCACGGCGTACTGTGGGCCTCACTGGGGCCGGATGGCAGCGTTCAGGCCGCCCAGCAGAAGTGGGCGGAGGCGCTCAAGCAGGATTTACAGCATATCCCCGATACCTCCGCGCGCGCCGCCGCGCTGCGGACACTGCTGCGCAAGGCGCGGGTGCTGCTCATCATCGACGACGTGACGAACGTCGATCAGGTTAAGGCCCTCAACGTTGGTGGCCCGAACTGCGCGCGGATCATCACGACGGGCACGGACGACGAAATCGTGTATGGCTTCAAGTCGCGGCGCTTCCCGGTCGAGCAGCTTGAGGAGGAGGAAGCCCTGTCGCTGCTCGCGGAATGGGCGGGAATGCTCTCCGACGTGTACCTGCCCACCATCCGCGAGATCGTCAAGCGGCTGTCTTACTCAGCGCTGACGCTCTCGCTCGTCGGCGCGCAGGCCCGCCAGGGCATCACGTGGCTGCGCCTGCTGGAAGTCCTGCGCGAGAGTCAGGGGCCGCTCGCCTCGCTCGACCTCGACGACGCCGGGATGCGCCGGCAGTCGCTCAGCATCGTGACGGACCTTATGCTGTCCCGCTTCGGGCAGGCGCAGCTCCAGCGGTCGACGCTGCTCACCGCCTTCGTACCGGGCACCAGCGCGCCGTTCTCCGCCCGCGCGGCGGCGGCTTGCTGGGGACTATCTCCCGGCGAAGCGCGGACGAAGCTGGCGACGCTCGTCGAGGCGGCGCTCGTCCACCAGCTTCCAGGCGGCAACTACGCCATCCACCCGGCGCTCCACGCGGAACTCCGCCGGGTGGCGGACCCGGGGGCGCTCGTCGAGGCGGCAGAGCGCGTCCGGACGTACTATTTTTCGCTGGTCGAGCAGACACCACCCGGCCATCCGGACATCGACACCCAGCACCGCCAGGTCGCGGCGGCGTTTCAGGTCATTGCCGAGCGCGATCTGATCGACGGTGAGCGCTTCGCCGAGGCGCTGATGCGCCATTACGAGCAGCGCGGCCTGTGGGGCGACTACGCCCGGCTGGCAGAGCAGCTTGTCTCCGCCGCCCGCCAGAGCGAGGACCGCTTCCGCGAGCATCTGTATCTCGGCGATCTCGGCTACGCGCAGAACGTCATGGGCCAGTTCGAGGAGGCGCACGCCAGCTTCGAGCACAGCCTCGTCATCAGCCGCGAGCTAGGCGATTCGGCGGGCGAGGCGACCGCGCTCAACAACATGGGCGCGATCTTCGAGCGCCGGGGTATGTACGATGAGGCCCGCGCGCATTACGAGCAGAGCTTCGCCATCCACGAGCGGCTGGGCGCCCGCAACGACGCGGCGGAGGCGCTGAACAACGTCGCGGGCGTGCTGTACTGGCAGGAGGACTGGAACGGGGCGCTGAACGCCTTCCAGCGCGCGCTGGATATCTACACGCTGACGGGCGACCGGCTGGGCCAAGCTCAGACGCTGCTCAACATCGGCGCGGCCTACGAGCGGCTGGGCCGCGACGACGAGGCCGGGCAGAGCTATCAGCGGGCGCTCGCCATCTACACCAATCAGGGCAGCGAGGCCGGACAAGCACAGGCGCTCAACAATCTGGGCATCATCCACTTCAATCTGGGGCGGAACCAGCAGGCGCTCTCGCACTTCGAGCAGAGCCTCGACCTGAAGGAGGAACTAGGCGATCAGCCGGGCACGGCGTCGACGCTGAACAACATCGCCCTCGTCTACGAGAAAACCGGCAATCCCTCGCGAGCGCTGGAGTACTACGAACGCAGCTACCAGATTCTCGACGTGCTCGAAGACCCGCGCGCGCACGTCGTCGCGGAAAATATCAACACCTTACAGCAGCAGCTTCGCGAGCTTCGCTGAAATCACCCCGCGGCGGATTACCGCGTAGAAAGACCTGTCCGTGAACACGGTTGAAATCGTTTTTCTGGCGGCCTCTACGAGCATCGTAGCTGGATACCTTTGGTGGCGTTTCCGCTCGTGGAAGATCGTTCTGCTCCTGACGCTGATCAGCGTCGCGCCGCTCGCCCTGTCCATCGCCGGGGCCAGCCAGTTTCTCACCATCGACGAGCCGCGCTCGCTTCACGAGGCGACGCAGATCGGCTGGGCCGAGGACTTGAAGTGGTTCGAGCGTTTCGGCACGCTGCGCACGACCGATTTCCTGTTCGGCACGGCCTCGACGATTGTCCGCAAGATCGCGCCCTCCCTGCCGCAGCAAACGCTCCGTATGGTCGTCAAGTCCCTGCACTGGCTGGCAGGCTTCGTCGCCCTGCTGGGCGTTCACTACGTCGTCGACCGGACGTATGTCGACGAGCCGGATCGCCCGGCGTTCTTCGCGGCTTTCATCGTCGTCGCGCTGCTGTTCCCCCTCCACGCGATGGCCCTGCGGACCTTCACCTACGACCTGCTCTCCATGTCGCTGAGCGTGCTCGCGCTGGCGTGCATCGCCGCCGCGCTGCACGATAGAAATCGCTGGTTCGCGCTGGCCGCGCTCGTGATCGCATTTTTCGCCGCCCAGGAGAAGCCCGTCGCCTCGCCCATCCTGCTCGTCGCGCTGGCGCTGTTCGCCTATCTGTGGGGCGCGGAGGGTGGATCGCATCGCCGCCTGCGCCGGATCGCGTTCGCGACCGCCGGGATCGCGCTGGTGCTCGCGCTGAGCGCGATCGAGGCGGTGTGGATCGCGCGGCTGCGCCAGTGGGTGGACGTAGACGCCTTCCTGCGCGGCATCCCTGAGCCGCTGACGGCGTGGTCGTGGCCGATCATCACGCTGACGTTCGGGCGGGAGGCGTCGGGCGTGAGTATGGTTCTGCTCGTGTTGTTCGCGGTGGTCCTCGTCTTCCTGCTGGCCGAACTCTTCTCCGCCGCCGAGGGAGCCGTCGCGCGCCACCGTGCGCGCGCGGCGGATGTGCTCAGTTGGACCAATACGGTGCTGCTCGTTCTGATGCTGGGGGCAGGCATCGCGCTGGCGGCAGGCACGCAGATTTATCACGATCCGCCCATCGGGGTGCAGACCGGCTATTATCAGCCCATCACGGAGTTCAACGGTCGGGTGGAGCACTACGGCGCGCGGACGCTCGTCGGGCACACGCTGGCGCACATCCGCGTGGCGTACGTCTACTACGTCGCGGACGTGCCAACCGCTCTCTGGCTGCTCTTCGCCGCCGGGCTGATCGCGGCCCTCATAACCCACCGGCAGTGGCGGGCCGATCCGATGGTCGAGCTGTTTATCACCGCCGGGATTCTGTTTCCGCTGGCCTACGGGGCGCTCCAGCTTCCCCACCCCGTGCCCGCCTCATCCCGCTACATGAACATCGGCCTGAGCCTGCTGGCCGTCATGCTGCTCGTCAAGAGCATGGCCGGGCTGGCAGCGCTGCGCCCCGCGTTGAAAACCCTCATTACGGGCGTGTTCTGCGTGCTGCTCATCGCCGAGGTGCTGCCCTTCTGGCCCGTGTACGGCTCGTTCCGCCCCATCTGGTTGAACCTGAGTGAGGCCCGCGAGCAGACCGTGCGGAACGGCGTGTCCGACCCGGTATGGGGGGGATGGGGTGAGGAGGCGATGCTCGTCGGGCGCGTGCTGGAGGCCGGGTGTCGCCGTGACGGGGCGAGCGATGCGTCCACCGGCCAGCCCTGGACGGCCCAGCCCTGTGAGGAGATCGACCTGTACCCCGTCTTTCCGGGGCAGTGGTTGGGCGGGGAGGGGCTGATCGAGCAGAAGGTCGTCGGCTACGACGAGTTTGACTTCGCCCCGACCGACTACTACATCATCAACCGGACCATCGTCGAAATCTGGCAGCAGCGCCTCCCCGAAGGAGTCGAGCCGGTCCTGACGCTCGAATACCGGGGGTTCCCCTACGCCTGGGTGTTCACCGGGCCGGACGTGAAGGCCGCCGGGATCTTCGGCGCACCCTGAGGCGCAAAATCTTCCCTGCTCCGATATGATCAATTCGTAGCCCGGCCCATCCCGGAGGGAATCCGCCCGTCATGCTCGGCGCAATAACGCTCGAAATCGTCACCCTGATGCTGCTCATCCTCATGAACGGCGCGTTCGCCATGACCGAGATCGCGATGCTCTCCGCGCGCCGCACGCGCCTCCAGCGCATGGCGGAGGAGGGCAGCAGTGGGGCACGCAAGGCCCTCGACCTGCTGGAGGAGCCGAACCGCTTTCTGTCGACCGTGCAGGTGGGCATCACGCTGGTCGGCATCGTGGCGGGGGCCATCAGCGGCGCGACGATTGGCCGCGTCGTCGGGGATGCGCTCGCCGCCGTGCCGTTTCTCGCGCCATACGCCGACGCGCTGGGCATCGCCATCGTCGTCTCGATCATCACCTATCTCTCGCTGCTGATCGGCGAGCTTGTGCCCAAGCGCATCGCGCTGCGCAATGCGGAGGGCATCGCCGTCACGATGGCCCCGCTGATGGTCCTGCTCTCCAACGCGGCGACCCCGCTCGTGCGGCTGCTCAGCATCTCCACCGAGTTTATGATCCGGTTGATGGGGATGGGTGATCCGGTGGCCGGGGGCATCACCGAGGAAGACGTGCGCCTGATGATCGAGGAAGGGGCGCGTGCCGGTGTATTCGAGGCTGCCGAACTCGACATCACCCGGCGGGTGTTCAGGCTGGACGACATCCGCGTGAGCCTCATCATGACGCCCTATACCGACCTCGTGTGGCTCGATGTGGAGAACCCGCTGGCCGATAACTGGCGCCAGATCGTCGAGAGCGACCACTCCTACTACCCGGTTTGCGAGGGGGCGCTCGACCGCGTGCGCGGGATCGCCGCCGTGAAGCACATCTGGGCTAACACGCTGGACGAGGTGGACGATCCGCTGCTCGCCTCGCTTCAGGAGCCGCTGTACGTGCCGGAGAACACACCCGCCCTGCGCCTGTTAGAGACGTTCAGGGAGGTCGGGAGTAAGCGGGCGCTCGTGATCGACGAGTTTGGCAGTCTGGTAGGGATCGTGACGCTGAACGACCTGATGGAGGCCATCGCGGGGGATATTCAGGAGGCGGACGAGCCGCCGCCGCCGACCATTATCCGCCGCCCGGATGGGTCGTGGCTGGTCGATGCGCGTCTGCCCGCCGCGCAGCTTACGGAGGTGCTGGGCGTGGAGATGCCCGGCGAGGAGCGCGGCGAGTTCGAGACGGTGGGCGGCTTCGCGATGACCCGGCTGGGGCGCATCCCGCAGGAGTCGGACACGTTCGACGAAGGCGACCTGCGCTTCGAGATCGTCGACATGGACGGGCACCGTGTCGACAAGCTGCTCGTCACCCCGCTCGGCGAGGACGCCGCCCCGGTCAGTGAGGATTAAGTTCCGGGGCGGGCCGGATCACGCGTCTAAGGCCGTCACGTCCCCCGCCGATTGAACGTCCACCGGCACGCCGTCCAACTCCGAGGGCAGCATCTCGTCGTTGTTGAGGTTCTGCGGCGTCAATTTCTGGCGAACGAGCACGACGATGCTCACTTCATCGGTCACTATGCCCTGACGCTGGCGGTAGCCGACCCCCACGCCGATCACGTTCGGCTGCTGCATCAACTCCTGCTCGTATTTGGCCTTCACCGCCATAGCGTGATCCAGGCTGCTCTGGCCGTCCCCCTGATCAACCATCGCCCTCCTCCATTCATCCCACACGCGGCACGACTTTACACCCCCATTGTCGCATAATTCGGCGGAATTTTAAACTACCTTCCGCCCGATGCCGCCCGCCCCAGATGCATCTGGAAGAACCCGATCACGTGCGCGAGGTAGTCCTCCGGCGCGCAGTCATACGCCTCCCGGTGACCCGCGCCTGCCACACGCCACAGCGTTTTCGGCTCGCCGCAGGCGTCGAACAGGGCATCCTGATCGGCGGGCGGCACGAAGGGATCGTCCGCCCCGTGAATAAACAGGACGGGCCGGGGGCTGATCCCCCCGGCGGCGGGCAGCGGGCTGGCCTCGCCGAGCGGCAGGCCGCCCAGCCGAAGCTCGGCCAGCCGCACCACGAGCCACACGAACGGTCGAAGACGCATCCCGGTTCGCTTTCGCAGAAAGCCCCGAACGGCGTGCGAGACGTGTACCAGCGGGCCATCCACCGCGAGGCAGACCGCGCGCCGGTCCTCCGCCGCCACGCGCAGCGCGACCGCGCCGCCCATCGAGAAGCCCATCAGCCCGATGGCCCGCACGCCGCGCGCCTGTAAAAAGTCGAGCGCGCCGCGCAGGTCATCCGTCTCCCGGATTCCCAGCGTGACGCGCTGTCCATCGCTGATGCCGTGTCCCCGCCAATCGAACTGCAAAACGTCGAACCCGGCGCTAAAAACGTGGGGAACGAGCGCCGTATCACCGTCCATGCTGCCGAACAGTCCCGCGCAGAATACCACGACCGGACGGCGGCTGCCGCCCTCCGAGGTAAGCCTGCCCCCCAGCATCACGCCATCCCGTGATGGGAACGTCACATGCTCGAACGGCAGCCCCACGTCCTCCGGCGTGCAGGCCGGATCAGGTTCGCGCCGTCGTACGATCTGCCCGGCGATCAGCCACGCGGCGATGAGGACGAGCGCCCCCGCCGTCGCGAGAACACCGAGCAGGTAGGCCAGAACCGCCGACATGGTTTCACCCGGCCCTCACGTGATATCCCCCATCCGGGGTGAGCCTCACACCCGCTCGACTTCCTCCAGCTCCATACCCTCGGTGATCAGGTCGATCATCTCATCGCGCGGGCCGTCGTAGACCGCGACCGCGCCATGACCGGGCAGCACGGCGAACAGCATCCCCTCAAGTTTGCCCGGCTTGCGGAACGTCTCCGACTCGAACATGGCGGAAAGCAGGTGATACTCCGCTTCGCGCACGCCGCACGGGAAGTCGACCGGCGGGAAGCGGGCCTCATCCGGGTAGACGATCTCGATGCGCCCCGGCTGGTTGATGGTCCCGGCCTTCGGCTGGCGGTGGAAGTGCTCCAGCTTGGTCACTTTGGGCGTCATGCCCTCCGGCAGCACGTCGATCATGTCGTGCGTCGAGAAGTACTCGTCCAGATAGGCTAAAAAGCTGTCGAAGCTGTCGACCAGCCCGGCGTTGACGAGCGCGCCCGCCAGGTAGACCATCGCGTTTTCGTGCGTCTCGACGGACGGCGCATTGAACATCACCGGGCAGTCCGCCGGGATAGCCCGCACATAGCCGTCGCGCTTGATCTGCCCGATGGGCACGATCTGCCCATCCATCGGGTCGGGGCTTAGATAAACCTTGCCGCCGCCCGTCGTCGTGACGCCCATCACACGCAGATCCGGGTCAAGCTGGCTGCGCATCCCCTCGCCCAGCGCCGAGCGGTTCAGAAAGCTCAGCACGTGGCGAACCTGCGACGACGAGCCGTAATCCTCCAGCGGAACCTGATCCTCGATGACGCCCGCCGCTCCCAGCCTGCGGGCCGCCCGTCCGAGGTCCTCATGGATCGGCGAGCTGCGCCACTGCTCCCAGGTGATGAAGCCCTCGACATCCCCGGCGTGCCCCGTCAGTTTTTCCGCGCCGATGTGCACGAGCATCCGCAGCGCCACGTCATCAAAGATGCGGGCCTCGCTGCCCTGAAGGAGCCGGTAATTGCCTGCCATGCTCGCCCACAGCGCCCGGCGAACTTCGCCTGTCGTCTCGTCCCCCTCCACGACGATCCCGACGTGCCCGCTGTGCTTGACGAGCAGCCCGCGCGCGATGTCAAAAAGATCGCCCTCCGGCATTTTGCCGACGGTGGCAATCGCCATCCCCATGCCGCGCGGCTTGGGCAGTGGGGACAGAAACTCGATGGGTGTGATCTCGTCCTCGTAATTATCAGCGAATCCAAGCGCGAGGTGGGCAACCGGGCCCAATCTGGTCGGCTGGGCCGGATCGTCGACGAATATACAGCCCTTGTCCTCGAGACGGGTGCGTACCAGGTCGAGCACCCGGTGTTGCAGCGGGTTGGTGGGCGGCATCGCCACCCAGACATTCAGGGCGCGGGGCCGCCAGCAGTAGCCGGTCTGCTCCACGTGCCGTTCTGAGTGGGTCACGTCCCCCTGTGTGATTGACATTCAAGACTCCATATTAACTGATTGCGGCCAACTTCGTGTGTGCCGGTTTGAAAACCAGCGATGCAGCAGCCCGCGCGGGGCAGCTACGGCATCGATCAAAAAACGCCTGATGAGCCTGGTGTCCCCCCACAGCTTATGTGGACAGGCTCCTAAGCGTGTCGTATACGCGATTATAGCGTAATCGGGAGGATGTTGGCACATCGTCCCCCGCATGGGCGCTCATGGCGCATCGATGAACCCGTGCTTGCGCAGCCATTCCTCAAGCTGAAGTTCGTTCGCCTCGGTGATCATGCTGCCCCGATCAATGCCACGCGGGCTTTGTCCGGTGGACAGCGGCGCCGGTTCCTCGTAGGGCAGGTCTTCGCCGGGCCGGGCGGCGATAATGGTCGGCACCGACTTGAAGCCCGTCCAGCTGAGCACGCGGCGCTCCGCTTCTTCGTCCTGATCGATCATTAGCGTCCGGGGGTTAAGGCCGTAATTAGTGAATACGCGATCCGCCTTGCGCTGGTAAGGGCAGAACGACGTGCGTGAATAAACGACCAGTTCTTTATCAACGGGTGACAAGCTCGCTCCTCCTGCTGGAGTGCTAGGGCTGGGTAGTTGCTGAGGGGATGGCTTCTCCGTTCTCGGCGGGTTCAACCACGTCCTCTGGCCCGCCGACCGGCTCATCGCGCAGATAGCACAGCAGGCCGCGCGCTACGCCCAGCGCGGCGACATCTGCGTTCTCCGTCAAGAACTCCCGGTCAAGATACATAAAACCGACCTCGATGATGGCCCCCGGCGTTCCCGGTGCCACCTCTCGGAAGTTGTGATACTGCGTCATGTCATATGTTATGGAAGGGTGATAGGACATGCCCGTCGTCGCGCCATAGCGGTCGATCAGACACCGGGTAAGCCGCTCGTCCGCTTCAACCGAGGTCGACTCACTGAAGCTCGCCACTTTGAACCCGGTCGCGGAGTCGTTGATGTACTCGCACGAATCGGCGTGGATCGACACGACGGCGAGCGCCTGATAGCCCTCCAGCCGGGGGTCGAACTCCTCGAGCAGCTCGACCTCGTACCCGTGCCCGTTCAGCCACTCGACGACTTTCTCCGCGATCTGTGCGTTCACCTCGGCCTCGGTCAGCCCATCCTCGCACACCGCTCCCGGATCGGGCAGCCCGGTGCCGGGATAGATTCCCCGGTGCCCGCTCACCACGCCGACGCGCCGCAGCGGCGGCACGGGCGTCTCGGTGGGGACGGCGGTCGGCGTGGCCGTCGGGATCAGCACGACATCATAGCCGGACTGGGTCGCCAGCGCGACCGAGAGTTGATCCATCGACTCAGCGGAGAGGAACGCGTTAGGCGTCCACCACGTGAAAAGGGAGGCGAGCACCCCTGCCACCCCGAATACAACCGCGATGGAACGTAACACGACACCCAGACGTATTGTCTGCTCGCCGCTGAACACAGCCTGCCTGACACGAGCCGCAGGCCGCTTACCATCCGGCGCGGGCGGCTGGTCCGGCTCCGGTTCGAGTTCCGGCCCGGTTTCTTCATCTGGCTCCGCTTCGGGTGGATAGTGCCTGCCCTTGAGGATAGCTTCGCTCGCCGCAGGCTCCGGCGGCGCGGGGTCTTCCCGCCGGGGCGGCGGGGTCGGCTCGGCGGGCTCAGGTCTGGGCCGGTCGTCGTAGCGTTTGCCCGGCATGGCCGGGTGGCGCGGCTCTTGCCCTTGCAGCGGCGGCGACGGTGGTTCAGGGGGGCGGGTAGGCGGCCCCTCGTCCGGTGCACCGAACGGGCGAACGCTCTCGTCGTCGTCGCGCTCGCCAAATGGGGGGCGCCGTGACCGCTTTTCCTCCGTCATGCGCTGTATGATAGCGTATGCCCCCTCATTCCGCTATTTCAGCGCGCAGGTTGTGAGCTATCCCCACCGATCTTACAATCACCCCCATGATGAGCCGTTTACCCGCCCTCCGCGCGGGGATCGCGCTGGCCGCCGCGCTCGCTGCGGCGGTGCTGGCCTGCAACCTGCCCGCCGCCCGCCCGACCCCCACACCCACCGCCACGCCGGCGGTCCACCCCGGCGTGACGCCTACACCTACTATGCCCGCGCCCTCCCCCACACCGCCTATCACCGCCACCGCGCCACCCGCCGGAACACCGGCGCTCGACGCCATGTTAGCCGACATCTCCGCCGACCGCTTGATGGCCCACGTCGAGGCGCTGGCCGACATCGAGACGCGGCACGTCAACAGCGCGACGGCGTCACAGGCCGCCGAAGCTGTCTACGACGCATTTGCAGCGGCGGGCGATCCGCTGGCCGTCGCCTACGATCCCTTCCCGCTCGACTTCGACGACGTGCCGACGACGCAGGTCAACGTCGTCGCGACGCTGCCCGGCACGGACCCCACCGCCGGGGCGATCCTGCTGGGCGCGCACTACGACTCGCGGGCCGAGGACATCGCCGAGGCGGGGGCCCGCGCGCCCGGCGCGGACGACAACGCCTCCGGCGTCGCCGTGCTGATCGAGGTGGCGCGGATCATGACCGCCCATTACGACGACGCCCCACCGCGCGCGACGGTCGTGTTCGCCGCGTTCGCCGCCGAGGAGGTAGAGATGGCGGGCAGCCGCCACTACGTCGAGGTTGCGGAGGCGCGGGGCGACCTGCCGCGCGCCGTGATCGTGCTCGACATGGTGGGGAACCCCGCCGGGGAGGCCGGGGCGGGCGCGATCCGCGCGTTCTCCGCCCCGCCCGACGATTCGCCGTCCCGCCAGCTTGCGCGGACGGTCGATCTGATGGCAGACTCCGGTGGGTCCGGCCTCGACGTGGCCGTCCAGCCTGATGTCGACCGACCGGGGCGATATTCCGATCACGTCCCGTTCAGCGATGCGGGCGTCCCGGCGGTGCGGCTGATCGAGGCGGTGGAGGTCGCGGAGCGGCAGCATTCGCCCGCCGACCTTTCTCAGTACGTCTCATCGGGCTATCTGGAGGAGGCCGCCCGGCTGGCGCTGACCGCGGTGTATAATCTGGCGAACGCGCCACCCGCGCCGCGCGGACTGGCGCATCCCGATCCCGGCGTGCTGGCCTGGGAACCCGCCCCCGGAGCAAGTGGCTACATCGTCGCGCTGCGTGCGGAAAATGGGGCCGCATTCGGGCAAACGGTCTGGACCGGGGAAACGCGGCTCCTTCTTCCGGTGGATGCAGCGGCATACGACTTTGCCAGCGTCGCAGCCGCCGGACCGGGCGGCATCACCGGAATGTTCTCACCCGAAATCTCACTGAACCCATAGCACACGAGGGATACGATGGCCGACGACCACTTCGACATACTGGTGCTCATCGCCCGCCCCGCAGCGGGCAAGAGCGAGATCATCGACTACTTGAAGCACACCCCCGACGACGAACGGGCGCGGCGTTTCCACGTCGGCCCTTTCATCGTGCTGGACGATTTCCCCATGCTGTGGGCGTGGTTCGAGGAGGATGCCATTCTGCAAAAGCTCGGCCACGAGCCGCTGCACACTGTCGAGGGAGGCTATTTCAAACACGAAGTGATGTGGCATCTGCTGATCGAGCGCCTGAGCCTCGAATACGCCAAGCTGATCCGCGACCAGCCCGATTTTCACGCTCACCATACCGCGCTGATCGAGTTCTCACGCGGGGCGGAGCACGGCGGATACGAAGCAGCATTCGAGCACCTGTCCGAAGAAATCCTGCGGCGGGCCGCCGTGCTGTACGTCGAGGTCAGCTATGAGGAATCGCTGCACAAGAACCGGCGGCGCTTCAATCCCGACCGGGCGGACAGCATCCTGGAGCACGGCCTGCCCGATGCGAAATTGGAGCGCCTGTACCGTGAGGACGATTTCGCGGATTTCAGCGCGGGCGACCCGGATTATCTGATGGTGGGGGATGTCGCCGTGCCCTACGTCGTGTTCCCCAACCACGACGACGTGACTACCGGCCAGCCGGGCGCGCTCGCCCGGCGGCTTGACGAAAAACTGAGTCGGCTGTGGGAATTATATAACGGGGATTAGTCAGTCAACGCCCTCGGCGGGGAACAGCGGGTTCGGCTCGCCCATGACGGGCGGCAGCGGGCGGCGAACCACGTCGACCAGCGCCAGCAGCGTGGCGGGAAGCTCGCGGGTGCGGCTGTAGGCCATCGACCGCCGGGAATAGCCCCAGGGGCGCTGGGTATCGGCGGCCACGCCAACCGCGTCGACGCCCAGCCCGCGACACAGCATCAGCGCGCGCGGCAGGTGAAAGGCCTGTGTGACGACGACCGCATCATCCACTCTGAAAACGTGGCGGGCGCGGTAGCAGCTATCGTACGTCCGCCGCCCACCGTAGTCGACGGCGACGGCATCCGCCGGAACGCCCAGCCGGATCGCGTAGTCGCGCATCGCGTCCGGCTCGTTGTAATCGGCGCTGCTGTTATCGCCCGACATCAACAGCAGATCGACCTCCCCTGCCTCATACAGATCGGCGGCCATCGCTACCCGGTCGGCCAGCATCGCGCTGAGCCGCCCGCTGGGATACACCCGCGCGCCCAGCACGAGCGCCACGCGCCGCGCCGGGACGGCATCCGCCTCATACGTGAAGGGCCGCGCCCACAGCGCCACCAGCCCGCGCCCGGCGAACGGCAGCACGAGGACGATGGTTGCCAGCACGAGCAAGATTTAGGTGCTCCTGATCACT
>CAZWUX010000019.1:0-23816 GCA_964637665.1 uncultured Anaerolineae bacterium
CCGCGCTGGCCCATCCACGTTAACCGGACGTGACGGCCCATTCAGCCTACCATCACGCTGATATCTTATTACAAGCTGCGGCATCAAGCCAAATTTACTCGAAACCGCTCGAAATGAGAAAACAGGCCCCACGATCGCACTCCGCGCCCGGCTCGCCAAGCTCAATCGTCCCCCAGCAGTTTTTCGCCGTGCTCGACGAGCACGTCCGCTTCCGGCACCGTGACGCCGTTCGCGCCCATGCCGGTGCTGGGCGGCAGCACGGTCTGGCGCAGCACGGAGCGGATGACGCCGCTGCGCCGCTTGACGATGATGACCGTCACATCCGCATTCTTGGCAACACGGGCCGGGATGCTGCCTGTCAGCAAATTGCGGAAAAGCGGCTCCTCCGTCGATCCCATCACGATCAGGTCGTGATCCTTCGACGCCTCGACGATGGCGTCCGCCACGTTGTGCCCCTCGATAAGTTCCGTCGTGATGTGCGGATAGGTGCGGCTCGTCTCCAGCGCGTGGGCGATCGCCTGCTGAGCGCGCACACGAAGATTCTCCGGGCAGTCGTAGGGAATGATCGTCACGACGTGAACCCGCGCCGGGCCATCCTCGGCTTGAGACGCCATGCTCACCGCCAGCTTCACCGCCCGGCGGCTGTTCGGCCCCGCAGAGATGGGCACGAACACCGAGCGCAGCGGACGCTGTTCACGGTAGCGGACGATCGCCACGTCGATCGGCGGGTTGTCGATCAACGGATCCATCACACTGCCGAACAGGCGTCCGGCGGTGTTGGTGTAGCCCGGCCAGCCGAGCACGAGCAGGTCACTCGCGTTCTCGATGGCCGTCCGCCGGACGGCCTCGGCCACGTCACGGCCCAGCCGGATCATCGTGTGGACGGGCACATCGTGGTTCCGCGCCTGCTCGATGACGGTCTCCAGATAAGGGCGGCCCTCCCGCAGGAAATAGCGTCCATCTGCCAGCGTAAGCTGGGGTGGGACGCGGGCCACGTGCAGCGCCAGCACACCGCCTTTGCGATCCTTGGCGAGGATCGCGCCGATCTGGCCGAGGATACGCGCCTGCTCCTGCGACGCGATCGGCACGAGGACTGAGTAATCGGTCGAGACGAGCACCTCCTCCAGCAGAATCTCGCTGGGGCGCTCGCGCGCCTCCTGCCGGGCGAAGATCGTGTAGTACAGCAGCGCCCCACCGACGGTCCAGCCCACCGCCGTAAAGAAGGAGCGCGGCTCGTACTGGAACAGGAAGATGATCAGCGCGACCTGCGTCAGCAGGCCGATGATCGGCACGACCGGGAACCAGGGGATATAAAAGCCCCGGTCGAGATCGGGCATTTTGTGCCGCAGCACCATCGTCGACACGTTCACCTGAAAGAACAACACCAGGAACATGATGTCTGCCGCTGCCGCGACGGCCTCGATGGGCAGCGCCCAGGCCATGACGACGATCAGCACGCCGGAAAAGGCGACTGCCACAGACGGCGTGTGGCGGCGGCTGTGGATCTTGCCAAAGATGGCGGGCAGGTTGTGATCGCGCCCCATGGCGAACGACACGCGCGACGAACTGTACGTCGTCGCGTTCAGGGCGGACATCGTGCTCGCCAGCCCGCTGATCAGCAGCAGCACCCCACCCACCCCCAGCGGAAAGAACTGCTCGGCGGCGCGGACGATGGCTGTTTCCTTCTGCTGGCCGAGGTACTGGTAAGCACGCATGCCGCCGAATTCCGGCGGAACCTGAATCGCGCCGATGGCGGTGAACGCGACGAGCACATAGATCAGCACCGAGATGCCGATTGCCCAGAAAATGGCGCGGGGCACGTTGCGTTTGGGCTCGATCACTTCCTCGCCGCTCTGGGCGATGATCTCGTAGCCCTCGAACGCGATGAACGTGAGGCCCATCGCGATCACGACGCCGGGAATGCCGTTCGGCATGAAGCCTTCCGAGAAACGGTAGTGCCACGCCTCCGTGTTGAACAGCGCGATGACGCCGAACGTCGTGAACAGGCCGAGGATCGCGACCTTCGCCAGCGTGATCACGTTGCCGATGGTCCCGGTCTCGGAAGCGCCCATGAAGTTGATGAAGGTGAATGTGACGGCGATGAAGGTCATGAAGAGCAGGCGCATAAACGCGTGGCCTGCTATGCCCATCACGGCGTGCTCGATCACGGGCAGCCCGGCCATCGACCACAGCTCGACCGCGAACGTGCCAAAGGCCAGCGCGTAAAGGCTCCCGGCAACGGCGTGCGCGAACCAGCTCATCCACCCGGACAGGAAGCCCTGCAAGCCGCCCAGCGCCTCTTTGACCCACAGATAGCCGCCCCCGGCCTCCGGAAAGGCCGATCCCAGCTCCGCATAACTCATCGCCGTGAACGATGTGACGATACCGTTCAGGGCAAACGCCAGAATGAGGGCGGGGCCTGCCACCCCGGCGGCGATCCCGGTCAGCACAAAGATTCCGGCGCCGATCATTGCGCCGATGCCGATCATCGTGATGTCAAACAGTTTCAGGTCACGGCTAAGACCGACATCTATTCTGCTGACTTCCTGCTCCACCTGTGTGGCTTCAGACAACCGCTGCTCCTTGAGTCCGCTCGATTCGCTCCACTACCGCTACCATCCCGGCGGAAAGTTCTACCGGCAAGCATCATAATAGCCCGAAGACAGCTACCACATGCTCCGGGCAAAGGGTGAGCGATCTTATCATTAGGTTGAAAATGAACCCATCTATTATAACACTAATTCTAGAGGAAGTTCCATGCGCCGGCCCACCGGTAACAGAGATAGGATCAACGTCCAATGCGCCTGAATCTCCACGACCAACACTCGCCGCTCACCACCTCACGAACGGTGCGTGGGCGCCGCCCGACCCGTTTCGACGCGCTCAGCGCAGCAGGCGGTGACATTGTCGCCTACCGCCAGACTGTGCGCGGGCTGCACGTCCGCAGACGCAGCGGTTGCTATCGTCTGCAAACGCGCGGACCCCGGCCTATCACGCTGTACGCTGCCCCGGATGGCGACGCCGAGGCCCGTGCGGAGGTCGACTGGCTGGACTTTACCATCGAGCTGATCGCCGGGCTGGTCGCCCTCATGACGGGGATACGCATTGGCCGTGAGGGGTATAAGGCGCTCAAGCCGCTCATCGATAAGCTGTGGGAGGACCCGCTCGTGCGCGAGCGCGTGCAGGCCATCGGCGCGGAGACCCAGCAGGGCGATCCCCTGGCCGTCGGCAAAAAAGTGGTCGAGCTGTGGCGCTATCTGTGGGCCGCGCACCGGGGCACGATGTTCCGCGCCATCCTGAAGGCGGTCGGGCGCGCCATCGGGCCGCGCGCGCTGCTCGAGGCGCTCATCCGCTGGCTGGCCCGGTTGATCAGCGGCGGGGCGGCGCTGTTCATTGAGATCGGCCTGCTTGTGATCCCGCTGGGCCGCAAAGTTCGCGGCAGGGTGTGAACCCCGCTCCCGACCGGCTCACCCGCGCGGAGGGCGTATCCGCTAGTCGGGTCCAGACCGTTCGCTCAGGTCGGCCCCGGCGTCGGCCAGCAGGCCGCCCAGCTTTTTCGCATTGTCCGGGGCCTGCCCCGCTGCGTGGTTGTTCATGTAAACGAGCGTCAGATCCGTTTCGGGCTGTTCGTCCAGCGCCTTGATGCGCGGCACCCACTCGGAAAGCTCGTCGACGCTGTAGTCGTAGTCATACCGCTCCGCCGCCTCGTCGTGATGCCACCACTTCTTGTAGTTCCGGCCATGAAACCGGACGTAGGCGACAGAACTCGTCGCCAGCGCGACCGGCGGCAGCAGGCTCTTGAACTGCGGCTCGTCCACGCAGCAGTAACCCAGCCCATGATCGTGCAGCAGGTCGAAGGTATCCTCCGATACCCAGTCGCGGTTGCGGAACTCGACGACGGCCCGCGTGTCGCCCAGCGCCCCGGCCAGCTTCTTCAGGTAGTCCTCATTTTCCTTCGTCGCGTGGAAGCTGTACGGAAACTGCGCCAGCGCGCACCCGAACTTGTCCTCATCCTTGAGCGCGACGAGCGCCTCGTTGAACTTACGCGCGGCGGGCCGGGGGTCGTCCTCGCGATCGTGGGTGATCTCGCCCGGCACTTTCACCGCGAAAAGAAAGCCGGGGTCGACCTTGTTGCCGATGTTCGCCAGCATCGACGCGGTGGGCATCCGGTAGTAAGTGAAGTTCAATTCGTTCGTGTCGAAGTGCTGCCGGTAGTAATCCAGAAAATCGGATTTCTTCGTGCCCGCCGGGTAGAAAGGCCCCACCCAGTCGTCGTACGAATAGCCGCTCGTCCCGATATAGATCATCCCTGGCCCATTCCCCTGTCTCGTCTACCTGTACTCTCATTCTAGTTCGCGACGACGGGGGATTCCCACCCTCGGCGGGCCGTCGACCGCCCGCCGGGTGACCGGGGGAGCGATCACCGGGGCCGAGCGCCAGACCCATTCCCGTTCGAGCCGCCGGGCTTCCTGGCCGGGCCTCCCGCCCGGTCCGGTGGCGCATCGTCCGGCGGTTTGAGCGACGCCCCACAGACGGCGCACACCTCGCTCTGCGGCGTCGTGACGGCTCCACAAACCGGGCACGAAATATCACCCGGCGTGGGCATAAACGGCAAGGACGACTCGTTATCAGGCATCCGATCCCCCTTTGCGGGCTGTCATTTTCGATTCTGGGCCGTTTATGTTATAATAATTGTACAATGTGCGATTTCACAAACCGTGTACACATTACAGGAGGTTTGCTTAGCGAATGGTTGCAACCCAGGCTACCGATCTGCCCTTTGAATCCGGCGATTCCGTCGTCCACCCTTACCAGGGGGCGGGCACGATCGAGAAGATCGTCTCCCTCAAACGGCACGGCGAGACGAAGCGATTCTACAGCATCGACCTGATCGGGCGCGACGCGAAGCTGATGACCCCCGTCGGCGTGATCGACGACGTGGGCCTGCGCCCGGCCAGCTACAGTGAGGATGACATCCGCAACCTGTTCATGCAGGAGCCGGAGGCGCTGGCCGATAATTACCGCACGCGCCACGCCAACATCCGCGACCGGCTTGGCAGCGGCGACCCGGTGGAGATCGCCCGCGTGCTGCGCGATCTCGCATGGCGGGAGCGCATTGACAGCCTGACCAAGATCGACAAGGACCTGAAACGCAAGGCCACCAAGATGCTGCGCGGGGAGCTGGCTGCCTATGCCAGCACGACCCTCAGCACGGCCTCGCGCAAGCTGAATAAGATCATCCAGAGCGCGATGGATCACCATCTGGAGGCACGCAAGAATTGATCTCCTGCTCAGCCCCGGTTAACAGCGCTGCCCGGCAACGTGCCGGGCGCGTTTTCTTTTTGCCGCCCGCCCGGCGATCACCCCAACTTTCAGGTTGTGCAGGGGCCATGCGCCTGCGCTAAACTGAGCATAGACCGATTCGTTCGCATAAGCGAGATAAGCGCACTGACCATGACAGACGAAATGCGTACCCAACCCGATCAGGAAAGCCGCCTGCTGGCCGCCCTCGCGCACGGCTCGGCCATCGCGCAGGGCATAGGGCTGGTCGTCGGGCTGACCATTTACATCACCCAGCGCGATAAATCGCGCTACGCGGCCTCGCAGGCGCTTCAGGCCGCCGTTTACCAGCTCGCGAGCCTCATCCTCGTCATGGGGTCGTGGCTCGTGTGGGGCGTGTGCTACGGGCTGAGCTTCATCCCCATGATGATCACCTCGGCGGACATGGACCAACCGCCCGCCCTGTTTTTCGTCGGGCTGGGCAGCATGGCGATCCCATTCGCCCTGATGATCATCCTCAGCCTGTACGCGCTGTGGGCCGCGCTCCGCGCGTGGCAGGGCCACGATTTCCGCTACATCCTGATTGGAAACTGGCTGGAGAAAAGCAGCCTGCTCGACAGCCACACGCCCGCCCCAACCCCGGACGAGCCGCCGCTGGCGTAGCGGCGATGCGCTCACCGCGCTCTGTGGTACACTGACCACACCACAGCAGCGACAGCGGAAGGTGTCCGGCCATGAACATCGAACTGGAAGCAGACGATCTACGGGCTGCGCTCAAGCAGCGCGCCGACCCGGAGCGAGCGGCAGGCGAAAAAGCCTACCTGAAAAGCCCGCTCAAGTTTTACGGCGTGCGCGTGCCTGAAAAGCGCAAAATCGCGCAGGCGTGGGTCAGGGCACACCGCGAAGCGCCCATCGATGCGGTGGCCGCGCTGGCGGCCCACCTGTGGGGATCGGACTGGCACGAGGAACGCTCGCTGGCGGTGATGCTGCTCCAGTACCGGAGCACCGACCTGTCGGCGGATCACCTGCCGCTGATCGAGCGCATGATGGCCGAGGCGAATACGTGGGCGCACCTCGACGAGATCGCCGTGCGGCTGGCCGGGGCGTTGATCGACAACGATCCATCCACGCTCGACCGCCTGCCCGCATGGGCCGAATCCGGCAATTACTGGGTGCGGCGGGCCGCCGTGCTCGCCCAGCTTCCGCAGTTCCGGCGCGGCGAAGGCGACCTCGACCTGTTTTCCCGCATCGTCATCCCCATGTTCGCCGAGGGCGCGGGCTGGTCGAAGGACGAGCGATTTTTCATCCGCAAGGGGATCGGGTGGGCGCTGCGCGAGATCGGCAAGCAGCGCCCGGAGTGGGTGGCCGATTTCGCCGCAGCCCATCGCTCGGCGATGTCCGGCCTGACGTTTCGTGAGGCGACGCGAAACCTCCCGCCGGAGATTGCAGCCCGACTGGAAAGCTGAGCAAACCCGGCCACCCGTCGACGCGCTAACCACCGGGGCGGGTTTACGGGCCGTACACCACGTCGTACCCGGCGTCCTTCCAGTCGATAATGCCCCCCATGTCCGAGACGTTCGTGTACCCCATCTCGACGAGCATCTGCGACGCCTGCGCGCTGCGGTTGCCGGAGCGGCAGTACACGACGATCTCGGCGTCCTTCGGCAGCTCATCCGGCGCGCGCTGTTCGAGCATGTCGAGCGGGATCAGCGTCGCCCCCGCGATGTGACCGTCATCCTCCCATTCCTGCTGCGTGCGCACGTCGAGCAGGATCAGGCCGTTGTCGAGCGCCCCCGGCAGCCGGTTGTGAACGGCCTCAGGCGTCACCATCTGGACTTCGGCTACGGCAGCCGGTGCGGCGCAGCCCGTGGCGACCAGCGTCAGTCCGGCAAGCACCACGAACAATATGACAATATTTTTATTCTCCATACCGAAAAGCTCCTCTCCGATAAGCCATTCATCACAGCCTTTTAGATGCCAGCCCCCACGTAAGGGTTCATTGACGGGGCGGGGTCGGGATGGTAACATGCGGCGCGTTGATCCGTACACCGTCCCGCTATCAGAAGGCTCCATGTCAGACGATCTTCACTCTGAGTATAGGATTCACGACGCCGCAGATCGACCCGCCCCCCTGCCCCACCGGGCGTGGCCGCTGATCGCCGGGGCGCTGGCCCTGGCCGCCTATCTGCTGTCGCGCAGCGCGTCGCTCGACGACTTCGACTCGTACAGCTTCGCGCTGGCCCTGCGCCACTTCGACCTCGCCCTCCAGCAGCCGCAGCCGCCGGGCTTCCCGGTGTACGTCGTGCTGGGGCGGCTGTTCAACCTGCTCTTCCCCGATCCGCGCGTCGCGCTGACGACGCTCAGCGCGGTCTGCGGCGCGGCGTCTGTCGCCGTCGTCGTGTGGCTGGGCCAGATGATCCTCCGGCGGGACGCCGCCGCGCTGCTCGCCGGGCTGATCTTCGCCGTCTTTCCGATCCAGTGGCTCACCTCCGCCAAGGCGCTCTCCGACGCGCCGGGGCTGGCGTTCGCGCTCGGCGCGCTGGCGCTGCTGTGGGCCGGGCGGCGCGACGACCGCCTCTTTGTCGCGGGCGCGGCGCTGCTGGGCCTCAGCCTCGGCGTGCGCCCCCAGTCGAATCTCCCGGCGATTCTCGTCGCCGCGTGGCTGGCCTGGGAGCGGATCAGGGCGGGCCGCTGGCGGGCGGTCGGGCTGGCGGGCGGCGCGGGCCTGATCGCCGTGCTGATCTGGCTGATCCCCACCGCCGCCGGTGCGGGCGGCCTCGCCGCCTACCGCGCGCTGCTGGCCGCGCACAGCCAGCACGTGTGGCAGAGCGACTCGCTGTTCGCCACCGGCCCGGTGACGGGCCTCACGCTGCTGGCGCGCCTCAAAGACCTGCTCGACACGCTGCTGGTGCCCACGCTGGGCGTCAGCGTCTACCAATCTATTGACGCACCAGGGGCCGCGCAGCTTACGCTCGTGCTCGGCTTTCTGGTGGGCGGGCTGGCGCTCGCCGACTGGCGGAAACCGGCATCGTGGCTGCTCGCCGGGTGGGTGCTGATCGTGCTCGCGCCGCTGTACGTCCTCGAATCGCTCTACCGTCCGCGCCTGGCCCTGCCCTGCATCCCACCGCTTGCTCTGCTCGCCGCCAGCGGATGGGCGCGGCTTGGGGAGCGCAGCGGCTTCCGGCGGGCGGTCGCCTGGACCGTCGCCATCCTGACAACCCTCGTGCTCGCCGCCAACGGGGCATCGCTGGCCCGTATCCTATCGACCGAACCCGCCCCGCCTGCGCAGGCCGCCGCCGCCATCCGCGAGGGGTGGCCGCCTGACACCACGCTCGTCGCCGCAGCCGGGTCGTTCCGCGCCGCGCAGGTCGAGTTGCCCGGCTATTCCCTTTTGTACCGGTACGAATGGAACGAGGAGGCCGCGCGGGCGGCGTCCGGCGACCCGAACGTGGACGCCATCGCCGTGCTCGACCGCAGCGCGTTCGGCGAGGTGATCGGCACGCTGACCGGAGATGGAGCCTACGTGCCTGCGTTCGACCGGGTCTACACGCGGACGCGCCGCGTGCATTTCCAGCACGCCGAGGTCCGCCTTCAGGTGCTCGTGAGCACCAACAACCTCATGACGGCGGATTACGTGCCGGAGGGCGGTCTCATCGACCTCGGCACGCCGCTCGACGCGCGCTACGCCATTCAGGGCTGGTACGAGCCGGAGACCATCGGCGGGACGACGGCGCGCTGGGCGGGCGGCTCGGAGACGACCACGCTGCTCGTCAACCTGCGCCGCACCGGGCGTTACGAGGCCGCGCTGCGCGCCAGCGCCTTCCCGCCGGGGCAAACGGTGGAAATCTGGATGGGTGATGAGGAACTCGCAACCTTCGACCTCACACAGGGCTGGGCGGAATACAGCTTCTCCTTCGACGTGCCCAACGGCGGGGACCTGCAGCGCATCGAACTCAGGCACAGCGTCTTGCAGACTCCATTCCAGCAGACCGGCGGGGCCAGCGATGACCGCCGCGAGCTGGCCGCTGCTTATGACTGGATCGTATTCGAGTGGATGGGCGAATGATGCCCCCGGCCTGTCCCCACGCAAAAAGGGCGCTCCGCCGCTGGCGAAGCGCCCGCAGGTAGTCCGCGTACGGCTATTGGGCTTCTTCGATCAGGAAACTCACGTTGACGGTCACGTTGACGGTAAGCTGCCCCTGGCTGATGGGCGGCGCGCCTGCTCCCGCCGCATCGGCTGCCATCGCAACACGCTCGATCTGCGGCTGGCCGCCGAACGACTCGCTGACCTGCACCGGCGCGCCGACCTGCACGCCCAGCCCCTCAGCAAGCTGCTGAGCGCGGTTCCGCGCGTCCTCAATGGCGGCAGCGCGCGCCTGCTCCTGAAGCGCGGTCGGGTCGGCGATGTCGAACGACAGGTTATAGACGTTGTTCGCGCCCGCATTCAGCCCCGCGTCGATCACGTCGCTGACGGTATCGATCTGCTCCACCTTCACGCGCAGGATGTTCTGCACCCGGTAGATCTGCTCCGGCTGCTGGTCGGAGGGTACATCGGTTGGCCGGGGCGGCTGCTCGGCGGAGACGTTGAACGTGCTCGTCTGGAGGTTCTCCTCCGGCACGCCCGCGTCGAGTAGAGCCTGCCGCACGTCGTTCATCGTCTGGTTGGCCTCCGTGATGGCCTGTCCCACGTCGGGGTTGGTCACGTTGACGCCCAGCTCGACGTACGCCACGTTCGGCGTGCCCGTCGCCTGCCCGCTCCCGCTGACGCTGATGGTGTGCTCCTGGGCGCTGCTATCAGGCGTCACGGCGGGAGCTACCGCCGCCGTGCCGCCCGTGCAGGCGGTGACGAGCATCAGCACGATCGCCAGCAGACTCAGCAGCACGACGGGGCGGTTAACTATATGTTTACGGTCCATGTCGATTTCTTCCCTCCCGGTTAATCTCTAGCAGCCTGACTGCGTGCGTGTGGCACGAGTCGGCTGCCATATTTTCTCCGATTCACTCATAGTGACGCACGGGCAGGCCGGTTTGTTCCATCTCATCCGAAATTCGTCTCCCGGCCAGCCAGGTAAGCCGACTCAGCCGGATGGTCGCGGCTGTTTCCCCATGCGCCTCATCTCGTAATATAGCAGGTCGCGCAGCCCAACCTCAATGGGGCGGGCGCGCCAGCCCAGATCGCGCTCGGCTTTGGCGCTGTCGCCCAGGTAGGTCGCACCACCGAGGCCCCCCAGCGCCTCCATGCCCAACAGCGAGGCCGCCGCGTGGATCAATCCCGGACTCGCTATCAGGCGCGGCGCAGGGATGCCAGTCAGGCGCTCGGCGACGCGCAGCGCCTCGACGATGGTGTGGCATGGCCCGCCGATGATGTACGTTTCGCCCGGCTCGCCGATCTCCATCGCGAGGATGTGGCCCCACGCGCAGTCCTCGACGTGCGTCCAGCAGTACGCCGCCTCCGCCGGAGCAGCGGGCAGCATCCCCTTGAGATACGTGAGAAACAGCTCGCGCAGCAGGCTGTGATCACCCGGCCCGTAGACTACGCCCGGCTGCACGATCACCAGCGGCAGGCCCGCCTCGATCATCGGCAGCGCGACCTCGTAATGAGCCAGCCATTTCGTGCGGTCGTATTCGTTGAGATGCGGGCCATCGTACCGGTAAGATTCATCGACCACGCGGCCATGCGTGTCGGAGTAGACGACCAGCGAACTCGTGAAGACGCCCTTCGGCACGCCCAGCTCGTGCATCACCTCCAGCACGTTGCGCGTGCCATCGACGTTGACCGGCTCGGCCATGCTTTTATCGCGTGCGCCGAGATCGTACCAGCCCGCGGTGTGAAACACGCCGTCGACCTCCGCCATGCCCGCACGCAGCGAGTCGCGGTCGAGCAGGTCCCCAACGGCGATCTCCACGCCCATCTGGCTCAGGTACGTGCCCGCGCGGCGGTCGCGGACGAGCGCGACGACCTCGTGCCCGCTCGCGAGAAGCTGGCGCACGATGTGCCCGCCGATGAACCCCGTCGCCCCTGTGACGAAATACCTCATCCCCTCTTCCTGCCTCGTATGCCTGTGTCAGCCCACCGCGCTGCGACAGCTCGCCGCGCTGCGATAGCTCGCCGCGCCGCGATAGCTCGCCGCGCCCCTCTGGCTCCACAGGCCGGATAAGACCCACCCGCTTTATTTACAGATGCGTGGAACCTTAGTATACTCGCGCCCCTTCGGATGACCACGCGGCGCGGCAGGTTGCCAGCCGCGCCGGGGCCGGAACATAATAGCCGTGCCGCTCAGGTGGCCGCACGACGTAAGCCGGGCAGAGGAAGGCAAGGAACCATATTCATGCCCAGGCATAACTCCCGCAACATGACCATCTTGTTCATCACCCTCGTCGTCGTCATGATGGGGTTCGGCATGGTGATCCCCCTGCTCGGCTTCTACGTCGACAGCTTTGGCGCGAGCGGCGTCGAGCTTGGCCTGCTGATGACGAGCTACGCGCTGATGCAGTTCCTGTTCGCGCCGGTGTGGGGCGGGTTGTCAGATCGGTTCGGGCGAAAGCCCCTGCTCGTGCTGGGCGTGCTGGGCAACGCGCTCACCCAGCTATTCTTCGGACTCGCCACCCACCTGTGGATGCTGTTCGCAGCCCGCGTCCTCGCGGGGATTCTGTCGTCCGCCACGCTGCCGACGGCGATGGCTTACGTCGGCGACAGCACGAGCGAGGATCAGCGCAGCAGCGGGATGGGGCTGATGGGCGCGGCGATGGGGGTCGGGATGGTCATCGGGCCGGGAGCCGGGGGGTTGCTGGCCCGCGATTCGCTGGCGCTGCCGTTCCTCGTCGCGTCGGGCCTGTCGATGATCGCGCTCGTGCTGCTGGTCATCATCCTGCCCGAATCACTGCCGCCCGATCAGCGTGTCCGGCGGGGCGATGCGCAAACCGGGCACGGTCCGCAGCTCCAGCAGATGGCCCGCGCGCTCTCTGGCCCCATCGGGATTCTGCTCGTCATGGCGTTTCTGGTCAGCTTCGGGATCACGAACTTTGAGACGGTGTTCAGCCTGTATACGCTCGAGCGTTATGGATATGGCCCGCAGCGCGTTAGCTTTATCCTGATGCTGAGCGGTTTGTTGTCGGCTGTAGTACAGGGGGTGCTGACCGGCTGGTTTACGCGCCGCTGGGGCGAGGTCAATGTGATCCGGGGTGCACTGTTCATCGGCGCTGTCGGGTTCGTGCTCATGACGACCGCCGAGCATCCCGGCTGGGTCATCGCGACGACGTTGTTTTTCATGATCGGCAACTCGCTGCTGCGCCCGACGGTCTCGGCGCTCACCTCGCGCCGGGCAGTGGTCGGCCAGGGGACCGCGATGGGCCTGAACAACGCCTTCATGAGTCTGGGGCGCGTCGTGGGGCCGACGTGGGCGGGGTTCCTGTTCGACGCAAACCTCAACCTGCCGTATTTCAGCGGGGCGGTGATCCTGTTCGCCGGGTTCGTGGTCAGCCTGCTGTGGCTCGTCGGGAGCGAAAAAGAAACGTCTTCGGCGGCGCCTGCCACGCAAAACCCCATCACCTGAGAGACGGCTGATGCGGGGTCAAACATTCATCTGGATCAAATTGAGCGCCTGAAAGTAGAGGAACGCCATCACCACCATGTAGATCGCCCCGGTGATGGCGGCTACGCCCAGAAAGCGCAGCCACGTTTTGGGACGGCGCAGCGCGAGCACGCCCAGCGCGCCGAACAGCCCCGCCGAAATAAGCATGAAGGTCGACACGGTGGCCGGGCTTACCTCGCTGTTGGGGGCCTGCGCGAAGCCCAGCACGGCAAACAGCAGCGCGGTGACGGCCAGCGTGACGATCACGACGGTCATGACTCGCTCGTTATCCATCCCTATCCGCCCCATATCCGGCTATTCCACATCGTTGCAGCAAGGATCATCCTCGCAGGAAAGCATCCCTATCGCCCGATCCCGCTCGCCGTTCATGAGAATGGTCAGTGTCCGCCCCCCGCACAGCGCGGGCACGTCGATCACCTTGACGTATGGCGTATAGCGCTCATCCGCTGGCAGGATGGTCGACAGCGAGTTCGGCGCATTCTGGAAGAACGCCTCCTTGAAGATCACGTCGGGGTCATCCGGGTAGAGCGGCAGCGGGTAGATGTTCGCCTCGACGAGGTCCTGAAAGAAGTGTGTGCCGTACGAGACTTCGGGCACGCTGCCGTCGTCGCTGTAAGCCACCTCGATCAGCACGCTCGTGTTGTAGATGTCGGCGTACGTCACCTTGACACCAAGCTGAATGTTGGACGTTCCCCAGCGGCCCGGCCCCATCAGAATGTACTTCTGATCGACCAGCGCGTGGTTGAGCCGCCCGATGAACTGCCCGATCTCAATCCGGGTGTGGGTCTGCGGGATACGCGCGTAGGCGCGCGGATCGACGTAGACAATGTAGCGGATGTCCTCCACACAGCCGTGTGGCACGTGCTGGTTGGCCGTGAACAGGATGTCCTCGTCGGGCACGTTGGTCGGTATCTCGACGGCGCGGCCCTCCTGACGGTGGCTCAGCGTCCGGCACTGCAAGAGCGAGACGCGCACCAGCGGCTCAGGATGCGTGGAAAAAACCTCACCCGCGAACTCGATGTCAACCGGGCGCTTATAGGCTTCCTCCAGCACGTCGAGCGACTCGCGCATCACCTCGACGAAATCGCCCCGCGTCAGCATATTGTCGAACGTCACGACCATCTCGCGCGGCTCCACGTCGAACAGTCGTCCAGCAGCCGGGCGCACGTACCCACCCCGGTCGACCGAGATGACCGCCTCCAGCGGCGTGTACTGCGGGTCCAGCACCTCGCCGATGGGCAGTGTCACCAGTTCGTTTTCTTCCAGGTCGATCACGTCCATCTCGCGCTGTGAGTAGCGCCGCACCATGCTCCTGCCCCATTCAGGGCGCAGATTCGGGTGACTTAATGCGACCATGCGCGGGTAATCACTGCCGACGCGCTCCACCGCGCGGGTTCCAAGGCCCGCGACAAGACGCAGCAGACCGTCATCCCGGTTGATGCGCTCGTTCCACACGTAGGGGTTGTAGCTGAAACCAACGCCCGCGAAATCAGGGAAGAAATAGCGCCCGTGAGGCCGCCCTTCGACCCTCTGGATGAGAACGGCCATCCGCTCGTCGTAGTCCGTCAGGCCCATGCGGTCGCGGTAAATCAGCGCCTCCGGGCGGATCACGCTCGAATAGACCCGGATGATGGCCCGTTCGAGTTCGCGCAGGTTCTTCTCCGGCGATCCCTGGTTGGGCAGGAAGAAGCTGTCGTACTTCCCGGCGAACGACGTGTCGAAGCTGTCTTCCAGCAGGCTCGACGAACGCACGATCAGCGGCGACTTGCCGATGTTCTCCATAAACTCGGCAAGCTGATCGTGGATGTCGGCGGGCAGACGGCTGTTCATGTAGGCGTTGTATGACTGCGGATAGTCCGCCATCATCTGGTCGGGCCGCTTGTACTTCTGGTTCATGAAGCGGAACAGGTCGTTCGAGGCGTGGAAATCGTAATACACGTCCGAGCCGAGATACCATGACTCCGGGATGGTGATCTCACGCTCAACGTCGATCCCGCGCTGGCGGGCGTGCCGCTGCAAGACCTTGTAGGCGAGCAGCATCCCCGCCGCCTTGCCGCCGATCTTTCCCCGGCCAAACCGGTGCGCCCGGATATTGGTCAGGTCTTTGACCGTAAAATACTCGCGCGCCACGCGCACGAACGAAAGCTGGTCGGAGATCATCGCCTTGATCAGCACGACGACGATCTCACGCAGGTGGTGCTCGACGTTGGCGCGCTTCTCCGGCGGGTAGTGCTCGTACGCCTCGCCCTGCGCGAACAGCAGATCCCAGGGGGCAAGTTCCGGGTTGAACGAGAGGATCACACGCTGATCGGGCGCACGCTCGCTCAGCACTTCCTGCACAAGTTCCTCGAACCGGTCGTGCGGCACGTTGTAGGCAAAGTAGAAGTCCGTCAGGTGATCGCGCACCTGCGCGATGCGGTCGCGCCACACGTCCGGCGGCTCCTCGATGAGCGGATCGCTGATCCCCTCGCGCACCTGCGATTGGATGGCCTTCTCCCGAACCTCCTGCTGGAAGACATCCTGGGTGACGACTCCGCGCGTGAAAATCTCGTTCCGCATCAGCTCGCGGATGCGGCGGGCGAGGATGGGATACTGGCTCAACTCCAGATAAAGCTGGAGCACCTTTGGCATTTTATTGTCGAATCTCATGCGCGTGTTCCTCTATCGTTGCCTGTCGCTCATTCTACCACGCAGAGGCGGATCATGACACGACACGCCGGTGTTCATGCGGCCAGCGCATAACACCATCGATGTTCCCATGCGGGCGATGTCCCATCACCGGTCCGCCGCCGTCCTCAGCCCGCTTCCCGCGATTCATCGCCACCGGACGGCAGGCTTGCACCCCGGCGAGCATCGCTTCTATAATACAGATCATTGACGCTGTTTAGCAGAGCCGCATGGACTCATGAAAACCCAGCCACGACGTTTCCTGTTGATTGCATCCTCACAACAGGATCGAGCACGGATTCAGGCTGTGCTGGAAACGGATCCAAAGCTCGCTAACTTCACTCTCGAAACTGCCTCAGACGCCACCACCCTGAAGCACCTGCTCGGGTGTGATGGCGAAGCGGGCGAGCCGCCGGATCGATACGACATGGTGCTGTGCGAGGCGGGCATCGAAGGCATGAACGCCAGCACGCTGTTCGAATGTGTGCAGCAGGCACTGCCGGATACTCCCATCGTCCTGATTGCCGGGGAGGAAGACATCCCCCAGGTAGCGCCGTTTGCGAGCGAGATCGCCGCGCCGGTTGTCCTGAAGGGCGACGCCTACCTGCCGCTGCTGCCGGGCGCGATTCACGCCAGGCTGCAAGCCGAACGCGCCCTGACGCAGAGCGAGGCCCGCTTCGAGCGGCTGGCCGAGAACGCGCCGGACATGATCTTTCGCTGGTCGTACGCCAACGGCTTCGAGTACGTCAGCCCGGCATCGACCGAGATATTCGGCTTTACGCCGGAGGAGCACTACGCCGATCCGGGGCTGGGCTACCGCCGCATCCACACCGACGATCTGGCGGTCTACGAGAGCGTATTCGCCGCCTTCGGCGAGCCGGAAGGCCCACAGCGCTACTGCGTTGTCCGCTGGCACCACAAGGAGGGGCACCTCGTCCACGTCGAGTTCCGGCTAGCGCCGATCTACGATGAGCACGGCAACCTGACGGCCATCGAGGGCATCGCGCGGGACATCTCTCAGCACGTCCGGTCGCGCAAGCGTCTGCGCGAACTGACGGCCCGCCTCACCCAAGTGCATGAGGAGGAACGCCGCCACCTCGCCCGCGAGCTTCACGACGAGGTGGGGCAGGCGCTTACCATCGCCAAGATGCGGATGCGCATGGTCGAAAACGCCCTCCCGGAGGACGCAACCGAGGCCCGCGAGAAGATCGCGCTGCTCGAATCGCTCGTCAAGGACACGCTGGAGGACGTTCGTACGCTCTCCCACGAGCTGCGCCCGCCGCTGCTTGAGGAGATGGGCTGGGGACCGGCGCTTAAGACGCTGTGCGACAGCTTCTCGGATCGTACCGGGCTGCCGATCCGGTTCACGGCGGGAGGTGGCGACGCGCGCCTCGCGCCTGAGATCGAATTGACGGCCTATCGCGTCGTGCAGGAGGCGCTGACCAACGTCGCGCGCCACGCAAAAGCGACACAGGCCACTGTGCGGGCGCGGCTGCTGAAACACGGGCTGGAAATCATTATCGAGGACAACGGCGAGGGGTTCGAGATGGAGGCCATCATGCAGGCTGACGTGCCCAATCTGGGCCTCGGATTACTGAGCATGCGCGAGCGGGTCGACGCGGTGGGAGGGCAGATCACCATCGACTCGGTTCCCGGCTGGAGCACGCGCATCCATCTTTATCTGCCACGTGAGGAACTGGACTAATGATACGACCAACAACCGTCATGCTGGCCGAGGATCACCATCTGGTTCGTGAGGCGCTGCGCGCCCTGCTTGAGGAACGAACCGAGGTAGACGTGATCGGGCAGGCGGAGGATGGCGCCGAGGCGATCGATCTGGCCCAGAAGCTGAAGCCCGACATCGTCGTCATGGATATCAGTATGCCGAATCTCAACGGCCTCGAAGCGACCCGGCGGCTCATGGAGCTTAGCGATTCCCCCAAGATCATCATCCTCTCCCAGCACAAACGTCAGGAGTACGTCGTCCAGGCCCTCCAGGCGGGCGCGAGCGGCTATCTGCTGAAGGATTCCATCACCGACGAGCTGATCGAGGCGATCCAGACCGTGAAGGAGGGCATGACCTACCTCTCCGAGCAGCTTCCGCGCGAGGAGATCATGGGGCTGATCCGGCGCGGTGAGACGCTGCCCAACCCGGTCGAACGCCTGACCCCGCGCGAGCGCGAGGTCATCCAGCTTGTCGCCGAAGGCTATACGAATCGCCAGATCGCCGTGAAGCTCTCGATCAGCGTCAAGACGGTCGAGAAACATCGCTATAACCTCATGGACAAGCTCAACATGAGCGATGTCACCGCCCTCGTCCGCTTCGCCGTCTCTAACGGGATCGTCAGCGCCCAGCGCGAATAGCACTTTATTCCTACTCCAGTCCAAAGTAGGAACATCCCCCATAGGCCCTCTATCGGGCGTATGCTATTCTCAGTGCAGAGTTCTGAGAGTAACCAAGGCACTCGGAAACGTGACACTGACAGCTACCAGACCCGACATCATGGCCTATAGAGTATTGATCGTTGACGACAATCAACGGTTTCTCGAATTCCTTGAGGAGTTCTTATGTCATTACGCTGATATCCACGTCGTTGGATCGGCGCTTTCCGGTCAGGAGGCGCTCGAACTGGCCGAGGATGGACAGCCCGACCTCATTATCGTCGACCTGTGGATGCCCGACATCAGCGGGCTTGACCTGACTCGCGAGATCAAATCGCGCTGGCCCGGCGTGCCAACCATCGTCCTGACCCTGCTGGACAGCCCCCAGCACCGGCAGGCCGCGATGGAGGCCGGGGCCGACGCCTTTATCGGCAAACCCAGTATGGACTCGGACCTCGTCCCGGCCATCGAGCGGCTGATGGCCTGATCGCAACACACCTTCGGGGAACGCACAGGGGACGCCCTGAAAAGAGCGTCCCCCTTTGATTCCGGTCTGTAGCTCGGTGAAACGGCCCCCGACTCAGCTCCCCTCGACGATCGTCACCTCATCCCCAATGCGGACGCGCCCGCCTTCGATCACCTGGAACAGCATCCCCCGTTGTCCGCGAAGTTCCTCCTGCAAACCGGGGCGGATATCGTCCATCAGCCCGCAGGGTGTGCACTCGAAGGTGGCCTCCAGCAGGGCCTCGCCCACGCGGATGCATGCGCCGCGCGGCACGCTCATCACGTCGAACCCGCGCGTCGTCAGGTTCTCTTTCACGGCGCCGGGCGGTAAGCCCAGATCATCCAGCACCTCGCCGGGCATGACGAGCACCTGCCGCTTACTGCCAGCCTTCGCTTTGCGGTCACCCTCCAGACCGAAGTCGGCGAGGATCATGACCTCGTCCAGCGGCTTCATCGGGATGCGGTTCCCGACGCCGACGTGGATTGCCTCTATCGAACCCATAGTCCCCTCATCTTAAACAGTCGAAACGTACGATCATCGTCAGATGCGCTCGCGGATGAAGCGCATGATCTCGTGTGACAGGCGGCCCGGACGCTGGAGCGGGGCGTCGTGCACGGTATCTTCCAGCCAGACGACCTCGGCGTCAGGCATGAGTTGTTTGGCCTGTGCGACGCCCCTCTCTTTGCGCGCGATGAGTTCCGGCTCGTCGCCGTCGCGCCTGCACGGCAGAATCAGCACCGGGCACTCCACATGCTCATACAGCGGTGCGAGCGGCGTCTCCCACATCTCGCGCAGGATGCGCAGGTGGGATTCGCGCGGCAGGCGGCGGTGAATGCGGTTCTCGGCGTCGATCTCGAAATTCGCCAGAATCGCCGCCTCAACCGTCGGCGTGATCAACCCCTCCGGCGCGTTCTCCAGCAGCATCGCCCGGAACGTACCCACCGGCATCCCCCCGATACGCGGCGGGCTAAGCCGTTCAAGCGTCTCCCCCCACGTCAGGTCCGACATGTCCATAAACCCGCCGTCCACCATGATCAGCCCGGCCAGCACGTCGGGATCGCGCGCCGCGACCCACAACCCGACGTTCGCGCCCCAGCTGTGCCCGACGATCACCGGGTTGTCCATCTCAAGCTGGGCGATGGCATCGAACACGTCCCCACCGACGGCCTCATAGCTGTAATCTTCGTCCGGTTTATCCGACTGGCCGTGACCGCGCAGATCCATCGCGATCACACGGGCCTCCTTGACGAGCAGCGGCGCGGCGAGGTCCCAGATGTGGCTCGTGCTCGACAGCCCGTGCAGCAGCAGCACAGGCCAACCCCGCCCACCCCAGTCACGATAGTGGAAGCGCAGCTCATTCGCAGTAAGGGTCTTGTCGATGGCGTACTGGTTGGACATGGCCTCCGTCTCTCCCCGTGCCGTGCCATCACCGAGTGCGCTCACTATAGTCGCCGGGTGGGATTCGCACAAACGCACCAGCCCACCCACAAGGCACAGCCATATCCATCTTGATTATGGAAGATCGTGCCGGCTGGCACATAGATGAGGCACTCTGAGCCGCGATTCTTACTTCTGTGCTCAGGCCCGCCGTGCGAGCATCAGTACTGTGTGAAGCAGGACGTTCCCCGCGTTGGCGCAAATTTCCCGCTCGACATCCGGGTCACCTCCCGCCTCAGCCGGTGGCACGAGCAGCATCCCGGCGGGCGTGATGGCGGCCATGATCTGCGTATCGTATCCGGCGTAGGACGATGTGCGGCGGGATGACAATTCGAGCAGGCTGCACGCCGCCTCGATGGCAGCGATGGCATCACGGTGCATCGGGGCCGGTTCGTGCGTCGTGATCTGCTCGACCTCCAGCGCCAGCCCTTCGATCTCGACGACGTGCAGCGCCAGACTCAGCAGCGCCTCACGCATCGCCGCGAAGCGGTTTGCATCCCCGTGCCGGAACTCAAGCGCCAGCCGCGCGCGCTCTGGCACGACGTTGAACATGCCCGGCGAAACTCGCACGTCGCCGCAGTTCAGCACGCCCTCCGGGAACCGGTTGACGACGAGATCACGAGACTGCCGGATAAACTCCGCCACGCCGCGCAGCGCGTCGAGGCGACGGTCCATCGGGATCAACGCAGCGTGATCCGCCCTGCCGAGGAAGTCCAGCCAGTAGGTGGCGATGCCGACGATATCCGTCACCACGCCGATCGCATCGCCGTCCAGCGTAGGCCACGAGGCCTGCGCAGTGTGGACCTCGAACCACCCGGCGATGTCCGCCGGATCGCGCGCCGCCCCCAGCACGCCTTCCGCCGACAGCCCTGCGATAGCCAGCCGCCTCTCGAATGCCTCGCGGCCCCCGCGCGCCTGATCGAGGTCGGAGGGCTTGAGCGCCCCCACCAGCGCCCGGCTCCCCAGCAGGGGAATCCACGTGCCTTCCTCATCGGTCAGCGAGATCGCCTCGAGATGCACCGGCAGTTCGATCTCGTTGTCGCGCACCGTGCGCAGCACTTCGAGTGCAGCGGCAACCCCCAGCGCCCCGTCGAGGCGCCCGCCGTGTGTCAGCCCGTCGAGGTGCGAGCCGAACATGACGGTCCGGGCGCTGGCATTATTCGCAGGCAGCCGCGCGCTGATGTTGCCCGCCCCGTCCTCGCGCAGCTCGAAACCCTCCGCGTGGATGCACTCCCGCAGCCAGCCGCGCGCCGCCAGATCGGCATCGGACAGCGCTGGCCGGATCGCGCTGCCGTCCGGTAGGCCGCCGAACTCGGCCAGATCGGTCAGGTCGCGCAGCAAGCGGTCGGCATCAATGCGCAGATCGTCGCTCATCTCTGTTTATCCTTTGGCATGGCTCACCCTACACCGCACCGGATGGCGAATACCCGGCACGTCGGGTGACGACGTTCTTCATTGTAACCATCTTGATAAAAAGGCAAAGTGAGGCCTACATGCGGCTCGGCGGCCTGGCGAGTTCCGTTATACAATGGGGGGCAGCATGAAGCAGGAGAAGCACATGGTCGATCAGGACGCCTACGTGATGGAGGTCGCCCGGCTGTTCCCGCCCCAGGGACGCTGGACGGAAGAAGATTATTTCGGGCTGCCCAACGTGCAGCGCACCATCGAGCTGGTCAGTGGCCGCCTGATCATCCCCGATCCGCCTACCACGGAGCACCAGCAGAGCGCGATGGCGCTCGCCTTCGCGCTGGAGCAGTTCGCCGAACAGGCCGATCTGGGCGAGGTGTTGATGGGACCCTTCCCCGCCCGGCTGCGCCCCGGCCTGATTCGCCAGCCGGATATCCTGCTCGTATACCGGGCGCACGTCGACCGCATCACGGACAAGCTGCTCGACGGCCCGCCGGACTGGGTCGCCGAGGTTCTTGCGCCTGACACGCATGAGATCGACGAAAACGACAAGCTCGCCGAATACGCCCACGCGGGTATCGAGGAGTGCTGGCTCGTCGATCCGGCGGAGGCAACGGTCCGCACCTACCTGCTCGTCGAGGCGACCTACCGCCTGACATCCACCTACACTGCCGGGCAGACGGCCCGGTCGATCATTCTAGACGGCTTCGCCATCAAGGTCGAGGCCCTCGTCCCCTGATCGATGCGTGCCGCCCCGGTGCAACTCGCGCACAATCCATGCGTAGAATCCTGTGATACGCCAGCCCGGCGCATCGGCGCTAAGTGCTGGCCCGATCTCACTATGAACGCCGAAAAATGGAAGGCAGGGACGTGACGTGAGCACAGCGACGAGAAACGTAGGGCAGGCCATCGCCGGGATCTTCCGGGGCGTGGCAAAGGTAGCGCGTGGCATCGCGGACAGCCTCGACACGGTGGTTGACTTCGCATACGTGCGGGTGTTCGGCCTGCCGTTCATCGTGCTCGGCTATCGCGGGGCCGGTAAGACGACGCTGCTCGCCCATCTGCGCGAGCGCATCAACGATTTCGACGGCTGGGACCCTGACCCCACGGCGGCAGGCGGCGACCCGCTGGGCGCGTTCGGCGCGCCGGTCGGCGCGGACGGCGGCAAAATGCGCGTCAAGCCCCGCCGTGACGTGGGTGGCGAGTACGCGATGTGGGAAACAGACTGGCGCGATCTCTACCGTGAGGCGCGCCCGCGCGGCATCATCTTCATGATCGACCACACCCAGCCCTACCAGCATAAAGATGCGCTGAACTACGTGCTGCAACTGCTCGACGAGAAGGGCCAGCGCCCGCTAAAGGTCTTCCTGCTGATGGTGAACAAGTCCGACCTGTGGGCGGAGGAAACGACGCTCGACGCGCTGCTGGACGACTACCGCAACGAACTTCGCCGCCTGAAGTCCCAGTCCGAGCGCCTCGGCTACGAGTACATGATCCGCGAGACGAGCCTGCTGACCGGGGAAGGCGTCGACGCGGCGATGACCGCCTTTTTCGACAAAGTGCGCCCCCGCGCGCACGGCGAGGAACCGGACGACCCCATCCCCCACAACGGCAAGCGGGGCTGATGCACCGCCTCGTCATCGACTACGCGCTGGAGGGGCAACGCCCCGGCTACCGGTTCCGCCCGCCGACCAACGGCGTCGACCGCGCCACGCTCGACGCCGTGTGGCGCGGCGCGATGCCGCGCGGGCAGGGCTGGGGCGCGGATGCGTTCGCCGGGGCACGCTCGCTGAAGGCTTTTCCGGTCGATGGCCGCACGATGGCCCTCTCGACCGTCGTCGTCACCGATCAGGAGGATGAGCTGGGGCGACGCGGCATCCGCCGGGCGGAGATCGACCTGATCCCGGCGGGCGAGTACCCGGCCCGGCTCGCGGAGCGCATCGGCGCACTGCCGCCTGCCACCGTCGACGCGGCGGGCGGGCGGCTGGGCGGCTACGTCTGGCAGCGCATCGTCGACCGCGTGCTGCTGCGCGGGCGGCGTCAGGTCGTATTATCGCATCCCTACCGCTCGCCGGAGGACTGGCAGATCGTGGAGGCGCTGATCCTGCGCCTCGTCACGTCGCCGGGTATCCGTATGTTCGAGGGCTGGGGGCCGCTCACCCCCTTCACAACGCTGGCGCTGGGCCGGGGCGATGAGGGACGCGTGGTTGGGATGCCCCACGCCGCCGCGCGTGCGGGGCGCGGGGGCGCGGTCGTGCGCCTGGATTGAGCGGTCAGTCCAGTTCGAGCGCGGGCGGCAGATCGCGCAGGCGGTCCAGCCCGCCGAGCGCCTGCTGGTAGATGGGCGAGATCGCGCGCCCGTCTTTCGCCTTCTCCGCGCCGATCTCGTCCAGTGTCAGCCAGCGCGTGTCCGCGTCGACCGGGATCGGAAGTCGGGCCGCCGTCACCGCGAAGAAATCCATCTCGTAGGCGGTCAGCACGCCGTATGTCGCGCTCAGGTCGAGCGTGCGCCATCCCGCATGAAGCGGCTCCATCGCCAGCAGGGG
>CAZWUX010000019.1:23826-25657 GCA_964637665.1 uncultured Anaerolineae bacterium
GGGGACCGCCCGCGTTTTGGCGGGGTCCGGGCGGGGGGGCGCCAGCCCGATTCCGGGGGGCGGCCCGCCCGCGGGGGGGGGGGGGGGGGGCCGTCGAGGGCCAGCTCCTCCGCGAACTCGCGGCGCAGTGCGGCTTCCGGTGACGCATCCCCTGGGTCCTGCTTGCCGCCGATAGGCTGGTAGCGCCCGGCGTGCCCGTCATACTGCATCAGGTAAAGATCGACCTCCCCGCGCCGCGCCTTGATCACCGCCTGCACGACGCGCACGACCCGCGCCGGGGTCGGATCATCCACCGCCCGCGTGCGGGCGTCCTCGATGGCGCGCAGCACCTCGACCCCGCGCAGCCCGTCGCCGTCGAGATCGTTCCACGCCAGCCCGACCACGACGCCATCCCGCAGGTGGGCGCGCAGGCTGTCGATCACCATCCCGGCCACCTCACCCGTCGGCTTCCCATCGGCCTCCGTCAGGCCCAGCAACCTGAGCACGTCCTGAACACCCCGCGCATAGTCGTCGCTGCCATCCAGCTCACGCAGAATGTGGATCAACCCCTCACGCCGGATGCCCACCAGTCGATCGTCTGTCACGGTGTGCTGCCCCTTCGTCGATGCGTCAAATCGGCCTGTAGTGTACCGTCCACCGGGCCGGGCGTCCATGCGCCGCACAATAGCGCATCCCCCCGATCTGAGTACAATGCACAGAGAAGGATCACGGGTATCATCCAGACTGGCGGCTGCCAGTAACGAAGGATTCGGAGGAACGCACATGCTAACCAATCGACACACACGCATCGCCATGATCGTCATCGCCGCGCTGGCGCTGGCGGCCCTCGCCTGCACCTGCGGCTCGCTGTCCGGGCTGGGCGGCGGACCTAACGATTTCGACGGCGGGGATGGGTACGACACGACCGGCGGCGGCACGCTGACGGTGGGCGGCGGGGCGCAGAGCGCGACGCTTAACAGCCTGAGCGAGGCGCACAACTGGACGTTCGAGGGGCAGGCCGGGCAGTCGGTCACGATCCGCGCCAACGGGCAGGGCGACACCGATCCACGCGCCAAGCTGCTTGACCCCAACGGCAACGTCATCGCTGAGGACGACGACAGCGGCGGCGGCTGGAACTCGCTGATCACGGCAACGCTGCCAGCGTCCGATCCCGTTCCGGCTTTCGACCTTGCCGCCGACAAGGCCAGATCCATGAAGGTGCACCTGGCCTTCGGCAAAAACTGAGCCCTGGCGAGGCGTCAGTAGACGGTCGCCGTCACGCCGGTGCCGTCGCGGCGATAGATGTCGCGGCGGAAATGCGCGGCGCCGTCCGGCGTCGCCCAGGCGGTCAGATAGGCGAAATAGAGCTTTACGTCGCTCTTGACCGGAACGTTGAGCGTCTCGCCGGTGACCTTCATTGACGCAATCCGCTGCTGGTTCCACTCGGCATTATCGCTCAGAAGCCAGGCGGCAAGCTGCGATATGTTCTGGATCCGGATGCAGCCGGAACTCTCCGCCCGGTCATTCCGCGAGAACAGCGTCTTCGACGGTGTATCGTGCATGAAGACGGCGTGGGAGTTGAAGAAGTTGATCTTCATGAAGCCCAGCGGATTGTCATATCCCGGAGCCTGGGCAAAAAACATGTCCTTGACCTTCGGGCTCGACCAGTCGACGGTCTGCGGATCGAGTTTCTCCTTGCGCTCATAGGCGTTGTAATCGGAATAAACGTCGATACCGAGCCGCTCGAAGATCTTGAAGCCTTCCTTGCCCCGGGCCTTGGGCAGCAAATCCTCCAGGATCACCGTCGGCGGCAGAATCCATTCCTTGTTGAAATTGATCTCGTGGATCTTCG
>CAZWUX010000020.1:0-25487 GCA_964637665.1 uncultured Anaerolineae bacterium
GGCCATCCTGAACAACAGCCCGGACGCCACCCTGCTGCTGCGGGCGGATGGGCGGGTGAGCCTCGCCAACCCCGCCGTCGGGACGATCCTGGGGTATAAGGGCGATGATGTCAGATTGATGCAGCTCGCCGAGTTTGTGGAGGAGCCGTTCGCGGAGGCGCTCAACGAGGCGCTTGCCACGACGATAGAGGAAGCCCGCATCATGCGGCTGGAGAGCACAGCCCGGCGCAAGGATGGGAGCACGTTCGACGCCGACATCGCGCTGGGGCCTATCCAGGACGAAGGGCAGGTGTTGAACGTCGTCGTCAGCTTCCGCGACATCAGCGCGCTGAAAGAGGTCGAGCGCATGAAGGACGCGTTCGTCTCGAACGTGTCCCACGAGCTGCGGACGCCCATCACCAGTCTGCGGCTGCACTTGCAGCTACTCAAGATGAATCCGGCCAACCTGCCGACGTTCCTCGACCGGATTCAGCGCGAGGTGGGCCGCCTGGAGGGCATCATCGAGGACCTGCTGCGGCTGTCCCGGCTGGAGCAGCAGCGGGTGAAGCTGCGCCACGCGCCCGTGAACTTCAACATGCTGGCGAACCAGTACATGCTCGATCGCACGCCCGTCGCGCACAGCAAAAACCTCGACATCGCGATCGATTACGGCAAGGATGTGCCGACCGTGATGGCCGACGAGGGCCTGATGGGGCAGGTGCTCAGCATCCTGCTGACGAACGCCATCAACTATACGCCCGCCGGGGGACGGATTCTCGTCAGGACGTTCGCGGAGGATGTCGACGGCGTGCGCGGCGCGGCGCTCAGCGTCAGCGACACGGGGCCGGGCATCGCGCCGGGTGAGCGCGAGCACATCTTCGACCGGTTCTATCGTGGGGAGGCGGGCACCGATTCTGGCATACCGGGCACGGGGCTGGGCCTATCGATCGCGCGGGAGGTCGTGGAGAGGCACGGTGGGCGCATCGAGGTGGCGCGCAGCAACCTCGCAGGAACCGGCGCGCGGTTCACGGTGTGGCTCCCGGCCAACCCCGCCGACGAGACGGCGGCCAGGGGGTAGTTTTCACGGGCACGTCACGCCGTTGTGAGCACATCGCCCGCCCGGCCTGCCGACGTATCGCAGCGGGCGGCAGGCGGAATGAACGATCCGTGCTTTTCATTCTCATAAAAATGGGGCCTCCGATCAGGAGGCCCCTGTTGATCTGGCAGGCGACCGGGCAGCCGCTAGTTTTCCTCGTAGGTGGCGACGGTCCGCTGGCGGGTTGGCTTGAACAGCAACCAGACCAGCTTGACGACCACCCAGCCGAAGGCCAGATAGACGAGCGCGCCGATGGCTGCCGGAACGTCGAGCACGAAGCCGTTCGCGCCCGGCGAGCCGGTGAGCGTCAGGAAGGGCAGCAGGAACACGTCGGTGAGGCTGTAGATGAAGGCGGCGAAGGCGTTGTTGGGGTTCGCAGCCAGCAGCTTCAGCAGGAAGCGCAGGCCGATCAGGATTTCGAGCGTGATGACCAGCAGCCAGATGATGTTGACGACCTTGCGGAGCGTCTCTTTGCGCTCCTTGCCAACGTCGGCCACGACCTCGCGGCGGCTCTGGTGCAGACCGCGTTCGTCGACCTCGACCTTCTCGATTCGATCAACCGGTGACATAGCGATAAACCTCCTAGATAGCAGTGATAGCGTTGCTGTTTACGATAAAAGACAATGGACCGTGCGTTATCCACGCCGGGCGCGCCCCGGCCCGGCGGGTTGTATTACGTGTTTATTTCCTGTTGATCCGCGTCAGCCGGTCGCGCTCGATCGGCTCAATCGAGAAGCAGACAAGCGCAAACGCGGCGACGATGAAAAACACAAGTCTGGCTGGCGCGGCAACGCCCAGCTTCGTGAAGCCGAGCGGCCCGAATACGAGCGCGAAACCGGATAACACCAGGGCTAAACGGAACATCGCTGTACCCTCCTTGTGTCTGCATCGGTTGAGTTGACTGTAATGTGCGGGGGCTAAAAAAGTCCTATACGGACGTAAAAAAGACCTATATTTATCTTAATGCCCGATCGTCAGGTTTTTGTCAGGCAGAGGGAAGCTGCGCCCGGTAAAGGGGGCAAAGGGTGGGCCGCACCCGCTTCTGTGTACAGCGGGGGGTGATAGACGCGTCGGCGCAGGGGGACCGCACCGGGGGCTGTTTAGCTGCCCACCGACCGCAGCGCCGAGAGTCCTTTATCCGTAATTTTATAGCCACCGCCCGCGCGCCGGATCAGCCCCAGCTTGCGGAGCGGGTGGGCCAGCTTGTTGGTGAACGTCGGGGCCATCGGGGTGAGCGGCATACCGAATCCCCGCACGACGTGCACGTAGGTCTTCTTCTTGCCGTCCGCCAGAATACGCAAAAACTGGATCTGCTCATTGGTCAGATTCATCGTCCGCCCCTTTCCACTCGATCCTGCTTCCACTATAGCACGGATCGGGGTGGAGCGGACTCGTCCGTATTCAATGGCTTTTATGTCAGGGTGATATAGCTGGCGGCGCGCATCTGCGCAGGGCGTTTTTCATCCCCGTGACGTGAGGTCGGACGGCGCGGCGCTTGGGCCGTTCTTTTCAGGGGGCGATGTTCTTATCGCGGCGTGAGGTTTCCGGGCGGGGGGCGTCCGCCCAAACGGCGGTGGCGGGAACGATTCGCCTCTCGCTGCGTAAAGAAAAGTAGTAGAATCGTGCCCGGCTTCACAATCACGAATCTCGCCGGGCAGCCGGGATCACAGAGGGCTGATATGAACGTCGTGGCGCTGGTAGGCAGCAATCGCAAAAAGGGAAACACCGCCGGGGTGATTCACCTCGTGGGGGAGAGGCTGGGCGCGGAGGCGGCGCGGCGCGGCGTGCCGCTGACGTTCGAGGTGATTTATCTGGGCGAGGCGGACATCCGCCCGTGCCGGGGCTGCCGGGTCTGCTTCGACCGGGGTGAGGAGAAATGCCCGTTAAAGGACGACGTACTCGCCATCAAGGCGCGGCTCCACGAGGCGGACGCGATCATCCTCGCCAGCCCGGTTTACGTGGGCGACGTGAGCGGGGTCGTGAAGACGTGGATCGACCGCATGGCGCACGTCTGCCACCGCCCGGAGTTCGCGGGCAAGTGCGTGTATTTGATCGCCACGACGGGCAGCAGTGCGACGCGCCACACGCTGCGCACGATGCAGGGCGCGTGGATAAGCTGGGGGGCGCATCTCGTGGGGTGGGCGGGGTTCAAGCTGGGCGCGCGCATGGCATGGGATGAGATCGCGGCGCGGCATGGCAGGCAGATCGACCGGGCTGCCCGGCGGCTGTTCCGCGCGGTCCACACGGGGGCGGGTGAGCGCCCGCGCTTCGCCGCGCTGATGGTGTTCCGCATCCAGCAGATTAGCTGGAGCCGGGCCGCGCGTGATACCGTCGATTACCGGTACTGGCGGAAGCAGGGTTGGACCGACCCCCGGCGGACGTACTTCATCCCCCATCAGGTCGGGCGGGTGAAGGTCGCGCTGGCGCGGTTGGTGGGGGGCATCATGGCGCGGATCGTCGCGTAGCCGCGCCGGAAGGGGGTGAGGCCGTGAACCTGCGGCGCTCGAAATTCGTCTGGCGGGTGATGCGCGTCCTGAGCGGCGGCCTGATCGCGACCTATGGGGAGCGCAGCCCGGCCCGTGAGATCGTGCTGCTGCTGGCGACCACCGGGAGGAAATCCGGGCTGCGGCGCGTCACGCCGCTCCAGTATGAGAAGATAGATGGGGATTACGTCGTCGCCTCGGCGCGGGGGACCGCCGCCGACTGGTATCGCAACCTCGCCGCCGATCCGTGTGTGGAGGTGCAGGTGCGGGGCGATCGGTTCCCGGCCCACGCGGAGCCGATCGCCGATCCGGTGGTGGTGGCGGACTTCCTCGAGCTGCGGTTAGAGAGGCACCCGCGCATGATGGGCGCGATGCTCCGCGCGGAGGGCCTGCCACCCCGGCCCAGTCGTGCGGAGCTTGAGGCGTTCGCCCGCAAGATCGCCGTCGTACGCCTGCACCCGGAGGGTGGGCCGGGCTAACCGGCCAGCCCCCTGAGCGCGCCCCGCATTTGCGCGGCGTAGGCGGCGAATGCCTCCCGCCCTGCATCGGTCAGGCAGCAGGTGGTGCGCGGAATCTTGCCGTCGAACCCCTTCTCGATGGCGACGTACCCGGCCTCCTCCAGCCGCGACAGGTGTGACGACAGATTGCCCTTCGTCAGGCCGGTCTCGCGCTTCAGGTAGAGGAAATCGGCGCTCTCGACGACGTACAGGATGGCGCAGATCGCCAGCCGCGCCGGCTCGTGGATCAGGCGGTCGACGGCCACGATCTCTGACCACGTCCCCCCGGTCGCCTCGGCCATCATAGGTCCTCCGGGGTGGGGTTGGCCCGCAGATAGCGCATCAGCGCCAGACCCCCGCCGATCATCAGCACAACGCCCGTGCCGCCGAACGTGATGCCCGCCCCGGCGATCTCGTCCAGCCCGGCCAGCGCCATCGCCAGCCCCAGCAGCGCGCCAGCCCCGGCGGTGACGAACAGCCGCCCGACCCCGGCCCGCGCGCCCATCAGGGAGAAGATCAGGGCCATCAATAGCCCGACGACGAGTGGCATCCGGTCCGCCCACTCGAAGGGGGCGAACAGCCCGAACGCCGCCAGTCCGAGCGCGGCGGCCACGATGATCCAGCGGATGGCGGAGGGCGCCTTATGGTAGCTGACGTAGCCGGTGCGGGGATACGTCACTCGCGCCTTGATCGTGCGAACGATGCGGTTCATCGCCAGCGTGCCGCCGATGATCAGCACGGCCATCCCGACCCCCGTGATGGCCCCCCACGGTGTGCCGGGTTCGATGGTGCTCATCACGAGCACGAACAGCCCGACGAGCACGAAAAAGAAACCCACGCCCAGCTCGGCCAGCCCGTCCTCGTAGAAGTAGCCCTGCGCGCGCCGCTCGATCTGTTTGAGGTCCATGTTTTTCTCTGCCACTGCTTATCTCCCGATACGATAGAATGGTGATGTGTATTGCACACTGGTTTGTAATACAAACAAGTTTGTCATTATTATACGCCGGAGAGGGTTTTATGTCAATCCCGAATGTGATATGGTCAGAGGCAGCACGGCTCGCCCCATCGTAAGAATCGCGGGCGACGGCCTGTCAGGATCGTGCGGGCGCGGCCGATGCTTCTATAACACACAGACAGGCACTTATTTGACCATCGCAGTGATCATCCCGGCCCTCGACGAGGAGGCGACCATCGGTGGCGTGCTGGCGGATATCCCGCCCGGCGCGGTGGACCGGGTGATCGTCGTCGACAACGGCTCGACGGATGCGACGGCGCGCGTCGCGCGGGAGGGCGGCGCGCAGGTCGTCCGTGAGGAGCGGCGCGGGTATGGCTGGGCGTGCTACGCGGGGTGTGTGGCCGCGGGGGAGGCGGACATCCTCGTGTTTATGGACGGCGACGGCGCGGACGACCCGGCGCAGATCGCGGACCTCGTGCGGCCCATCCGGGCGAATGAGGCCGACCTCGTGCTTGGCTCGCGCGAGCGCGGCGAAAAGGAGCCCGGCGCGCTGCTGCCCCACGCCCGCTTCGGCAACTGGCTGGCGTCCCGCTTGATGCGCGCGCTGTACGATCTGCGCGTGACGGATCTGGGGCCGTTCCGGGCGATCCGCAGGGAGACGCTCGACGCGCTCGACATGCGTGAGATGACTTATGGCTGGCCGACGGAGATGATGGTCAAGGCGGCCAAACGCGGGTACAGGATCGTCGAGATTCCGGTCGATTATCGCAATCGTGCAGGCGGGCGCTCGAAGGTGTCGGGCACGGTGCGCGGCACGGTGCTGGCCGCCTACTTTATCATCGGGACGACGCTGAAACATGCCTGGACGAAGTAAGGACAGGGGGCGGCTGCTCGTGTTGATGGCGAAGCAGCCGACGCCCGACCGGACCAAAACGCGGCTCGTGCCGCCGCTCTCGCCGGAGAGCGCGGCGGCGCTGTACCGCTGCTTTCTGATCGATAAGCTGGGCCAGATGCGGCACGTCGAGCGCGCCCGCTGGGCGGTCGCCTATGCGCCCACCTCGGCGCGGGGTGTGTTCGCGGCGCTCGCGCCGGGCTTCGGCTTGATCGAGCAGACCGGGCCGGACCTCGCCGCACGGCTGAGGAATGTGTTTTCGTGGGCGTTCGAGGCCGGGTATGGGCAGGTGGCGGCCATCGATGGGGACACGCCCACCCTGCCGCCCGTCTACCTGCGGGCGATCTTCGCCGCGCTCGACGATCCGGGCGTGGACGTGGCGCTCGGCCCGACGGAGGATGGTGGTTATTATGGCATCGGCATGAAGCGCCCGCACCCGTACCTGTTCGACGTGGCGATGAGCACCCCGCACGTCACGCGGGACACGCTGGCCCGTGCGGATGGGGCCGGGCTGTGCGCCCGGCTGCTGCCGTCGTGGTACGATGTCGACCGCCCGGAGGATTTAGACCGGTTGGCCGCAGAATTAATCGATGGAGCGGGGGCGGGGTTCCGCCCGACGATCACGGGGCGCTTCCTCGCGCGGCTCGAAGCGCGGTCCAGCCCATGACGCGCGTCCTAATCGCCAGCCCGTTTTTCCTGCGTGAGAGCGCGCTCGAACGCCGCTTCCGCACGTTCAGCTTCCCGCTGGGCCTGCTCTACCTCGCGGGCGCGGCGCGGGCGGCGGGCTATGAGGTTGCGGTGTTCGATGGGACGTTTGCAGCGGGCGATGACGCGTTCTCCGGCGCGCTCCGCGAACACGATCCCGACGTGGTGTGCATCGGAAGCTGGATTACCGTACGCGGAACCGCCCTTCGGCTGGCCGGGCTCGCGCACGCAGAGGGGCGCATCGTGGTCGCGGGAGGCCCCGGCCCGACGGCGGACCCGGACGTTTACATCAGTCACCCGGCGGTGGAGGTCGTCGTGCGCGGGGAAGGCGAGCGCACGCTGGTGGACTTGCTGGCCGCGCTGGAGTCGGGCGCTGATTTCGCCAGTGTGGCGGGCATTGTCTACCGGGAGGGGGGGATGCCGGTCCGCACGGCGGAGCGGGCGGCGATCATCGACCTCGACACGCTGCCCCGGCCCGCGCGCGACCTGATCGACGTGGAGCGCCATCTGGCGATGTGGGAAGCGGCGCATGGTTACCGGTCGCTGACGCTCGCCCTCACGCGCGGCTGCCCCGACCCGAACTGCCCCTTCTGCGTGGGGGCGGCGATGGGCTCACATCTGCGCCGCCGCAGCCCGGCGGATGCTGCCGCCGAGATGCGCGAGCTTGAGACGGCTTACCCGATCGACCGCTTCCGGCTGGTGGACGACCTCAACCGCCTCGAACGTGACACGCTCGTCGCGCTGGGGGAGGCGATGATCGCCGCCGGGGTGACGACGCCCTACGAGGGATTGAATCCGGTCACACATGAAAATCTGCCCATGCTGGCCGAGGTAAAGGACATCTGCGCCGAGCGCAACGCGTGGCTGCCGACGCAGGGCAAACACGGGCACGCGCCGCCCGTCGACGACGAGGCGCTGCTGCACCGCCGCTGGGAGCTGGGCATTCTGCTGGACGGCGAGCATCTGGAAGACCCTTGACCCACCTGATAACGCACGACGACCCGCCGGGCGCGGGCGCGCATCGCCACCTGAATACGCGACTCAAATCCGATAACGACATCGTACGCTTGTGACGTGACCGTGAGGGGGACACCGATGAGCAGCGACAAACGCATCCACCTGATCGCCATACTGGCCTTGTTCCTTCTGCCGCTGGGGCTTGCCGCGTGCGGGGGGAATGAGGCCGCACAGGCCGGGTCCGAGGAACCGTTCGTCATCTCGGCCATTCCGGATCAGGATCCAGAATTACTTCAGCGGACTTACGGGCTGCTGACTGATTATCTGAGTGAGGAATTGGGGGTGCCGGTCGAGTACATGCCGGTGACGGACTACGCGGCGGCGGTGACGGCCTTCCGCGTGGGCGACGCCGACATGGTATGGTTCGGCGGGCTGACGGGCGTGCAGGCCCGGCTTCAGGTCGAGGACGCGCAGGCCATCGCCCAGCGCAACATCGATGCCGAGTTTCACTCCGTGTTTATCGCCAACGTCGACTCCGGGCTGGCGCCGTTCGACGACGTGAGCGGGCTGACGGGCCTCGCCGGGCATACATTTACCTTCGGCAGCGAATCGTCGACCTCTGGCCGCCTGATGCCGCAGTACTTTCTGGGCGAGGCGGGCGTGACGCTCGACGACTTCGCGGGCGAGGCCGGGTTCTCCGGCTCGCACGACGCGACGATCCAGCTTGTCGAGGCGGGCACGTACGAGGCGGGCGCGCTGAATGAGCAGGTGTGGGACAGCCGCGTGGAGGCCGGGGAGGTCGACCTCGCCCGGGTGATCGTGCTGTGGCGCACGCCGCCCTATTACGATTACCACTGGATCATCAGGCCGGATGTCGAGGAGCGCTACGGAGACGACTTCATCGAGCGGGTGCAGAACGCGCTGTACATGCTCGACCCGGAGAACCCGGAGGACGCCGAGATTCTGGAATTGTTCGGCGCGGAGCGCTTCATCCCGACCATGAACGCGAACTACGACCAGATTGAGTCGGTGGCCCGTGAGATCGGGATGATCGAGACGCCGTGACGCGCCCGCCGAGCGATCCGGTGTTCGCGCTGCGCGGCGTCGGGCGGGCGTTTGGGGCCAACCAGGCGCTGGCTGGGCTGACCTTCGACGTGCGCCCCGGCGAGCAGATCGCGCTCGTCGGGCCGAGCGGTGCAGGCAAGACGACGCTGATCCGCCTGTTGAACGGCAGCCTGCTGCCCACCGGGGGCGAGGTCCGCCTGCTGGGGGAGAATCCGGCCCGGCTCAGCCCGATGGGGCTGCGCGCCGTGCAGCGGCGGATCGGGACCGTCTACCAGCAGTTCGAGCTGGTCAGCAGTTTGCGCGTCGTGCACAACGTCAACGCCGGACGGCTGGGCGAATGGCCGGTTGGCAGGGCTGCGCTCTCGCTGCTGTGGCCGCAGGAAGTCGAGGCGGCGGCGGGCGCGCTGGCGCGGGTCGGCATCCCGGAGAAGCTGTACGAGCGCACGGATGAGCTTTCGGGCGGGCAGCAGCAGCGCGTCGCCATCGCGCGGGTGCTGGTGCAGGACCCGGACGTGATCCTCGCGGACGAGCCGGTGTCGAACCTCGACCCGGCGCACAGCCGCGCGATCATGGACCTGCTGCGCGACCTCAGCGCCGAGATGGGCAAGACGCTCGTCGTGAGCCTGCACACCGTCGCCTATGCGTTCAGCCATTGTGATCGGGTGATCGGCCTGCGCGAGGGGCGGATCGCCTTCGATACGCCGCCGGAGGCCGTCACCGAGGCGATGGTCGACGATTTGTACTGCGTGGAGGCCGCCTCGTGAGCGTCGATGGGAAGGCGACTCCGTGGGGCGGGGCGCGAGAGCGTGATCATACGAGGCCGCGCGGTGCAGTGCGGGCCGCCAATCGCCGCGTGTTGTGGCTGCTGGCCGCCGCTGCGGTCGTGCTGTGGTCGATCTGGCAGGCCGACCTCGTGGGCCGCGATCTGGTCAACGAGGGCGGCTGGGAGCTGGTGCGCCGCTTCCTGCGGGCAGCGGCCCATCCCGAACTCGCGCCGGGCTTCCTCGCGCTGACGCTCGACGCGGCGCTCAAGACGCTGGCCTACGCGGCCTGCGCGACGTTCCTGTTCGTGATCAGCGCGTCGGTCGGCGGGGTGCTGGCGTCGCAGACGTGGTGGGAGGCGCTTTTCCGGGCCGGGCGGGGCGGCCTGCTGCGGGGCAAGGCCCCGTGGATCGCGGTGCGGGCCGTGCTGGCCCCGCCCCGCGCCGTGCACGAGGTGATCTGGGGGTTGTTTTTCATCAACGTGCTCGGCCTCGACCCGCTGACGGCCATTCTGGCGATTGCGATCCCGTACAGCGCCATCGGGGCGAAGGTGTTCTCCGAGATTCTGGACGAGACGCCCCACGCGCCGCTCGACGCGCTGCTCAACGGCGGCGCGCCGCCGCTCTCGGCGCTGCTGTACGGGCTGATCCCGGCGGCGCTGCCCAACCTGCTGTCGTACACGTTCTACCGCTTCGAGTGCGGCATCCGGGCCGCCGCCGTGCTGGGGCTGATCGGGGCGGGGGGATTGGGCTACCAGATTTTGCTCAGCATGCAGACGCTCAACTATGAGGAGATGTGGACGCTGATCGCCGCGCTCGTCATCCTGAGCGGCCTGAGCGACGTGTGGAGTTCGATGGTGCGGCGGCGGCTGGAAGGGGCGTTCCGGCGGGAGTACCGGCGGGAGGTCCGCCGTGTGGGGGGCGGCGGTCGACGCGGGGGCCGGGCGGATCGGGTGATCGGTCTGTCGATGATCGGGGCCGTCGCGCTGACCGTTTTCTCGTTCGTGTACCTTCGCCCGGATTTCGCCCGGCTGGTCGCGCCCGCCACGCTCGACCGGCTGCGCTACATCCTCGGCGAGGCGTTCCCGCCCCGGCTGGGCGGGCAGACGCTCGGCGGGATGCTCGCGCTGTCAGGCCGTACGTTCGCCATCTCCGTGCTGGCGATGACGTTCGCGGGCCTGCTGGGGATCGCCTTCTCGTTCCTGGGCGCGCGGAACTTCGCGCTGCGTGAGGGGCGCGGGCGGCGGTCGGTGTGGGGCGCGCCGCTGCTGGCCGGATCGCGCTTTCTGCTGCTCGTCGGGCGGGCGGTCCCGCCGCCGCTGTGGGCGCTGGTGTTCCTGTTCGTGCTGTTCCCCGGCGTGCTGCCCGCCGCCATCGCGCTGGGGCTGTATAACTGGGGCGTCGCCGGGCGGCTGATGGCCGAGTCCGTCGAGAACATGGACGAGCGCCCGCTGGAGGCGCTGCGCGCGAGCGGCGCGCCGCCCGTTTCGACCTTTCTGTACGGCGCGCTGCCGGTGACGCTGCCCTCCGCCATCGCGTACATCCTGTACCGCTGGGAGGTCTGCATCCGCGCGACGGTCATCGTCGGGATCGTCGGCGCGGGCGGGCTGGGGCGGCTGATCAGCGAGCAGCTGGCCCGCTTCGATTACGATGGGGTGGCGGCCTCGCTGCTGTTCCTCGTCGCGCTGACCTTTCTGGTCGATCTCGTCAGCGCGGCGGCCCGGCGCGCGATGCGCCGTCCTGACCCCCACCGGTCGGCGGGCTGGCGGTTCGCCCCCGACGTTTTCCCCGGATAACAAGGAGAGAGCACCGTGCGAATCAAGCTGATCGAGCGCCAGCCGGAGACATCACTGTTCTGGGTCGCGCTGCTGCGTATCATGCTGGGGCTGCTGTTCATCACCCAGTGGGTGGATAATCTGGCGAGTGGGCTGTACACGCCCGACGGGCTGGCCGGGCTGTTCAATTACTTCTTCACCACGTCGAGTCATCCCCTGCCGTTTTACATGGCCTTCATCCACAACGTGATCCTGCCCATCGCCCCCTTCTTTACGAAATTCCAGCTTGTCGCGGAACTCCTGCTGGGGATCGCGCTGCTGATCGGCTTCCTGACGCCGCTGGCGAGCGTCGCCGGGGCCTTCTTCATCCTGAACACGTTTCTGGCAAGCTGGGGCGCGGATTGGCCGTGGAGCTACCTGACCATCCTGACGATCTGCGGCGTGCTGTTTTTCACACGGGCGGGGCGCAGCGTGGGCGTCGACCGGTGGCTGGCCGAACGCTACGGCGAGCCGAAGCTGCCGCTGTGGTAGCCGTTGCGTGAGTTGTCTGCTTGTCAGTCGATTTCCGGCCATGAACCCCCACTGCCCTTCGGGCATCTCCCCCGTAGAGAATGGCGGAGCCATTCTCACAAGGAGAAACGCTCCGCGTTTCTCCACAGCAAGCGGGGAGAAAGCCGAGCGCAGCGAGGCAGAGGGGGTTTTCGCAGAAAAACCAGCGCACCTGTGCCATCGGGAAAAACGATCATGCGCTCAGCATGTAAGGGGAGATAATGGACGCCGTTTTTTACGCCGTGCTGCTGATATACGGGATCGTGCTGGCGCTGCTGTTCGTCTATGGCATCAACTTCTACTATCTGGCGCTGTTGACGCGCAGGCATCGCGGGCCGGACCCCGCCGCGCCGCCGCTCGCGGATTACCCGACCGTCACCGTGCAGCTTCCGGTCTATAACGAGCGCTACGTCGTGCGGCGGCTGATCGACGCCGCCTGCCGCCTCGACTGGCCGCGTGACCGCCTTCAGATACAGGTGCTCGACGACTCGACCGACGAGACGGCGCTCATTGCCGCCGAGGCCGCCGCCCGCTGGCGGGCGCGGGGCGTCCACGTCGATCACGTCCGCCGGAGTGACCGCGCGGGCTACAAGGCGGGCGCGCTGGCCGCCGGGCTGAAGCGGTCGGACGGCGAGTTCGTGGCGGTGTTCGACGCGGACTTCCTGCCGGGGCCGGACTTCCTGCGGAAAACGATTCCGCACTTCGCCGATCCCGGCGTGGCGTTCGTGCAGACGCGCTGGGGGCACCTCAACGATGGCGATTCGCTGCTGACGCGGCTTCAGGCGCTTTCCATCGACGCGCACTTCATGGTCGAGCAGTTCGCCCGCCAGCGGGCCGGGTTCTTCATGAATTTCAACGGCACGGCGGGCGTATGGCGGCGGGCGGCCATCGAGGACGCCGGGGGTTGGCGGGCGGACACGCTGACGGAGGACCTCGACCTCAGCTACCGGGCGCAGCTTGCGGGTTGGAAGGGCGCTTACCTGCGTGATGTCGTCACGCCGGGTGAACTGCCCGCGACAGTCAACGCCTATCGCCGCCAGCAGTACCGCTGGGCACGGGGCAGCCTCGAATGTGCGACCCGGCTCGTGCCCCGGCTGTTTAAGGCCCCGCTCGCGCCGGGCGTCCGGCTGCAAGGGCTGCTGCACCTGACGGGCTACGGCATCCACGCGCTGATGTTCGTACTCATGCTGCTCTACCCGGCAGTCGTGACGCTCTCCGCTGACCGGCCCGGTCTGCTGACCGTGTTCGGGCTGACGGCGGTGTTCAACCTGACCGCGCTGGCCCCGACGGTGTATTTCACGCTGGCCCAGCATGAGCTGGGGAGGGCGTGGTGGAAGCGGCTGCCCGCCATTCTATTCCTGAGTGTGTTCGGCGCGGGCATGATGGTCAACAACGTGATCGCGATCCTGCACGCCGTCACGGGCCGCCGCGCGGTTTTCGAGCGCACGCCCAAGCTGGGGGACGCCGCCGCCGGGCCGGGTTACCGGGTGCGGGTCAGCCCGCGCGTGCTCCTCGAAGCCGTGATGCTGCTCTATAACCTGAACACGATCCGGCTGGCGATAGCCGCCGGGCATGGCGTGATCGCGGCCTACGCCGGGCTGTTCGCGGCGGGGCTGATCTACATTCTGTCGCTCACGGTGTGGCAGAGCGTCAAACCGGCGCTCGCCGGGCGCCGGGAGCGCGTCGCGCCGGGGGCCATCACGGATCGGGGGGCGATGGGACGTTAATCTGCCCGGCGGCGAGCGCAAGGGCGGCGATCAGGCAGGCGAACAAGGGGAGATATTCGGCGGGCCGCACCCACATGATTTCGTGCGGGTGGGCGGGGTCGAGGTAGAACAGGTAGGACAGGTTGACGGTCGCGGAAAAGACGATCCATCCGGCGGCGAAGGCCCGCGCGGCGGGGTCGGCGTCGAGCGGCAGGAGGGGCAGCAGGGCGAGCAGCCACGCCAGATACCAGGGGAAGACGGTTGGGGATACGAGCACGTACGCCGCGATAAGCAGCGCGGCGCTGGTGAGCGTACGGTCGGCGTAGCCGTCGTCGCGATGCGTCTCCGGGCCGCTGTTGAACACCACCCACAGGCCCAGCCCGCCGAGCGCCAGCAGCCCGGCCAATTTGGCCGCCAGCACCGGGTCGGAGGTCAGCGGATCGAGCGTCTGCACCAGCCAGTAGAACAGCCCGTCGTTGGTCCGCCAGCCCGCCGCGTAGAGCCGCGCCGCGCCGAACAGGCCGGTGGCTGCGCCTGGCCCCAGCCCCAGCCCGGCCCCGGCGAAGGGGACGAAGCCCAGCGTGACGATCACGGCGAACAGGGTCGTGCGCCACACGCCCCAGCGCCGGATGAACACGGGCAGCAGGATCAGGGGGATGAGCTTCGCCAGCGTGGCAAAGGCCAGCGCGGCGGCGCTCCATGTATATCGGCGGGCCAGCAGCAGCGACAGCGCCAGCACGACGAGCAATGCCATCAGCGCGTCGACATGCGCGCCCTGCGCGAACTCGACGACGACCAGCGGGTTCCACAGGTAAAGCAGCGCCCGGCCCGGCGGGCGGCCCAGCCGCCGCAGCAGGCGGATGATCAGCAGGCCGGTCGCGAGGTCGAACAGGCTGAACGTCACCTGCATCGCGGTCGGCGAGCCGGGGATGAGGGCATCGACCCCTCCGAACACGGCGACCGCAGCAGGCGGGTAGGGCGTCGCCATCCAGCCGTGCTCCACGTGCTCGCGAAGCGGCACGCCCAGTGGATCGAGCGCGGGCGAGTCGACGCGCTCGGCGTAGGGATTGGCCCCGGTCGTGACGAGGTGCCCATCCCATAAATAACGCCATACGTCGGTGGAGAGGGATGGCTCCGTGAACCACAGCGGCGCGCGGAACAGCAGCGCGGCGGCGAAGATGAATGTGAGAAGATTTGTGCCGCCCCGCCACGCCAGCGCGGCGGCGGCCAGATAGAATAAAAATGCAGTGAAAAAGAGGGCCAGATAAGCATATCCCTGCCGGGTGAAGTGGTCGAGCCGCGTCATGGCGATGAAGCAGATCAGCATCCCCGCGCCGCTGACGATCAGGCCGATCTTGTGGGGGGTGGGGGGCGGATCGCCGGGGTTCACGTTGCAGATTCTCGTCAGGCGGGCCGGTGGGCGGTCGCGAACACGACCTCCGGCCTGAACAGGAAGTCGGCGGGCGAGAGGGCGTCCAGCCGGACGCGGACGCGGGCCAGCAGATCGGCCTGGGCCGCCGCGTCGAGCCGGTTGAAGCGCGCGCCGCTGCTTCCGAAGCCGGTGCGCACCGCGAGGAAGGATTCGGGCGTCCAGTGATGCTCGTGCGGCTCGGCCCACGTGCGGGTCAGCGTGAAGCCCGCCGCGTGCAGCAGCGCCCGCACCTTCTCCGGCGAATCGGTCAGGGAAACCTGATCGACGCTCGATAAATCGACGGTTGGCGCTCCGGCGGGCCGGTCCAGCGCGCCAAGCGCCTCATCCCATATCTCCGCTGCCGGGAACGAGGGGCGGCTGGCGAACGTCGCGCAGCCGATGCAGCCGCCGGGCTTGAGCACGCGCCGGACCTCCTTCAGCCCGGCGGGGATGTCGGGGAAGTGGAACAGGACGAACGACAGCACGGCCACGTCGAAGGCGGCGGCGGGCGCGGCCAGCGCGCGGGCGTCCATCAGGCACAGCAGCGCGCCGGGCGGTGCGGGGGCGCGGCGCAGCATCCCGGCGGCGTGGTCGACCCCAACGATAGCGGCCTCCGGCGCGAGGGCGCGCAGCCGGGGGATCAGGAGGCCGGTCCCCGTGCCCACGTCGAGCACCGACCCGGCGGCGGCCAATGGCAGGTGATCGAGCAGCCGCTCGCCGATGGGGCGCACGACGGCGCTCCAGTGATCGGCGTATCCGGCGGCCCCCTGCGTGTAACGCGCGGCGAGCCGCCTGACGAGGTCGTCAGGGGGCAGGGTGTTCATGGGTTGATTCGACCATTTGAGCTATTGCCATGCTACAATGCTATCAGTTTGGCGCGTTTCGTTCAACGCGCCGCATCAGCGAGGAGAGGAACATCATGGGGAACGGGCGGATTTCTGAGGTGGTTTCGCGGCGGCGGTTTTTGCAGTTCGGACTCATGGGCAGCTGCGGGCTGGCGCTGGCGGCCTGCGGATCGGACGTGCTGTCGCCCCCGCCGATCACGCCGACGCCCGCTGCGACGCCCACCCCGCGCCCCGGCGGCGCGGAGATCATCGTGGGCGACGTGCTGGATTACGCGCTGACGAGCGACGAATGGCCCGGTGCGTTCGGGTGGGTGACGTTCCGGCTGCGCGAGGGGCTGTACGAGGGCCAGTCCGTGTACTTCATTCGCACGGACTGCTCGGACGAGGGCTTCTGCCGCGCGAACGGCCTCGCGTGGGCGCCGCTGCTGCTCGGCGCGGAGGAGGGGCCGCAGCTCTCCAACACGCTCTACACGTTCGAGGATGGCCGCCCCCCGGTGATGTCATACATCCCCGGCCAGGAGCAATTCCTCTCGCTGTTCCAGATCGTCCCGGTGAGCGGACCGGGCGCGGGCGGTGACTTCGGCTCCGCCGCCGAGATCGAGGACGCCGCCGGGGCGGGCGACGTGACGCTCGCGCCGAGCAACATCTACGTGAATTATCCGGTTATCAAGTGGCCGGGCGGGGAGCTTCCCGTCGACGACGACCTGACGAGCTATCTGGGCACGGGCCAGCTGCTCGAACCGCCCGACACGGCGGGCATGACGGTCAGGATGAAGCTGCACGAGGGCTTCCCCGGCAGCCGCTACATCGTGACGGACACCTCGCAGGTCGAGCTTGCCCCGGATGTAATGCACATCGCGCAGGCGGCGGCCTCCGGGGCGCTGGCGCAGCACAACGCGGTCGACGAGGTGTTCGTGTTCGCCAACGGCCTGCCGGGATCGGGCGTGCTGGGCTTCCAGCCCGCCGTGTTCGGCAGTGAGGTCGATTCGCTCATCTGGAGTCCGTTCTGGGATCACTTCACGGTCGAGTGGCTGTACGAGGATCGCGCCCGCGTGCTGCACAACTCGTTCGAGGTTTACGATGCCATCGAGCACGGCGAGTTGATGAAATACAACGGCCTGCCTAATACACACCCGAACGGGTTCGTCGTCAACTGCCCGATCCCGGTGCTGGCTGACAATACGTTCGAGGGGTAGGCGGGGGTCGATCCCCCGCTCAGGTCGTTTCGAGGTCGAGCCCTTCTTCGGCCCACACGATACCGCCTGCTTTCTGGCGGCGGGCCGGGATGATGCACAGAAAGCCAAGCGAATCGTCACCCGTATTACTTAGCTGGTGGCGCTCGCCGGGCGTGATGTAGACGACATCGCCCGGCCCGACGGCGTGTGTCTCCGCGCCGAGCAGGACCTCGCCGCCCCCGTGCAGGATCAGGATGCCGTGATCGTAGGGGTGATCTTCCTCGCGGGAATGGCCGCCCGGTTCGAGCCGGTAGTAGCGCAGCGCGAAATTCCCCGCGTCCTCGCCCTTGCCGATCAGCCACGTCTCGACCACGCCCTGCGCTTCCGGCGCGTCGTAGGTCCGGGCGCGCGCGCCCTCCCAGCGCATCGCATCCGGCCAACCGCCGGGCCACTCGCCCCTGAAACGATGGATCGCGCTCATGGTGTTCTTACCCTCTGCTTGAGACGCTTTCAGGAACGGAGCGCCTTCACGCGGTCCATGAACTCGCGGACGCGGTTCACGTCGACCTCGTTCCAGATATACCCGTCCCGCTTGAACGTCGTGCCGATCACCGCGCCGTCGGCGATGGCGATCTGCTGCTCGACGTTCTCCAGCCGGACGCCCGTGTTGGCGAATACCGGCGTGCCGGGCACGGCGTCTTTGACGGATTTCAGGGTCGACGTGGATGCCTGGACGCCAGCCGTCAGGCCCGATACACACAGGGCGTCCGGCTCGGCGTTGAACACCGTCGACCGCGCGATGTTTGCCGCGTCGCGCCCCTCAAGATAGGCTGCCGCCTCCGGCACGATGTTGAACAGCAGCCGGACGTGCCCGCCGCTTACCGCGCGCTGGTGGCGGACGATCTCCCCCACGTTCAAGTTCCACAGGCCGAAGTCGCTGGCGTAGACGCCGGAGAAGACCTCCCGCACGAATGAGGCCCCGGTCGCGACGGCGAGATCGATGGAGGCGATGGGGTCCCACAGAACGTTGACGCCGTATGGCACCTCGATGTCGCCGAACAGCTCAGTGACGACGCGCGCCATCGCGACCGTCGTGATCGGCTCGACCTTCGTCAGGTAGGGCAGGCTGCGCTCATTGGAGAACATAACGGCGTCGACGCCGCCCTCCTGAAGGGCACACAGGTCGGCGCGCGCCTGCTCGACGATCCACCCCATGCCCTTCGCCGCATCGTACTTCGGGTCGCCGGGCAGCGCCTCCAGATGGCACATGGCGATGACGGGCTTCTCGACGTGGAAAACATCTTTAATCCATTCCATGCAGGCTTTTCCCTCGCTTGGTCAATGGCGTGGCAGGCCGGTCCGCCCCCGGCTGCCACATGAGATTCTGAGGTGGGCGTACGCGGCGTGCATTCGTTTTTTAGGGTGGTACAGGCTCAAGGACATCCTCATAATGTCGCCGGGGAGACCGGCGCGATCGGGCGGGCGCGGATGAACGGCCCCGCCCGTGTTACAGTTGGGCTACGATCACCTCGATCCCCATCTCTTCGAGCTGGCGGAGCATGTCTGGTGGGGCGTCGCTGTCCGTCACGACCGTGTCGACCGCCGCCAGCGGGCCGACCGAGCACAACGTAATCTGGCCGAACTTCGAGCTGTCGGCCACGACGATGACCTCACGCGCGCTCTCCAGCAGGGGCTTCTTGACGAGCGTGTCCTCCATGTTGTACTCCGTCAGCCCCACTTCGACGCTCAGCCCACCGATGGCGACGAATGCCTTGTCGACGTGGAATTCGTTGTACGTGTTCTGGGCGATGTGCCCGAACATCGACAGCTCCCCGGAGCGGACGATGCCGCCCGCGAGTATCAGCCGCACGTCGTTCTCCAGCGAGAAGAGGGTGGCGATCTCGTTGGCGATAGGCAGGCTGGCCGTGAGGATCGTCAGGTTGTGTTTGTGCTGGAGCTTCCGCGCGATTTCGAGCGTGGTCGTGCCCACGTCCAGGGCGATGCTGTCCCCGTCGAGTACGAGTTCCGCCGCCGCCGCGCCGATGACCTCTTTCGCGGCGATGTGCTTCGTCGTGCGCAGCCGGTAAGGCGGCTCGTAGCTGCGGCCCAGGTCGCTGACCGCGCCGCCGTGAACGCGCCGCAGTAAGCCCTGCTGGTCCAGATCGCGCAGGTCGCGGCGAATCGTCATCTCGGAAACATCGAACAGGTCAGCGAGGTCGCTGACCGTCGTGTTGCCGTCCCGCTGGATGATTTCGAGTATCTGGCTCTGTCGCTCGGCTTTCAGCATAAACCTCTCTCCGCTGAGGTCAGGGGGCATACGCCAGAGGGGTCAGCAGCCGCCGGAAAGCGAAGATCGAGAGTGTTTGAATGTGATAATATGTTAAGGCAATCATGTGCTTTTGTCAATCTTCAAACTTCACAGGCAGCCGACCCGCTGTGAGTGCAGGCCCTAATACGTTTCATACTACGTTACAAAGCATAGTCCAAAGTTGTTTTTCGCGCATTCTGAGAGAATCCTGGAGATGGTTGGGTGTGGAGCCGGGCATTTTCCGGCCCGCCCCCTCCGATCAGAAAGAGGCGATACCGCGTTCGCGGTATCGCCTCCCCGCCCGGCCCAGGAAACTGCCGGTGATATCGAACCCTGGCTAGCTGCCGCAGCCGCTGCCGATCGGCCCGCGTTTGATCTGAAGTTCGACCTTTGGCTCGTACTCCAGCTCATCGTACTCGTAGGGATTCGGCTCCGCCGCCGGTTGGCGCGCGCCCAGCGCGGCGTCGAAGTCGTAGCGCAGCATGTCGGGGTTGCTGCTGGCGATCGCGTGCGTCTCGGCGAACTCCTCCTCGGCGAACGTCTCGATCCAGCCGTTGACGCCGCCGCCCAGAATGTAGACGTTCGGCACGCTGTTCGCGACGAGCGTGCGCCACGCCTCGGTGGCGGTCTGCTCGCCGTTGCTCATCACGACGAACACTGTATTGCTCGGCTGCGCGTTGAGCGTCGGGGCGAGGTCGGGCAGCGTGTCCATCGGGACGTGCTCGGCGTCGATGATGTGGAACAGGTTGTAGTCCGTCTCGCCCCGCACGTCGAGCATCATGACGCGCACCTTCGGATCGTGCATCAGGTTAAGCAGCTCGGCGGGGTGAATCTGCACGTCGCGGGCGGCAAGCTCGGCCTCCTTCTCAGGGGCGATGCGCGCCCAGCGCTGGGCGGGCGTCGGCTGGCCGATGATCAGCCCGGCGACGGCCAGCGCCGTCAGCCCGGCAGCCGCGCCGTAGCGCCAGCGGGGAGCGGCGTGCGGGTCTTTGCCGCCGAAGATGCGCTCAAGCTGCTCCGATCCCCAGAACATGAACAGCGCCATCAGCACGACGAGCAGCACGACGACGCCGGTCGGCAGGCCGAGCCACTGTGGTAGCGTGAAGCGCCCCAGATACGACGAGTACCAGAAGTTCTCGTACAGCCCGACCGTCTCGCCGAAGGCGAAGATGCCGAACAGCACGCCGCCGAGGAAGAACAGGCCGTCGAGCTTGCCCGTCGAGGCGGAGACGACCGACGTGCCGGGGCAGAAACCGCCGATGATGAACCCCAGCCCCATGATCAGGCCGCCGAAGATGCCCGGCCACAGATACGTATGGTTGACCCACACGAGGTTGTAGTCGAGCAGGCCGATCGCCGATGCGCCGAAGACGAGCACCATCGCGACGACGATGGCGGTGAACATGACCTTGAGCACCGTCATGTCCTTGAAATAGAACTGGGCGGCCAGCTTGCGGGAGTTGCCGAAGCCCGATATCTCCAGCACGTAGCCGAAGGCCACGCCGATCAGCAGGAAGACGACGTACTGGCCCCACTGGCCGAGAATTTCCGATAGTGGTAGTGGAAAAGGCGCCATGATGATCCCCCTCAGTTCCAGGCTTTGCGCACGAAGTAGGCCAGCGCGTATGCGCCGCCGAACACGGCGAACATGAACGACCAGCTACCCACCGACAGCACGGCCCCGCCCGAAAGCGCCTGGCCGGACGTGCAGCCGCGCGCTAACCGCGCACCGTAACCCATCAGCGTGCCACCGGCGAAGGCCAGCACGAGCCGCGTCCGCTTGCTGATGCGCGGCCCCTTGTTGACCTGAACCTTCATCCGCCCGTTCAGCCAGCCTGACAGCGCGCCGCCGATCACCGTGCCGATCAGCATCCACACCGTCCAGCTGTCGAGCGGGTTTTTGGTGCCGCCCGCGATGTCGAGCAGATAGGGGGTCATGTTGACGTGGCGGGGCACGATGGCGTCCTCGATCCACACGATCAGGTGGTTCATCCCACCGGAGGCCCCCAGCCCGCCGCCCGTGATGAAGAACGCCGCGAACAGGACCAGCCCCAGCAGCACCCCGCCCAGATAGGGGTTGACGTAGGCTTTCTCCTCGCGCTTGCCAAAAAACTTTTTCGTGATCGCCGTCATGTCTTATCTCTCTCCACTAGCGACTAATCAGTTCCGGCCTTCGCCGGGGCTCCGCTGGCTTCAGCCTCGGCCTCGACCTCGTCCCAGCCGAGCACCATCCCCCGGATGCTCGCCAGCGGCTCGTGGCCGGTCGTCGTCAGGTAGACGTGCATGATGATGAACGAGGCGAACAGCCATGCCACGAGCGTATGTACGGGCGCGAGGAAGGGCAGCCCGCCCAGCCGCGCCGCGATCTCCGGCCAGCGCTGCGCGCCCCACATCAGCGCCCCGGTGATGATCTGGAGCGGCAGCAGGACGTTCAGCAGGCCGAGGTAGGTGATCTGCTGGAGCGGGTTCAGCTTGCGCTGAGGCGTCTTCTCGAACGGGTGCTCTTTGCCGCTGAAGATGCCGCCCAGGTAGAACTTCGCCTGCTCGACGGCCTGGTTGAAGAAGCCGCGCGGCTCCGGCAAAAACTGCCTGATCTCGCCGCTCGCGACGTGGTAGAACAGCGCCAGCGCGGCGTTGACCACCAGAATGGCGGCGACGATGTTGTGCACCTGCACGATGTAGCGGAAGCTGAACGCGCCGAACAGGTCCGGTTTGTGAATGATCAACCCCGTGACGACGAGCAGCAGGATGGCGGCGGTTTGCAGCCAGTGCCACAGCCGCTCGTAGACGGTGTACATATAGACTTCGCGCAGCTCCGGCTCCTGATGCGCCCTCCGGCGCGCGGCCATAACACGCAGCCCGCCATGTGCGAATACCCCGGCCAGCGTGCCGAGCAGGGCCGCGATCCCGATCCAGTCGATGACTTTCGAGCGCGAGTGGCCCAGCACGTAGAGGTTCGCGCCGTCCTCGCCGAGGTCGGGCACAAAGCGCAGCGCGCCGTCCTCACCCGTGACGATGTCGCCGTGCTGGAACACGGGGTCGTCGTCGTCGAAGGTCGGCTGCACGCCGCCGGGCGGATCGCCTGCCAGCAGGATAGGCGCGGCCACCCGCGAGTCGTCGCCGTGACAGGTCTGGCAGCCGCGCGTGGCCCACTCGCCGTGCGTCACGCCGTGATGGATGGGCAGCGATTCGACCTCCCCTGCAATGCGCGGATCGGCGTAGCCGCGCTGCTCAAGCTGGCGGGCGACGGCGGCCTGTTTGGCCGAGGAGTCGAGCGTCAGCTCGGCGTCCTCGATGTCGCCGGTCCCGTTCGTGTCGAACGCCGTTATGATCTCATCCCGGTAGCCGTCCTCGTCGAAGAAGGCGTCCTGCAGAGCGTCGACAGGAACGGGCGTCTCGTCCGGACCATACACCCAGTAGTAGGAGGTCAGCAGGTTATAGGGCGCGATGCGGCCTTCCTCGTTGGCGACCAGGAGCGGCTCGTAACCCGTGATGAGAATCCGGCCCTCGGCGTCCTTCTCCTGCCCCCGGCACGTGCGGGCCGGGCCGCCGTTCACTGCGATCACGGTCCAGTCGACGACCTGCGAGGCGGGCGCTTCGAGCGCCGGGATGTGGCACGACTCGCACGCGACGACCTCCATGTGGCGGTCGGTGTAAGGCAGCCACTGGTGAGATGCCTCTGCGTCGTGGCACGACGCGCAGGGGTTGCCGTCGGTCGTGTCGTCGTCGGAGCGCGCGAACTCGTGGAACGGGCGGGCCAGATATTCGCCCACTTCGAGACGACGTGGATCGAGCGTCAGGTGGTCGGGACGCTCGCCCGCCGGGCCGGTGTCGTAGGCCGGGTTGTTGAGCGCGTAGTGACAGTCCGTGCAGGCCACGATGCGCTCGGCGTGAACGTCCCACGTGCGGCTCAACTCGTCCTTGTCCGCCAGATTCAGGCCGGAGTCCGCGATGCGCTGCGGCGAGAAAACCTGCCCGGTCGTGAAGGTCATGCGCTGCTCGGTCCCGCAGGTGGCGAGCGTCAGCGGTGTGACGGCGTCGGTGGTCGCCACGCCGTGACACTGCCCGCAGTTCTCGACCGTCGGGTCGGAGATGCCGAGCGCGTCGGGCAGCAGGACGCCATCCTCATCGAACGCGGCGGCGTCCCACGTGAACCCATCGCCCGTCGCCTGGACGATGCCCGTTCCGAGCAGAGTCGCTGTGTTCGCCCATGCGAGCTTTTCATCCGCAAGAGTCTGCAAACGGGCCCTGTTGTTGGGTTCCGTCATGTGACACAGGAAGCAGTTCATCTCCACTGCGTCGGCGTCGGCTTCCAGCGCCGCGATTTCGCCGGTGGCCGTGTCGACCACCAGCGGCTCGCCGGTGGGGGCGTTCAAAGCGCCGGAGAGGACCCCTTCGTGCGCGTTGTGCCGCGTGATGAAGCCCGTGTCATGGCAGGCGCCACACGTCGCGAGCGTCGACACCGGGTTGCCGGAGTCGAGCACGTTCACCCCGTCGGCGTCGAGCAGCGGGAAGGTCGGGTGCAGAGGCGATCCCTCCGCCGCCGTCGTCGGGCGGGCGGCGATCAGCGCCCCGGCCAGCGCCAGGACGCCCGCCGCGAGGGCCATCAAATAGGGTTTATTCACGATCCGGGTGAGTCGTTCGCTCATCGTCAACTCTCGTCTACTGGCCGGTAGTGTTGCGGCTGCCCCAGTCGATCGGGTCGCCGTGATAGCCCAGCGCCTCCCAGTCGAGGCGGCCCTCCGCGCCGTGACACTCCGCGCAGGTCAGCGCCTCGGCGGCGGGGGCGACCATGTGGGTGATGGGCCAGTACATGTCGGTTCGGGTGAAGCCGTACTCGCCGCTGTAGGGCAGGCCGGTGACCTCGGCCCCCAGCGTGAAGGCCTCGTTCCAGTCGAAGTCGGTCCAGAAACCGCCCTCGCCAACCGTCTTGGGCTGGAGCAGGTAGTTGTAGACCGGGTCATAGGGCTGCACGGCCCGGTGGATCTTGAAGGGCCAGATCATCGCGTCAGGGTCGGAGATGTCGCCGCCGGGCGGGTTGATTTCGGTCACGCCGTCCGGGTCAAGCTGGTCGCCCGTCAGGTAGCGGTAGGCCACCGTGCCGTCGTACCACGCGTACTCCGGCGTGAAGTCGCCCTCGTAGATGAACGACCCCTTGATCTTCAGGTACTCGTGGGTGTTCTCCGGCCAGTCGTTCCCGGCGGTCGACCAGTCCCATTCGACTTTGGTCGGCAGCCGGACGGCGGCCTGCGGGATGTGGCACGTCTGGCACGCCACCGTGTCGGTGTGCGCGTTCAGACGGTCGTCCTCGTGACCCGTCGCGCTGTGGCAGTCCGTGCAGGCGATCTGATTCGCGTCGTCCACGCTGACCGAGATCGACCGCCCGCTGATGTTGTGGTCGGTCGTCTGGTGGCAGTCGATGCACTCGAAATCGTAGCCGCCCATGTGGATGTCGATGTTCGCGTTGGGGTTGGTGAGGCTGGTGTCGAGGTCGCCGTGCTTGACGGCGTCGCCGCCCCCGCCGTTGAAGTGGCAGGTGCCGCAGTTCTCACGCGTGGGCGCGCCGACGCTCTGCGCGACGGCGACGAGGTCCACGCCCTCGGCGGGCAGGCCCGCCGTGCTCTTGACGTAGGTGCCGCTCTGATCGTGGCACACGAGACAGTCGACATCTGTCTGCTCCGCCGTCTCGAAGTAATCCGCGCTGTCCCAGCCGTACCCGGCGTGGCAGGTCGTGCAGCCCTGCCAGTTCGACTGGATGCCGATGCAGAAGTTGTTGAAGACGTTGGCCTTGCCCGTCGAGACAGGCTCGTCGGCCCACGCCACCTCGACCGGATCGGCCTGCCACGTCCAGTGGACGGTGTCCATCACCTGCTCGGCGGCGTCCTCGTGACATTCGAGGCAGGCGGCAGTCACCTGCTCACCGGTTTCAAACGGCCCTTCGATCAGGTCCGTGTGGTCGGTGGCGGCGGGCCGGGTGGGGACGTTTGCCCAGGGGTCAGGCGGCTTGTCGGCCCCGTCCGTCGTCAGGATGATAATGGGCGCGGCCACGATGATAAACGTCACGACGAGGCCGACGGCCCAGATATATTTAAAATCTTTCATTCCGACACTCCGCAGTGTGGCTTGTCATGCCGGGTTGGCTAGTCAAGGATGTTGGTCTGGCGCTCCAGCGTTTCGCGCAGGATGGCCCGCATGAGGTTCAGGACTTCGAGCACGCGCGGCTCGGTGAGAGTGTAGATGACCGAGGCGCCGTCCCGCTGAGCTTCGACCATCCCGGCCTGCCGCAGGATCGCCAGATGGCGCGAAACGGTGGGCTGCGGTGCGCCCA
>CAZWUX010000021.1:0-24955 GCA_964637665.1 uncultured Anaerolineae bacterium
GCAGGGCGCGTTGCACAGCTTGATGTCGTAGTACAGGCAGGCCCGCTCGTCCTTGCCGGTTATGTCGCGGTCGCAGGTCAGGTAGGGGAAGGCGCGGCGCAGCACGTCGAGCGTCTGGTAGACGGCGCTGACGTTGGTGTACGGGCCGAAGTAGCGCGAGCCGTCGTTGATCATTCGCCGGGTGACGGTCACCTTGGGGAAGGGGTCGGCCCAGTGGACCTTGATATAGGGGTAGCGCTTATCGTCCTTCAGCCGGATGTTGTAGTGGGGCTGGTGGGCCTTGATCAGGTTGATCTCGGTGAGCAGCGCCTCGATCTCCGAGTCGACGACGATCACCTCGATGTCCGCGATGTGCTCGACGAGCTGGGCGGTCTTGCTGTGGCGCTGGCTGGTGGTGCTCGGCTGGAAGTAGGAGCGGACCCGGTGGCGCAGGTTGACCGTCTTGCCGACGTAGATCACCTGCCCGGCCTCGTCCTTCATCAGGTAGACGCCGGGCCGGGTCGGCAGGTTGTCGAGAATATTCTGGATATGGGGTGATACGCTCATCGGTTTGTGCGCTGTCTTGGCTCGTGTTTGCGGCTGGGCGAATGGGGGTCGGGGAGGCGGCGTTCAGACGATAAACCAGGCGTCCGGTCCGTCGACGATCACGGTCGGGTTGGAGATCACCTCGCCGCCGTCGTCGGGGGCGAGCGTCATACCCATCATGTACAACTGGCCGTAGACCTCGTCCCAGCCGTCGTCGTCGCCCGCGTTGTATGCCTCGGCGGCCTGCTGAAACCAGGGCGCGAAGTTGCCCCAGGCGTCACCCTCGTTGAACTCGGCGTGAACCCACTCGCCGTCAACCCCGGTGGGGGCCAGCGTCCCGATCCACGACGTGCCGACGTAGAGATGCCAGACCGTATCCAGCACGCTCAAGGCGGTGGCCTTCCTTCACCTTATCCCTGCACTCAGCCCGCCTGAATTTTACCCCGCGTGGCCCCAAACATCGAATGAGGTGGGCAGGAATTTCGTCCCATCGCTTGTGCGGTGTGGCGGGAAGGGGTAAGCTGGCAGGCCGAACAGGAAGGAGCCACCCGACATGCTGACCATCGGCGACATCACCATCCACCTCATAAACGACGCGATCATCCACGCCGACACGGGCGGGCCGTTCGGGCTCGTGCCCCGCGCGCTGTGGAGCCGGACCTATGAGGCCGACGCGGAGAGCCGCATCCCGATGCACCACAACTGCCTGCTGGTGCAGATGGATGGGCGCACCATCGTCGTCGACACGGGGCAGGGGACGCGCCTGCCCGAAAAAATGCAGCACTTTTTATCGTTGGAGCGCCCGGAGGGTGACCTCGTCGCCGGGCTGGCGCGGCACGGCGTCGCGCCGGAGGACGTGGACCTCGTGATCAACACGCACCTGCACGGCGATCACTGCGGCGGCAACACCCGCTTCGACGAGGCGGGCGACCTCGCGCCGACCTTCCCGAACGCGGAGTACGTCGTGCAGCGGCTCGAATACGCCGACGCGGCGTTCCCCAACGAACGCACGCGGGGCACCTATTTCGCGAGCAACTTCGCGCCGCTCTACGAGGCGGGACAGATGCGGCTGCTCGACGGCGACGTTGAGATCGCGCCGGGGGTGCGGTGTGTCGTCACGCCGGGGCATACCCGCGCGCACATGAGCGTCGTGTTCGAGGGGGGCGGGCAGGCGGTGCTGTACGTGGCGGACCTCGCGTCGCTGTGGGTGAACTTCGCCAACCTGGCGTGGATGACGGCCTACGACGTGGAGCCGCTCGTCACGCTGGAGACGAAGCGGAACTGGCAGCGCTGGGCGCTGGAGCGCGATGCGCTGATCCTGTTCGAGCATGACCCGCTGATCGCGGTCGGGCGGCTTGTGCGCGGCTCAGATGAGCGGCTCGCTATCGAGCCGGTGGAAGGCCGCTAGAACACTGCGCGGGGTATAATCCAAATGCGGCCAATGGTTCTTTAGTGGAACTGGACTGGATACAGACATGCACATCCTCGTAACGAACGATGACGGCGTCTATGCGCCGGGCATCTACGCGCTTCAGGCGGCGCTGCGGGACATCCCCGGTGCGGAGATCACGATCATGGCCCCGGCGGAGAACCAGAGCGCGGTCGGGCACCGCAAGACGCTGTATGATCCGATGCGCATCAAGCAGGTGACGTTGAGCGGGGGGGTAGAGGCGTATGCGTGCTCCGGCTCGCCCGCCGACGCGATCGCGCTGGCGCTGATGGGCTTCGTCAAGAAGCCGGTCGACATCGTGGTGAGCGGCATCAATCACGGGCCGAACCTCGCGCAGGACATCACCTACAGCGGCACGGTGACGGCGGCGATGGAGGCGGCCATGTTCGAGGTGCCCGCCATCGCCATCTCGCTCGACACCTACGGCGAGCCGAACTTCGAGGAGGCGGCGCGGTTCGCCGCCCGGCTCGCGCCGTTCGTCGTCGAGCGCGGGCTGCCCGAATTGACGCTGCTGAACGTCAACGTGCCTGCCGGGGAGATCGAAGGGGTGCGGGTGACGCGGCAGGGACGCCGCCGCTATCACGACGAGCTGGTGGAACGCATCGACCCGATGGGCCGCCCCTACTACTGGATCGGCGGTGACCGCCCGACGGGTGACACCGAGGAAGTGGGCACGGACGTGTGGGCTGTGGCGGAGGGTTATATCTCCGTCACGCCGATCAAGCTCGACATGACCGCCCGCTCGTTCTACAGGGAATTGCAGGGCTGGCAGCTTGAGGACTGGGAGTTCGAGAACGTCTGAGAGCAGCATGGCGGGGGCAGGGTGGGCGGAAAGCCACTCCGCCTGGTAGAACATCGACGCCTGACTGCACGACCGTTGCAGACGCACCCAAGTTAAACGTCCGGCCAAGAGCTGTTCATTCCCAAAATCCCCGTGCGTGTGAGCGAAGGCCGGGTGATTTTGTAAAGGATCGGGCAGTATCGTCCCGGTTTTCCCTTGACAGAAATCGCAAAGCCCATATACTGTAGTTGTTGCATTGTACAACAGTTTGTGATGCCCGCCGCCGTCAACGCGGCGGGCTGTGCTGAACCGCCTCGCGTCGATCTACACCCGGACAGGACGCAACCACTGGAGGAGGCGGGCAGATAGGATGATCGGTGGTGTTCTGTACCCGGTCGTTCGTTTCCACACAACGCCGTGCTCGCGAAGGCACAGTAGACCCAGGGGAGAAACGTGAGCGACACGCTGGACAATTACGTGACGGTGGCCGAAGCAGCAGAGCGATTGAACATCCATCCCGAGTCCGTCCGGCGCCTGATCCGGGGCGGCAAACTTCCTGCCCGCAAGCTCGCGAACACCTGGTTGATCGAGCGCACGACGCTCGAACAGTTCGCCTCTAACTACGATCCGAGGCCGGGGCGGAAGGCGACCCTGCTGTGACCCGGCGTGCGGGCCGGTGAGCACATCGCCCGCCGGATTGTTACACGGTGCGGCCTGCAATGGCGCGACCGAAGCGGCATGTGGGCAGCACGGAGCGGCGAGCGGGCGGCTCGAACCCTGACCACAGGGTGGTTGCATCCAACATATGCTTATACTACAATGCCCACAAGAGGATAATGCGCTGCGCGAGAAACTGAGCCTTCATTTCGCTTTTTCAATCTCCATGCAGTTGCCTCCTCTCTTCTACACAATCAGGGCAGGGGCTTACCGAACACGGGAAACGCGGAGCACCGGAGCACGCTTCCCCGGCTTCCGCTTGAAGTCGGTCCCTTATTTACACATGGTGTGTGGAGACTGACTTGAGCACGCCGGTCATTTCCATTAAGGGTATTCGCAACGGCCTGCTGGCCTCCCTCGACGACGAGGGCGGCTGGGACGGTGCGGAGGCGGCCCTGCTGTCCGCCATACGCGAACGCAGCGCATTCTTCCGTGGGGCGCGTCTGGCGCTTCATGTTGGGGGGCGAACCTTGAACCGCGACGACATCCGCAAGCTGCAAGACAGGCTGGCCGAGCATGATGTCCAGCTCGCCGCCATTCTGGGCCAATCGGCGGATACCATCCGCTCGGCGCGGCGCGAGGGGCTGGACACCGAGCTTGACGACCGGGAGCCGCGCGGCGCATACGAAGATGGCGAACTGCCGCCCATCGACTCGACGGAGCACGGCAGCGCCGGAGTGCTTGTCAAAAATACGATGCGATCCGGCAAGATCGTGCGGCACGTCGGGCACGTCGTCGTGATCGGGGACGTGAACCCCGGCGCGCAGATCATCGCCGGGGGTGATGTCGTCGTGTGGGGGCGGCTGCGCGGCACGGTCCACGCCGGGGCGACCGGGAACGAGGAGGCGCTGGTCTGCGCGCTCGACATGCGCCCGATGCAGCTTCGCATCGCCAATTACGTCGCCATCGCACCCGACACGAACGAGGCGCGCCGCCACCCGGAGGTGGCTTCGGTGCGAGATGGTCAGATTATCGCCGAGGAATGGGGCATCTGAATCCGTCCCTGGCAACGGCGCAGCATTGATCATTGACGACAACGACCGGAATCAGTCAGCCACAGACGGCACCACCAATCTGCGGACGGAATCAGGAAGGTAACGGCCATGACGGCTCGCGTCATCACGGTTACATCGGGGAAAGGGGGCGTGGGGAAAACCACCGCCACCGCCAACCTCGGCGTCGCGCTGGCGACGCTGGGGAACAAGGTCGTGTGTATCGACGCCGACATCGGGCTGCGTAATCTGGATGTCGTGATGGGCCTCGAAAACCGCATTGTGTACGATCTGGTGGATGTCGTCGAGGGCCGCGCCCGGCTGCGGCAGGCGATGATCCGCGACAAACGCCTCAAGGACGAGCTTTACCTGATCCCCGCCGCGCAGACACGCGACAAGACGGCGGTCAGCCCCAGCGATATGGTCCGGCTGTGTGACGAGGTCCGACCGCTGGTCGACTTCGTGTTGATCGACTCCCCGGCGGGCATCGAACGGGGGTTCCGCAACGCCATCGCCCCGGCGGATGACGTGCTGATCGTGACCAACCCGGAGGTGTCGTCGGTGCGAGATGCCGACCGCATCATCGGCCTGATCGAGGCGGAGGGCAAAGGGCCGGGCAAATTGATCATCAACCGCGTTAAACCGGAGATGGTCAAGCGCGGGGACATGCTCAGCCCGGAGGACATCATCGACATCCTCGCCATCGAGCTGATCGGGCTGATCCCGGAGGATGAGACGATTCTCGTGTCGACCAACCGGGGCGTGCCCGTCGCGCTCAACGCCGATGAGTTGAACGTAGGGCGGGCCTTCCGCAACGTGGCGCGGCGCATCATGGGCGAGGACGTGCCCTTCATGCCGCTCGAAGAGGAGACCACGTGGCTCCAAAAGCTGCTGCGCGGCGTGGGCCTGGGCGGACAGCCGAAACCGGCGGCGGAGACGACGCCCCCGGCGTCTGCTGCGAGCGCCGGTAAGGCGGGCGAGAAGCCCAGCGAGAAGGTCAAAGAGACGAAGCCAGCCGACGCGAAGCCGGAATCCAAAAAAGAGCCGGATGACGAGCCAGAGGAAACGGCGACGAAGGCGGATACAAAGCCGGCCCCCGCTAAACCGGCGCCTGCTAGAAGTGCAGATGGCCGGATCGGCGGGGTGGCGCTGAAAGGGAAACCATCCACCCCGGCGGCAGGTAAGAGCGATGAGCCGTCCGCCCCACCGGGCAAGCAGACGGGTGACCGGGCGGGCGACAAGACGGCCAAGCCGGGGACGCGGCGCGAGACGGAGAGCAAGGGCAAGGTCACGTCTGAAAGCTAACACCGCCCACCGGGTCGTGTACGTGCAAACGGGGTATGGGAGACGGAGATGGGGATGACAGGGTTACTGAACCGCCTGTTTGGCGGCGGCGAACCGACGAGCAGCGAAGTCGCGAAGGAACGTCTGCGGCTGGTTCTGGTGCACGACCGCAGCAACCTCTCGCCGGAGCAGGTCGAGATGATGAAAGACGAGATTCTGGCGGTGATCGCCCGCTACGTCGAGTTCGACCGGGAGGCGGTGGCGATTCGGCTGGTCAACGAGCAGCGGGAGAGTATGCTTCAGGCGGAGATTCCCATCCTGCCGACCGCAGCGCGCCGACCGTCGACGCCCTCTGCGTACAGCTAGGATAAGATCACGTCTCCGGCAGCCGCCTCGACCCGGATTCTCATGCGAGCGGCTGCCGTGTCGACATCGGCAGTGACGTAGCGGCGCTGGTCAGGGGCCAGCAGCCGCTTGTTGTTTACGGTGACGTTGCCCAGCGCACCGGTGCGAACCTCGATGGCCGCCCCCACCCCCGGCGGCAGCACGATCTCGATTTCCCCCGCCGTCGTTTGTAGATTCATCTCCGTATAGCCGCGCTCCGGGCAGACGATCCGCACCCGACCGAGTGACGTGTGTGCGGTAACGCGCTCCAGACGTATGTCACGCAGGTCGAGGTCCACATGGCCCAGCGAACTGCGCACGTCGACATCCCACAGGACATTCGGGGCGAGGTCGGCGCGCCAGTGGGCCACGTTGGGCCGCAGGCGCGGGCTGGCGAGGTGGAAGGTCGCGACGCCATCCGCCTCTTCGAAGGCGGGCTTACCCAGCGGGCCGAAGGCGATCGACGCGATGCGATCGATCGGGCCGGGGGATACGGCGAGATCGGACAGGCCGCAGCGGGCGATGAGCCTGCCCCGCGCGACCTCGCCGCGTGCGTTGAAGATGCGCGGCTCAAGCCCGGTTTTCAGATCGCCGCCAAGCAGCACGTCCGCGCCGAGCAGGGCCAGCCCGCCGCCCAGCAGGGCGACGGACAGGCCGCTCCCCACGCCGGGCACGAACAGCAGAGCCAGTCCCGCGACGATCATCACGAGGCCGCCGATCAGCAGCGCCAGCAGGGCGCGGCGCAGTGCAGGGGAGCCGGTCAGGGCGGGCTGGCTCATCGCGAGTCGGGGCGCATCGGTGGTTTAGCCGCCTCCGCCGGGTGGCTGGTCTGTACCTTCGCCTGCGTCGGGCGTTGGCGTCGGATAAAGAAGCGGCGGATCGTCGACGAATCCGATCACCGGACTGAGGGCGTAGGGCGGGATCAGATAGACCGTACCGCCCGCGTTGATGTCATCCGTGAGACGCACATAGATGCCGGTTGCGGTGGGCGACTCCTCGCCGACGTACAGGGTGCGCTCCTCGCCGCTCGTCAGCCGGTAGCTGAGCGTGTAGCGCGGGTCTTCGAGGCCGTAGGGGGACATCGCCTCGATGCCGCTCAGCACACGGCTGGGCAGCAGGCCGGGAAGCTCGAACATGGCCATGCTGATGCGCTGATCGTCGGGTGGTAGATCGCCGGGCGCGCCCTCCGGCAGTTCCTCGACGGTCCACGTCATGCCGTCCTCGCTCGTCGCCTCGACCGCCTCGCCGGTCTGGTTGTCGACGAGGCGGAAGGCAGTGACGACCTCGGACTGATCCTCCGGCCAGAGCATCTCGGTTGCGGCGGTGGGCGTCACGTCGGCGTCCTCGCTCGCCCCCAAATCGCCGAACACGATCAGTGCGACGAGTCCGGCGGCGACGACGGCGAAGGCGGCAGCGGCGATCAGGCGGCTGCGGGTTTTCATCCGTGATCTCCTCCGGCTAGCGGCGGCGACGCCGTGTGATCCATATGATCAGCCCCCCGGCGGCCATGACGAGCGGTACGAGGCACGTCACGGCGATGGTCACGAGCAGCGATCCGGCGACGGTGAAGGGTCGGTCGAGCTGGCGCGTGTCGAAGTTGGGCGGGGGCAGTTCGACGGCGTCCTCGCCCTCCGTCAGCCAGTTCGCGGCGCTGACGAAGAACTGGGCGTTGCCGTAGGTCGTGTAGCTCATCGCGTTGTTGGCGACGAAGTCGGCGTCGCCGAAGACGACGAGCCGCGCGCCCGTGTCCGTGTTTTCGGCGCTGAGCGCGACGGCCACCGGGCCGGGGATGTCGGCCTCGTCGAACTCCAGCGAGCCGGTCGCGAACGGGTTGGTCGTCTCACCCCACGAGGTCATCTGGCCCTGAAACTGGGTCGTCATGGCAAGCGGGGTGAACGTGATGGGCAGATCGGTGCCGGTCGCCGCGGCCACGCTGCGCGCCAGTGAGAAGAACGACGGGCGCTGGTTTTCGAGCAGGGGGGCGGTGATGGGCGACGCCTGCGCGTAGTCGGATGGCAGGATGACGGGCGTCAGCTCGTCGAACTCGCTGGCGGTCGCCACGTCGACGACGAGGTCATCGGCCAGGTCGATCCCCCACGCGGTTTCGAGGTAGGTGAGCAGTGGATCGGCGATGCTGTGGCCGGTCAGGACGGCGGTCGCCTCGCCGGTTTCCACGTCCCATATACGGGCCTCGCCGTTGCGCCCGGCGCTGGCGAGCATCGTCCCGTCGGGCGAGAAGGCCACATCCCAGATGATGTCCTCGTGCCCGGCGAGCACGAGATCGTCCTCCGGGTTGGCGTCCGGCGCGCGCAGGTGGATCGTACCGTCGAGCAGGGCGTAGGCCGTCGTCCCGTCCGGGGCGATGGCGATGCTCGACAGCCCGATCTCCGGGAAGCGCGGGGTCGTCGTGCCCTCGCCCGTCTCAATGTCGATCGTGCCCTCCGTCCCGTCGACGGCGGCGGTATGGAGCGTTTCGCCGTCGGGGCTGAAGGCGATGCCGAGTACGGTCTGGCTGTGCAGCGGCTGGTTGATCAGCATCTCGCCGCTTGCGGCGTCCCATACGTAGACCGGCCCGCTGCCGGTCGTGCCGCCGCTGGCCGCGATCAACGATCCATCGGGTGAGAAGGTCACGGCCCGAAGCTGGGCAGGGACGGTCAGCGGGGAATAGTCGACCGGCTCCAGCGTAGCGGCGTCCCACACGTTGAGCGTCTGGTTGCCGCCGACGGAGGCGATCAGCCCGGCCTCGTTCGAGACGGCCAGCCGCTCGACGAGGTCCGTCGCGCCCTCAAGCTGGGCGACTTCCTCGGGGGCGGCGACATCCCACACGCGGACGGTGTTATCGCTCCCGGCGGTGACGATCCGGTCGCCGCCCGGCAGAAAGACCGCATCCAGCGCCTCGCTCGTGTGGCCGCGCAGCACGGTCAGCTGTTCGCCGGTTTCGGCGTCCCAGATGCGGACGGTCCCATCGGAGCCGGCGGTGGCGACGCGCGCCCCTGCCGGGTCGAAGTCGACGCCGAGCACGCCGTTGCCGAACGCGCCGCCCCCGGTCGCCGGGTCGGAGAGGACCATCAGCGCGCCGCCGTCCTGCACGTAGGCGTCCAGCGCCTCAAGCTCGGCGCTGGCGAACTGGGCCGTCGGCCCCAGCACGAATACGGCGTCGGCGTCGGCGGGAACCTCGCCCGCTTCGAGCAGGTTGAGCGGCGTCAGCGTGAAGTTGACGTTCTGAAGCTCGCGCGCGATCTGTGAGAAACCCGCATCCTCGAATCCCTGGATATCGCGCTCGCCGTGCCCGGTCGTCACGTAGACCGTGCGGCGACCACCCAGCAGCACGCGGGTGAGGGCGCTCGTCAGTTCGCGCTCGCCGAGGAACGATGCCTGCGCGGTGCGGTCGCCCTGCTCGAAGACGATCGTGCCCGCGCTGGTCAGATCGTACTGGTTGGCCGTCGCCGGGTCGCGATCCGGGTCGACGAACTCGTAATCGAACATGCCATTGCTGGCCTGTTCATACTGGTTGAGCCAGATGCTCGCTTCCTCGCGCTGCGACGACGTTTCGGAGTAGAAGGCGATGGCGTGGACCGGCTCCTGTAGGTTCTGGAGCACCTCCACCGACGCGTCGGAGAGGGTGTACTGCTGCCCCTCGGTCACGTCGATGGGTGCGATCCCCGCCTGGCGGATCACGATAAACAGCGCGACGACGAAGGCGACGAAAAACAGGCTCATCAGGGCGGTCGTCATGCCGAACTGGCCGGTGCGCCCGGTCAGGGCCTCGACGATGGCCTGTGGATCGAGCAGGATGAAGCCCGCCAGCCCGATGACGCCGACACCCAGCGCGACGTAGCTGACGGTCGTGAAGCGGGTACCCGGCGTGACGAGCAGCGCAACGATGGCCGTGATCAGCGCGACGACGCCGACGCCGAGGGCGACCCAGCGCAGGATGTTGCGGTCGATGGTGACAGGTGTGCGCTCGGTCATGTGCTCCACCTCCGGGTGCTGAGCATCTGAGTTGCCAGAAAGAGCGCGATGGCGATCATGCCGACGAAGTAGGTGATGTCAACCGGGTCGATGATCGCGCGGTTGACGAGATTCTGGTAGTGGGGGATGAACGAAATCTCCGAGAACACGTCGAGCAGCGTTTCGTTGTTGACAAGCTGGGTGATGCCCTGCGCCACCCACAGGAACACGAACGTGCCCAGTGAGATCATGAAGGCGATAAGCTGGTACTGCGTCAGCGAGGAGGCCAGCACGCCGATGGCGAGCGTTGTGCCGCCCATCAGCCACAGGCCGAGGTAGCCGGTCAGGATAAGACCCTGATCCGGGTTGCCACGCATGACGAGGATGAAGGGCATGGGGGCCGTCAGCAAGATGAAGATCGTGAAGACTGCCCACACCGCCAGCCACTTGCCGACGATGACCTCCCAGTCACGGACGGGCGCGGTGAACAGCAGCTCGTGCGTCCCGGCCCGCAGTTCCTCGGAAACGAGGCGCATGGTCAGCGCCGGGGCGATGAAGATCATCAGGAAAACCATCGGGTCGAGCATGGGCTGCATGGATGGCTCCAGCATCCCCTGATTCATCGCCGATAGGGCGAGGGAGAAGAAACCCCCGGCCAGGAATAACCATACAGCGCCGATCAGGTAGACGATGGGCGATTGGAAATAGAGGTTGAAGTCGTGTTTCAGGATAACCCACACGGCGCGTAGCGAACGTCCTATACTCTGCATACGCCTTACGCCTCCTCCTGGTAAGCGGTTTCATCGGTGGTGAGCTGGAGGAAGATCTCCTCAAGCGACATGTCCAGCGAACGAAGCTCAAGCAGGTCCCAGCCTTTGCCGACGACCGCCGCTGCGACACGTGGGCGGGCGTCCACGTCCTTACTGGATATGATCTCGACGCCCCGTTCAGTTGGCTGGGTGCTGAGCACGCCCTCGATGCCCTGAACCTCGGCGATGACATCCTCCGGGGTGACGCCGTCGATGCGCAGCAGAAAGCGGTTCGTGCCCTCCAGCCGGGCGGAGAGCGTCTCCGGGCTGTCCTCGGCGACGATGTGGCCCCGGTGGAGGATCAACACGCGCGAGCAAATCTGCTCGACCTCGGAGAGGATGTGCGTGCTGAGCAGCACGGTGCGGTCGGCACCCAGGTGGCGGATCAGCTCGCGAAGCTCGCGGACCTGGCCGGGGTCGAGGCCGATGGTCGGCTCGTCGAGGATCAGCACGTCCGGCTCGTGGACGAGCGCCTGAGCCAGCCCGACGCGCTGACGCATCCCTTTGGACAGGCTGGCGATCATGCTGTCGGCGCGGTCGAGCATATCGACCAGATCGAGCACCTCGTCGACCCGGTCGGCGCGGGTCGGATTGCCCATTCCGTACAGGCTGGCGACGTAGTCCACGTACTGCCAGACCGTCATCTCCTTGTAGAGGGGGACATTTTCGGGCAGAGAGCCGACCCGTGCGCGGGCGTCGAGCGGTTGATCCATCACGTCGTAGCCCGCGATGGATGCCGTGCCCTCGCTGGGCGGCATGTAGCCCGTCAGGATGCGCATCGTCGTCGTCTTGCCCGCCCCGTTCGGGCCGAGAAAGCCGACGACCTCACCCGCCTCGATGAAGAAGGAAAGGCGGTCGATGGCCTTGTAGTCCCCGTAATACTTCGTCAGTCCTTCAACCTGTATCATCTGACCTCCATCATGCGCGTGTACCTTCCCGCCTGCCGGGGCAGGCATAACCAAAAAAGCGGCTGCTCGGCTACCGGCAACCGCTTCGGAAAACGCCTGCGGTGATCGGATCGGCGCTGGTTCCTGCCGGACAGCGGTGAAGAAAATCCGCAGCAAGCGGAGGTGATGATACATCTCCCCCCTGCGGGCTGTCAAGCACGACAGGCTGGATAATGGTGAAAATCAGCCGGGGGGCCGGGGGATGGACTCGCGCCCGGTGAGATAGTGGTGCAGACCCTCTTCGAGAGGCGTTGGCTGCCAGCCAAGCTCGGCGATAGCCCGGTCTGGCTGCGGCTCCCAGCCCTTCGTCAGGAAATCAAGCTGGACGTGGGCCATGATAGGCGGCCTGCGCGTCAGCCGGGAGAGGGTTTCGAGCAGCGTGATGCCGGGCTTGACGATCCCCGGTGGCACGATAGGTGGGATGCGGGTCCGGGCCTCGGCGTGGAGGCGGAGTGCGATCTCGTGCAGGCTGGTCAGCTGGTCGCTGAGGATGAATGGGCCGGAGCGATCGAGCGCGGCGGTGATGCCCGCTGCGAGTGAACCGGCGTGAATGACCGGGAAGCGGGTTGGAACGATGAAGGGAACCCGGAAGAAGTGCCGGTTCAGCAGGTTTTCGATGTAGCCCGTGATGCCCCGGCTCGTGTTCAGCCCGCCGTACACCGCCGCCGGGTGGATGGTGGTCAGGCGGATGCCCCGCGCAGCGGCGAAACTCGTCGCATAGTGGTAGGCGCGGATCATGGCGTGGAAGTAGGGCGTCGTGCCCCGCTCGTCCGCAACAGGATGCGACTCCCGGATGATGCCGTCCTGCGCCTCAAACACCTCGTAGGTGGAGATGTACGTCAGGCGGTCGATCCCGGCGCGGGGCAGCTCGTCAAGAAAGACGGTCAGCAGGTCGAAGTTGATGCGCTTGAACGTCCCGGTGTCGAATAGAAATTGCTCAGGCAGGCCGACGCCGTAGATCGCGTGGTCGACCCCGTCGAGCGCCCGGCGGAAGGCCGCTCCCGTGAAGGCCGGGGCGTCGAGCACGCGCACGCCCGGTGGAAAGGGGAGTTTGTCCCGGTCGCGCACGAGGACGGTCAGTTCGTGGCCCTCTGCGGCGAGCTTCCGGGCCAGTGCATAGCCGATCTGCCCGGTTGCGCCGACAAGCAGGATGGTCAAGCGGTTTCCCCGAACGAGTGAAAGAGGTGAGCGTAAGTGATCCCCACACTCAGTATAGCACGCGAGGAGCCTATTTCATGCTGGCGGGTGAATGGGTTCTTATTCGCCGCCGCCGGGAGAGAACATCGCAACCTGGCTACACGACCGTTGCAGACGCACCCCACCGGAACGTCCGGCCCGGAGCGTGAAGAAGGCGCAGCCTTCTTCCTGTGAGAAACGCTCCGCGTTTCTCTGCGTTCATTCTCAAAAATCCATTCCCCGATACCGGTCTTTCCTTGCAGACGCCTGGCTGGGATGATAAGATCGCCCTCTGAAGCGAGTAAGAGCGCATGACGACCGGCGAGGGCGCACAGACGATGCTCCGCCGGTTTCCTGCACACGGGTTGGGATACTGCGGAACAGCTATGTACATCAAGCGGGAACCACTGGGGCAGGGCAACCTGACGTTCAGGCGAAAAAAACGCCGCCTCCCGGTGTTGTTCATCATCCTGTATATGCTCGTGCTGGGGGCGGCACTGTACGTCTACCTCAACATGGAGCGCATCCAGCCGCAGGTGCTCGCCGCGATTGGCCCGGAGCCGACCGCTACGATGTCGGAGGGCGAGGTGAGCCATCTGGCGCAGGAGGCCTATCAGGCCGGGAATCTGGCGGAGGCGGCGGAGTATTACCGGCACGCCGCCGCGCTGATGCCGGATGACGTGCAGGTCTTAGCCGATCTGGCGCGCGTGCTGACCCTGATGAACACGCCGGATTCGCTGGCCGAGGCGGTGGAAGTGGCCGATCAGGCCATTCTGATCGCGCCAGAGGACCCGCGCGGCTACGCGATGAAGGCCCGCGCCCTGAACTGGGCAGGTGAGGCGGATCAGTCCGCGATTGAGGCGCTGCGGGCCATCGAGCTGGACCCGGATTACGTGCTGGGGCACGCCTATCTGGCGGAGGCCTACACCGACCTCGGCCAGCTCCGGCAGGCGCGCGAGCAGGCGGAGATCGCCATCGAACTCGACCCGTACAACGTCGACGCGAGGCGCAATTATGCCTACGTGCTCGAATTTTATGGTGACTATGGCGGGGCCATCGCGCAGTATCAGCAGGCGATCCAGATCAACCCCAACCTGCTCGACCTGTGGTATGGGCTGGCGCGCAATTATCGAGGGGCCGGGCCAAACGATCCCACAGGTGAGATGTACCAGAAGTCGTTCGAGACATACCAGCAGATCATCATGCGGGTGCCTGACGATCCCCTGCCGTACGTCGAACTGGGGCGCACGTACTTCGAGGTCCGCGAGGATGACGCCGCGCAGGCCAACCTTGAGCGCGCGGTGGCGCTGATCTGCGAGGACTGCCCGCTGCACACTTATGAAGAGATCGAGCGCGACGGCTTCAAGAGACCGGCGGATGAGGTTCCCGATGAGATTTATCTCCCGGCGTGGCGGCGGCTGGGCATGGTGTATCACGCCCGGCGCAACTACGAGGATGCCATCGCGATCTTCGAGGAGATGATCGCCTACGGCGAGAAAACCGGTGAGGACATCCCGCTGGAGGCGTATTATGTCTCCGCGACGGGCTATTACTATTTGGACCACGCCGAGGATGGCTCGCCGCTCTGTAACATCGCCGTGCCGAGGGCTATGGAGGCGCTCGACACCTACGAGCGTGAGCGCATCGACGATCCGAACGCGCTCGACAACATCCTCAAGGTCATCGTGCTTTGCCGCGATTGGGCCAACACCCCCGCGACGATCCGTTTCAGCTTCCCGGCTGATTACGCCGAGCCGGATGTATACCTTGAGCGCCCCGGCAGCGAGTCCTCCGGTGATGCGACGGACGGCGGCGAAGGGACGGACGACGGCGCCATGCAGGCGGAGCAGGGCGGGACGTCCGGGTCTGAAGAATGACGACCGGCGAGGAGCACTCCTCCTGTGGGAATTCCACTTAAAGATCAGCGGCGGCGCATCCGGCGGCGCAGCTACGCAAACTATAAGCCTCCCAGCCCGAACCGGGGCCCGCGCAACGACCCGTTCCGCATCGTCGTTTATATTGTGTTGATCGCGGCTGGCGTGTGGGCCTACCGCAATCAGGAAACGGTGAGTGGGTGGCTGTTCGAAGGGGGATCCCCCTCGGAGCGTCGTCAGGCAGCCCCGGTTGCAGATTCTGTCGAGCGGCCCGCCGCGCAAACGGCAGAGGGTGACGCCCCGGCCTCGGACCTGGAGGCGCAGGCTGAAGAAGCCTATCAGGATGGGAACCTGCCGCAGGCCATCGACCTGTACCGGCAGGCCGCCGAGGCGAACCCCAACAACGTGAATAACCACGTTCAGGTTGCCCGCTTGCTGATCTATGAGGCGGGGCTGATGACGAGCGATGACAGCACGGCGGCGCTCGACGAGGCGCTTGAAGCGGCCAACGACGCGGTGCTGGTCGATCCCTACGACCCGGCGGGATATGCCATCATGGGCAAGGTGTATGACTGGCAGGGCCGCCCCGATCAGGCGTCGTCGACCATCCTTCAGGCGCTCGACATCGACGAGAATTATGCGCTGGCCCACTCCTACCTCGCGGAGGCGTTCGTCGACCTCGACCGCTGGGACCAGGCGCAGGAGTCCATCGAGAAGGCGCTTGCCCTCCAGCCCGACAGCGTCGACATCCGGCGGGATTACGGGTACGTGCTCGAAAACCTCGGCGATTACGCCGCCGCCGCGACGCAGTACGAGGCCGCGCTGCGCATCCACCCCCGGCTGCCATATCTGCGTGTTGCGCTGGCGCGTGTCTACCGCGAGCTTGGCGACTACGACACCGCGCTTAACCATCTGTTCGAGGCGCAGTCCGCCGCCCCGTCGAATCCAATGGTCGCGTTCGAGATCGGGCGGACGTACGAGACGTACATAGGGGATACGACCGAGGCGTTGTCCTATTACGAGCGCGTGGTCGACCTCGACGAATCGTTCGGCAGCGCGTGGCAGCGCATGGGATCGCTGCGCTACTTCAACGGGCACTACGGCGATGCTATCGTCGCGTTCGAGCAGGCCATTGCGCTCGACTCGATGCCCGACGATCTGCTTTATCAGGTGGGGCTGGCCTACGCGCAGGAGGGGCGCTGCGAGACCGCGCAGACCTATCTCGACGAGGCGCAGGCTGCCGCCGGGGAGAACGAACTCATAGCGGAGGCGATCCAGCGCGGCTATGACATCTGTTCCGCGCCGACGCCGCTGCCATCCGACCTGACCGGCACGCCGGGGCTGACCGGCACACCGGAGGTCGAGCCGACCGCCGCGCCATAAGTCTGAACGCCGCCTCCGTGAAAACAAAAACAGGCGAACGCCCGGTCCGGCGTTCGCCTGTGCGATTCACACACCTTATCAGGCTTCCCCGTGATCCATCACCTTGAGAAAAGCTTGCACGACATTGGGGTCCCACTCGGTGCCTGCACCCGCCCGGATCGTCGCCATCGCCTCTTCACGCGGGAGGGGAACGCGGTGCGGGCGAGGGGAGGTCATGATGTCGAAGTCGTTGGCGACGGCCAGAATACGCGCGCCGAGCGGGATGTCCTCGCCGGACAGCCCGTCGGGGTAGCCCTGTCCGTCATAGCGGGCGTGGTGGGACAGGGCGATGGGCAGGGCGTCTTCCAGAAACTCAAGCGGCGACAGGATTTGCTCGCCCCGGTCGACGTGGTACCGGATGGCATATTCGCGTTCGGGCAGGCCGTCGGCCTCGTACAGCACGGCGTCGGGCATCCCGATCTTGCCGATGTCATGGACACGGGACCCCAGTTCGAGCGATTCAAGCTGCTGGGAGCTCAGGCTCATCTCGCGCCCGATTTCCACCGCTAGCTGCGTGACGCGCTCCGTGTGGCCGCGCAGGTAATCGTCGCGGGCCTCCAGCGCCTCGGTGATGGCGCGCAGTGTCTCGATGAAATGCTGCTGGAGCTTGTCGTAAAGCGCGCGGATGTCCCGCGCGTAGGCGAGCGATTGTTTGTGCGACGCGTCGAGCTTGGCCTGCATCTCGGCGACCACGTTGCCGGGGGTAGGCTGCTCAATGGGGAGGGTCAGGACGAAGGTCGAGCCCTCGCCGAGCGTGCTGTCCACAGACAGCGATCCGCTGAGCTGGCTCACTGCGTGCTGGACGATCGACAGGCCAAGCCCCAGCCCACCGACGTGGCGCGTGTTGTGATCCTCGACCTGGAAAAAGGGCTGGAAGATCGTCTCGATCTCGGACTGGGGGATGCCGATCCCGGTGTCGCTAACGTGGATCGATACCTCGCCGTTCGACCGGATCGTCTCGACGTGGACGCTGCCGCCGGGCTTATTGAAGTTGATGCCGTTCAGGATGAGCTGGTGGAGCGCAGCCCGGAGCAGCACGACGTTGAGGTGCAGTTCCATGCCGCCGTCGGAGGGATCGATGGTCAGGCTGATGCCTTTTTCCTCGGCCTGCGGCTCAAGCTGGTCGACGATGTCGGCGATGAGGCCGGACAGGCTGGCCGTCGTGGTGTCGCTCGGCTGGAGGCTGCCCTCGCTGAGCTGAGTGAAGTTGACCAATTCGTCGACAATGCCCGCCAGCCGGATGCTCGCCTCGTGCATCCCCCGGATATAGACCTCTAAATCACCAACCTCCTCCTCGTCGAGAATCTCAACCAGCAGCTCGGACAGTCCGACGAGGGACGCGAGCGGCGTGCGAAGCTCGTGGGAGGCGATGTTGATGAACTCGATCTTCTGGTATTCGAGCTGCTTGCGCTCGGTTTGATCGTGGAGCGTCAGCACCCAGCCCTGCTGCGGGCCTGCCTCAAGGCGGGCAACGTTGGCGACGAGCGACCGTCTGATGGGCATTTCGAGGTTGAATTCGAGCTGTGCCCGTCCGGTCCGCTCACCTGACATGGTGCGGAGCCAGTCCATAAGCGGTGCGGAGGGAATGACCTCGGTGAGGGGCTGCTGGACCACCTCGTCGGCGCGGGCCTCGATGAACTGGAGAAAGACCGGGTTGGCCTGCTGGACATTCAGGTCGTCATCGAGCACGACAAGCCCATCCGGCGTGCTGTCGAAAACGGCGTTGAGAAGCTGGTTGGTTAGCTGAAGCTCCTGCCGCTTCGCCTTCTCCGCCAAATAGATGCGGCGCAGGTCTTCGCCGTATTTCAGCGCCTGCTGGTGGGCAAGCTCCGCCGCCGACAACTCACCGGACGCTGTGGTGTCGGTTTCCGGCATGTTTTGGGGGTCGTCGAAAGAAGAATCGGCCATCATGTACGTCGATTGATAAGTCATCTATGAACTGTCTTCATTCTAGCAGATTGTGGCGAGAAAGACACAAGGCTAATCAGCGGAATGAACGGCGGCCCGGATCCGCCTGGTTAGCTCGACAGTCGAGATATCTTTTGTGATGTAATCAGTCGCGCCGCTAGCCTGTGCAATGTCGGCCAGATACCGGCGGTCTAGAACGGCCATCGCGATGATCTTCGTGCCGGGATGCGCCTGTCGAACCAGACGGGTGACCATCTCACCGTCCATTTCCGGCAGGAAGAGATCGATCAGAGCAACGTGCGGGTGCACGGCATCGCAGAGCGCGAGGACCTGCTCGCCTGATTCGGCTTCGCCTGCGACCTCCATGTCAGGGGCGGCGCGCACGCAGGCCGCCAGCCCCAGCCGCACGCTGGCGTGGCGATCCGCGATCAGGACGCGAATGGGCGCAGGCCCCGAAGTATTCCGGGCTGGTGGTTTAGCTAACTGTAACAATGAGATCATTGACCTGAATCACAGGCACGCCGGGGATCAGGCACGCCCAGACGACGCCGTCCGGGCTGCTGCAATCGTACCAGTCTCCGCTGCCTTCCACGAGTTGAATGGCTACCGTCTCCGGGGTGGTGCCGCCCGCCATAAGCATCTCGAACGTGACCCGTTCGACGCGAGTGGGTGTCCCGCCAGTAATGTCGTAGTTCGTATTCACGATGCTGAAATCGCCGGGGGCCTCAGCCTGTGCGAACGGTTCCTCCGCTGGCCGGTCAGCCAGCCGTGACAGGCCGTTGCCAATCAGCACGCCGAGGAGCAGGATAATCAGCACATCGAGTGCCAGACCGCGCAGTTTGCGGAACAGATTGATGCGGCGATAGCGGCGGGCCAATGCGCTTACCTCCTGATGGGCTGAGCGAACCCCCGGTCTGAATCATTGCGAATAAAGCGGCCAGGGCATCCGGCTTGAACTGCGCTCTGTTATTACCTACCAGTCTAAGTAACAGGCAGCGCCAGCACATCAGGCTGTAGAGGGAAATATGTGGAACAAGATGGGGGATTTATGAGAGGGAAAAGGGATGAAACGCCTCTCCCCCATCTGGGGGAGAGGCCAGTCCGTCAGTCGACCAGGTCATTCTCCAGTGCAATCGTCACGGCCTCGACCCGGCTGTCAACGCCGAGCTTGGAGAGGATGTTGCTTACGTGGGTTTTAACGGTCGAGCGGCCAATGACGAGCCGCTGCGCGATCTCGCCGTTGCTCAGGCCCTCGGCCATCAGCGCCAGCACCTCGCGCTCGCGGTTGGTCAGGTCATGGCCGGGGGAAAGCGGTTTTTTGAGCGCGCCAACGAGCGCCTGAAGCGCCTCGCGGGAGAGCCGGGACTGCCCCTCATGGGCTGCCCGGATGGCCTCTACGAGGTCCTGCGCGTCAACGTCCTTGAGCAGGTAGCTGATCGCACCCACTTTGATGGACTGCTTGACGAGGTCCTCCTTGCCAAAACTCGTCAGCGTGATGATCTGGATGTCAGGATACCTGTCTTTGACGGCCTTGATCGTCTCGATGCCGCTCATGCCGGGCATCATCAGGTCCATCAAGATGACATCGGGGGCGGCATCGTCGAGCACCGCCAGCGCGGCCTCGCCAGAGGAAACATCGCCGACGAGTTCGAGATCGGTCGCCGTGCGCAGGAAGGCGGCCAGCCCGCGCCGGACCATAGCGTGATCGTCGACGATCAGGATACGAATCTTTTCCTCACTGCTCATGACTCTGCCTTGCTCCGGGTTTCAGCGGACCACACGACGGTGATCAGTGTACCACGATCGCGCTCGCTGACGACGGCGAAATCCGCGCCGATGTCAGCCGCCCGCTCGCGCATGATATTGATCCCGAAGTGTCCAGGAGGGATGTTGTCAGGGTTGAAGCCGCGCCCGTCGTCGCGCACGCTGAGCGTCATATCCGCTCCCTGGCACACCAGCGTGAGCTGAACGGTCTTCGGGCTGGCGTGCCGGATGACGTTGTTCAACGCCTCCTGAGCGATCCGGTATAGCGCGACGCGCACGTCAGGAGGCAGGCTGCACCCATCCTCGGCGTCGACGGCGATCGTCATGCCGGTGCGGGTCACGAGTGAATCGCCAAGCTGGACGAGAAGTTCGCCGAGAGGTTTTTCAGTCAGGCGCTCAGGGCGAAGCTCAAGCAGCAGGGTGCGCATCTCGGCCAGCGCCCCGCCGATCAGCCCCTTGAGCTCGACCAGCATCGTCTCCCCCTCGCGCATGTCCTGCTCCCACAGGGCCGGGAGCGCCTCGGCGAGCAGCTTGGCCGACCAGAGCGTCTGGCTGACGGCGTCGTGAAGCTCGCGGGCGATGCGCTGTCGCTCCTCGATCACGGCCAGCTCGCGGGTGCGCTTGCGCTCCGCCTCCTCAGCCTGCTGACGTTCTGCTATCTCCCGCTTGAGCCGCCGGTTGGCCTCGCGCAGCTCGGCGGTGCGCTCCTCGACGCGCTTCTCAAGCTCCCGGTGAGCAACCTCAAGCTCCTCGCGGCGGGCTTTCTCCGCGAGGTAGACGCGCACGAGGTCCTTACCATAAGCGAGGGCCTGGCGATACGCGAGGCTCGTCTCCTGCGTGTCCCCGGCTGCCCTTTCCTCATCCATACCTGTTACCCGCACTCCACATGGCTAAAAAGAGACGGCTCAGTTGCCAAGCACCTCTTCCACCTTCTCGATCAACTCAAGAGGGCTGAACGGCTTGATGAAGTAGTCGTTGGCCCCGGCCTCATAGCCAAGCTCCTTATCGCGATCCTGACCTTTGGAGGTCAGCATGACGATAAAGATATCGTTCGTCTGCTCATCGCTCTTGAGCTGGCGGCACACCTCCAGCCCATCCGGCCCACCGCCGGGCAGCATAATGTCGAGCAGCATCAGGTCGGGATGCTCCTGCCGCGCCGTCTGGAGGGCTTCGGTGCCATCTGAGGCGGTCAGTATTTGGTACGGGCCGACCTCAAGGGTCACGCTGACCAGCTCCCGGACTTCGGGTTGATCGTCCACGATCAATATCTTTTTCATAGGTCTACTCCGTGTGTAAGTGGGAAAAGGTAGCCTAAGCTGGAACGAGTGAAAACCCTCAATTGTCGGAGAGCGTGCGGGTGTGCCCGAAGGGGATGGTAAAGTAAAAGGTGCTGCCCATCCCTGGCTCGCTCTCTACCCAGATCGTGCCGCCATGCAGTGTGATGATGTGCTTCGCGATGGTCAACCCCAGACCGGTGCCGCTGGTCGCTGTGTTCGAACCGTCTGCCCGGTAGAACTTATCGAAGATCGCGGCCTGCTTGCGCTGCTCGATACCGATCCCCTCATCATGCACCTCGATCAGCAGGGCATCGTCCTGTGAACTCGCCTGGACCTCTATTCTACCACCACCCGGCGAGTATTTGAGCGCGTTTGACAGGATGTTGCGCAGCGCCTGAGACAGCCTGAACGGATCGGCAGCGATGTGAGGCATACTGGCTTCTACGCGATAGGAAATCTCGTGGCCGGACGATGTCCCCTGAAACTGGGTCACGACCTCCTCGATCAGACTTGCCACGTCGACTTGCCCAAGCTGCAGTTCGATGTTTCGGCTGCTCTCGAAGTGGGCGATGTCAAATAGATCGTCCACGATGCGCGAAAGACGCTGCGACTGTTGGTGAATGAACGTGAGATAGCGGCGCTGACGTTCCGCCTCAAGCTCGCGGGAGAGCAGCAGCTCGGCATAGCCGTGAATGGACGTGAGCGGCGTGCGAAGCTCGTGCGCGGCGTTGGAGACGAACGTGTTCTTCATACGCTCGACCTCCTTGATGGGGCTGATGTCCCACAGGGTGCACACGATCCCGATCAGCGCCTCGTTCTCCTCGATAGGGGCGAGCGATAGGTTGGCGTCGAACGTCGTGCCATCCTCACGCAGGGCAACCAGCTCGATGCGGCTGACCTGCCGGGTCGCGGCCACGTCGACCAGCGCAGTAGACAGCCGGGCGGCCTCCGCCGGAGCCACCAGCCGGGTGAGCGGCTGCCCCTCGATGGCGTCGGACGGGTAGCCGAAAAGGTCGTCGAAGGCCGGGTTGACCGAGTCGATCTTTCCGGCGGCGTCGAGCGTGAGAATCGCGTCAGGGCTGCTGTAGAGGATCGCCCGTTGCCGTCTTAGCGCTTGCCGCAGTTCGGTCGTTGCTTCGGTGACGGCCTGTTCGAGGGCGGCGTTGTGATCCTCAAGCTCGCTGTAGAGGCGGGCGTTGCGGATGGCGACGGCTGCCTGCGTGGCGAAAACGCGCAGCTGTTCGCCGTGTAGGGCTGAGAAGAAGCCGGGCGTGGCGCTGTCTGCCATGATGAAGCCCAGCGTCTCATCCCCATACACGATCGGTGCGCCCGCGTGGGAGTACACCCAGTTCGTCAGGGGGAAGCGGACCCAGTCCGCGTAAGTACTCACGTCTGGAATGACCAGTGGCTCGCCCGTACGGATCATCTGGCGCAGGCCTGCCACCTCGTCAAGCGAAAGCCGCATCCCCAGCATCCGCTGTCCGGCCTCCCCGTCGGGTCCGTGCCCGCGTGTGCGCACGATGGTGCAGACGCCGTCCTCCAGCAGCATGATGTTCGCTATGTCGTGGGGGACGACCCGGCCAAGATTCTCTAGAATGCGGTCGAGCACGTCGTCGAGGTCCAGCGTGTTCGTCAGCGCCTGCGCCGTGTCGCGCAGGGCCTCAGACAGCGCGCGCTGATCGCGCTCCGCCTGCTCGATGTGGTGGCGATCCGTCACGTCGCGCGTGATGCCGACTATCCCGACGATCTCACCCTCGTCGTTGCGGATGGCGACTTTCGACGCGGTGAGCCAGCGCTCCTCCCCATCCTCGCTGACAAGAACTTCGAGCTTGCCGACGATAGGCTCGCCCGTATCGATGACGTGCCGGTCGTCAACGTAGGCCTCCAGCGCGAATTCTTCCGGGAAAAAATCGAAATCCGTCTTGCCGATGGCCTCGTCAGGCGAATCGAGGCCGATCAGGTCGGCCTGAGCGGGGTTGACGCGGGTAAAACGCAGGCCGGTATCTTTGAAATAAATGGTATCGGGGATGTTCTGCATCAGCACGTTGAGCAGTTCTCGTTCATGGGCAAGCCGCTGCTCCGCCTGCTGCCGGGCCGTCACGTCGATGAGCGTGCCGACGATGGCGGGCCTGCCCTGGAGCAGGGCGCGATGGCCCGGCGTCTCCTTCCTATCGTCGTTCGCACGCTTTGCCTCAATACCCGCCTGCCTGCGCTGGATGGTGGCGAGGGCACGCTCGGCCTCACGGCGGCGGCTGGCCTCGCGAAGCGCGGCAGCCAGCGCCCAGCCAAGCGCAGCAGCCAACCCCAGTGCAAGCAGTACCGCCAGCGTGATATCTGCGGCGGGCATTTGCTGGAGGTCGGGCATTATGGCAGCCGTCCCCAGTGCTGCGCTCAGGGCGGGCGCACCCCATGCACACACGGCGCACGCATGACGGCGTTCTTCGCTTTGAAAGCCAGGTGTCGAGATCACATCACTGCCTGCTTGAAGCACAAAGCCAAACCGATTTACCGGTCAGCATAGTCTGTCTTATAGTATGCGTTTGGGCGGCACTCGACAAGTCGGGACCACGAGGCGAACGGTCGACCGGGACGTGGGCAGACCGCGCTGCCGGGGAGATGGTGCGCCGCGCGCAGCCCGGCCAGGCGTCCACCAGCCGAAAAGCCTCAATTGGAAGATCGGGCGCACTCGGGTATGATTCGGTGGTGATTGCATCATGATGAGAGGCGACAACCACATGGTCCCGGACAGTGACTCCAAGACATCCCTCCCTGAGCCGCTGCGTGGCGCGGAAACCGGTACGTTTACGGAATATTCCATCGTCGAGCGGCTGCCGGACATCGCGGCGCGGACGCTCGCGGAGAACGGCTTTCCGGCGGAGGTCAACTCGCGGATCGAGGATCTGCGCCGCGAAATCCCCGATGCGCCGATCCAGTCGGTAGACGCCGGGGGCGCGCCCGACGCGTCGGACTGGAAGCGCTACATCGGGCTGTATCGCGGGCGGAACTGGCTGGAGGTCCCCTGGTTTTTCGTCGAGATGTATTTCTACCGCCGCATCCTCGCGGCGATGGGCTATTTCGGGGACGGGCCGCTGGCGGGCGTCGACCCGTTCGTCGTCCAGAAGCGGCAGGGACTCGTCACGATGGATGGGGCGATCCGGACGTTGAGCGCGCAGCTCACCGGCTGGCTGGAGGGCGGCGCGTGGGACGCGGACGCGCTGCGGCGGGTCATCTCGGTGGCGCTGTGGGGCAATCAGGCCGATCAAAGCCTGTGGCCTGCGGGTGAAGCCAACCAGCGCGGGCATATCGAGGAGGGCGAGAAGGCACACCGTATCCTCGCCGACGACCGCGAGGCGGTGATCGGGTACATCACCGAGCTTCGGCGCGACGCCGCCCGCGTCGACATCATCACGGACAACGCCGGGTTCGAGTTCGTCTGCGATCTGGCGCTGGCCGATTACGCCATGTCGGCGGGTGGGGCGATGGTGCATCTGCACCTGAAGCCGTACCCGTTCTACGTTTCTGACGCGATGATCAAGGATTTCCACGAGACGGTGGCGCACCTCGCCGGGAGCGAGGATGCGCACATGCGGGTCTTCGGCGAGCGGCTGGGTAAGCACGTCGAGGCGGGCCGCCTCGTGCTGCACGACGATACGTTCTGGACCTCACCGCTCGCCATGTGGGCGTTGCCCCGCCG
>CAZWUX010000022.1:0-1806 GCA_964637665.1 uncultured Anaerolineae bacterium
CGCTTCTCCTGCGCCGCCGATCCGCCTCGCAACTCGATCAGAATCCGGTTAGCGAAGCCCACCCGGTTCAGCTCGCGGCCCAGCGCTGCCCGCGAGGTATAGAGGTAGGGCGGCTCGCTGAACTGCGTCGTGACGATCCCCACCACCTGCCAGTCGATCTCGTCGTCGCCTATCGCCAGCGTGAGCGTATCCCCGACGCGGATGTCCGGCTCGTCGTTGCGGAAGTCGGCGCTGACGACGACGGCGTTCGCGTCGTTCGCGCGCAGCCAGCGCCCGTCGATCAGCACCGGATCGAGGAAATCCGACTCGGGTGGGACGCCGAACAGCAGGTAGTTCGTGCTCTCGGTGCCGTCGGGCCGGACGCGCGCCACGCGCTCCGTCAGCCAGCCCTCGACGCGCGTCACCTCCGCGAAACGTTTTGCCTCGCGCTCGATGCGCTCGATGCGGTACGCCTCGTTGAAATCGGTGCTCACGTCGTACTGGAAATAGCCGAGCACCTGATCGAAGGTGCCCATCAGCGAGGCGCGGACGCTCAGCACGGCGACGAAGATCGCCCCGGCGATGGTGAGCGTCATCAGCGTCAGCGCCAGCCGCACCTTGCGCCGGAACACGTTGCGGAAGGCCAGCACGACCCGGCTCGACGCGACCCCTGCCGGTCCGGTCAGGCGGGCGATGAATCCCCCGCCCTGATCGGCGATGCCCTTCTCGCCGATAGCCTCGCGCACGGTGATCGCCGTCCCGGCCAGCACGGGGATCAGCGCGGCGATGACCGGGAACAGCAGCCCGATGATGGCCTCCAGCAAGATGACGAGCGGTGGGATGTTCGTCGTCAGCACGTCGAAGTTGACTATCCCGGCGATGAAGCCGGTCAGTGAACGCGTCCCAACCAGCGCCAGAGGGACCGCAATGACAAGCGACAGCGCCCCGAAAATCACGGCGGAGGAGATGTAAATCCCCATGATCTGAGAGCGCCGCCCGCCGATGGCCTTCATGACGGCGATCTGCCGGGTTTGCCGCGTCACGACGGCGGCGACCGTGTTTAAGACGAGCGCGCCGCTCATCAGCAGCGAGAACCCGCCCAGCACGCCCAAAATCAGCAGCATGGCCTGCACGAAGGGCGCGGCGAAGTGCGCGCCCGGCGTCGGGATGTTCGTCGCGAGGGTCGTGTAGCCGCTCTGCTCCAGCCGGTCTTTCACCTCCGCCACGACGGCGGCGATGTGCTCCGGGTTATCCGTGTCCTCGGCGACCGTCAGATACAGGCGGTCGAAGCGGCGCGATTGGCCCAGCCATTCGAGCGTGTCGAGCGTCACGTAGCCGTAGGACATATCGGAGACGAAGGCGGCAGGGTGGTGGAGGTCGTGCGCCAGTCCGCCGAACGTCAGATCGTGCAGCTCGCCGTCCGGCGTCTCGACCGTCACCGTGTCGCCCGGTTCGACGCCCGGCAGGCTGTCGGCCCATGACCGCTCGACGAACAGCTCGCGCCGCCGGGGCGGCCAGTCGCCGGTTTCGGGCGTCATGCGGCTGAGGCGCAGGTCGGCGTAGTCCTCGACCGCGTAGAGCGTCAGGTTGATCTGCTCACCATCCGGCGTGTTGAGCTTGACGATGGCCGTCGCGCGGCCCTCCGCCACCGCCACCTGGCGCATCCCCTCGACGGCGCTGGCGACATCCTCGCCAAATGGTTCGAGCGTCAGCACGGCGCTCGCGGGGTCCGTCGCCAGGTAGGCCGTGTTGAGGTCGTTGAGCAGGATGATCCACGAGTTGGCGATGGTCCCCACCGCGAACACGCCCGCCGCGATGGCGAGCACG
>CAZWUX010000022.1:1816-23788 GCA_964637665.1 uncultured Anaerolineae bacterium
ACGACGAGAAGCGTGCGGGCCTTGCTGCCCCACAACTCGCGCAACACCTTGCGCCATTTAACCGGGAGGGCCATTCCTCGTTCTCTTTTTCGGTGCAGCACGCGCCGCCACTCCTCATGATGATAGACGCGGGTAAGCTCGGAGGACCGGGATTATACGAAATGATTGTATACTATTTGAACAATCTTTGTCAATAAACGATTCGTCGTAAAAAATCACCGCTCCGCGAGCCGCGTATCCTACTCCTCAACCCGCTCGGCGCGCGCCTTTTTCCGGCGGAACAGGGCCGTCTGCACGACGATGCCGACGCCAGCCAGCACGACGAGGACGACGATCTGCCACGTCTCGGCCAGCGGCAGGGATTCCGCGACGAGCGTCGCGCCGACGAGGGACGACAGGATGATCAACGCCGGGTCGAACAGGATCAGCGCCAGCACGCCGCCGACGACCGCACCGGTGACCGCGCCGACGATCAGCGCAACCCCCGCCTCGACGCCGACCCCCTGCATCACCACCAGCACGAGCGCGCCCCCGGCGATCAGCCCGGCGAGGAAGATCGCGACCCGCTGGAGCAGCACGGCCAGCAGCGCGCCGATCACGCCGCCCAGCAGCGCGATGATCAGCACGACGACCGGTGAGGCGTCCGCCAGCAGGTTACCGGCGATCATGAATCCGGCCAGAAACCCGGCAGCGCCGACGAACAGCCAGAACAGGCGCCGCCCGGCCAGCAGCACCACCAGCCCGACGACGATGGCGATAACCTCCGTCAGACCGAACGAATCGAACGGCATGGCCGCCTCCATTCTCACGCTAAAGGCTCATGCCTTCATCATACTGGAAGTGGGCTACTATGTTCCAGCGCACGAGGAGAAATAAAAAAACCCCCCGAAACGGGGGGTTGGCCGTGCAGGCCAATGATGTGGTAACGTTGCCTAGACGCGAATGACGTTGACGGCCTGTGGACCCTTGGGGCTGTCCTCGATCGTCATTTCGACGCGGTCGCCCTCGTTCAGGTCACGGAAACCGGTCTGGCCCTGAATCTCGCTGTGATGGACGAAAACGTCCTTCTCGCCGTCATCAGGAGCGATGAAGCCGTAGCCCTTCGCGCCATTGAACCACTTCACGGTTCCCATTACACGGTCTGCCATGGGTATAGTCTCCTTTACCCTACTCAAGAAAGATTGTAATGTCCAGCAGGGAAAGGCCTTGTTCAAGAAAAAACCCGGCTTAGCAATGCCGGGGTTGGGTTCTTGCGTCGAAGTCCTGCATCCTGCATTCACTACACTCACAGTGTAGCTTATTCAATCTATTTATGCAAATTATTGGGGCCGGTTTTTCCGGGGAATCAAACACGTCCAGATTGGGCCGGGCGCATCTTGAACAGGTGGCAAACAGGCTGCCCCTTCGCGGATTTATTTGCTCCGGGGCACACCCATCCAGGCCAGTTTGTGGGAGCCATCCACAAGCGCTCTCAAGTAGCAAACGGCGAATGAGGCTCGTGGACGATCATCTCGCCATCGAGGTTTTTCTGCAATCCGCTTCGCCAGAAGTTGCAAAAGCGCTGCCCGCTCCTCCTTTTCCTACCGCTGATACAGCGTCGAACCTGCGCCAGATCAGCCAGGTTGACCTCGATGTACTGAACGGGCAGGGGCTTGCCCCATCGTCCTGAAACAAATTTTTCCAGATGCCTCTTGACATACACCGTAAATAAGTTATTATAGATTATAGATTATCGATAATCGATAATCTATAATCTTCTACGCACGGTATTTTCTTTCAAAACCAGATTATCGCCAATCGCTACATCAACTATCTGGTAATTTCTAGGGGCATCAATAAGGCAGGTTTACAAAACGAGAAGAATGCTGCTGGCGCGCTCGATTTTATCGACTGAAGCATCCCAGCAAATATAGCTTCTCGTACAGCCCACTCATGATAGGCACACGTCGTTGATTGGTGCTTGATACGGGGCGAGGTTACCGGTATCGTCTTAGTTTTTGTCGTGAGTTGTGGAAACCATCTACACCGTAGGAACAGCTGCATTCACAACGCCATAGTCGAAATCGACAAGCAGCCTTCCCCCTGGATGATGTCATGGCGCTGACCAACGGTCGGAACAAACTGGACAAGAATACCTTACGCCCTCAAGTCGAACTGAACGTTGGATCCCCTTCGGCTGCATGCGAAAGTCCGGGCCAAGCATCCCCCATTTTACCGGCACGCCAGCGGCGCAGGGGCAGGCGCATCACCCACCCATCTAACGGGGCGCGACCGCACCCCGATCATTTATCACACTGGCCCTCAGAAAAACATTTCTATCCGCCGATCCAACCATGTTCATCTTCCTTGCATTGACTGTTCCTGGCGACACACGCCAGCAGGTTGTTTTCTCCGGGTAACAAGGAGGTGAGGTATTGGGTAGAAGGTGAGGTTGATGCCTCTGTCGAGCCTCGAAACCGCGCAGTCATCGGCCATGCACTGACTTTGTCCAACTAGTTTTCGGAGGTTATATCTCATGGAGAAGCAAGTAAAGAATACGATCCCATTTTTCCTCGCAGTGGTTATCACCGCGCTGCTGCCCCTCCCGCTGGGGATGTACCTGGGGAATTGGAACATCCCCTTGTGGGCAGCCTTCGTCGTGTGGGCGCAGTACTTCGTATATGGCGCGAGCCCCTCGGCGTTCAAAATCATCCTGCCATGTTATGCTGCCGGTGTGTTGTTTTCAACGGCGGGCATGGCGGCCAACAGCGTGCTTAGCGCCTTCATGCACCCCTTCCTCGCGATATGCATCGGCTTTGGGGTAGCGGTCGCGATCATGGTGTACGTGATGGACTACGTTCCTGCTTTCCAGAAGGGCTCACTCGCCTACTTCAACGGCATGGCAATGATGCTCGCCGTGTACTTCACGGGCGCCTTCCCGCAGTTCGGGTGGACGACGCCGGTGCTGGCACCGATCATCGCCGGTGTCTGGGCCATACTGGTCGGCTGGCTGGGCGCTGTCTTCGGCTGGTTCAACGTGACGATCACGTTCCCGCGTGAGGTTGAGGTTCAGCCCGACGTGCGGGAGAAAATGGCCTAAGTTGGCCCCATACGAAGCCCGGCACATAGCTGCGTATGCCAGTATGGTCTCTCTGGACACGGAGACAGGAAACAGCCTCTGCCCTGATTCCGATGGCGGACCTGGCAGTCGACTCATCACGAATTCAGACAAAGGCTGAATAATACTAGCTTACTCAAAGGGGTAAGAAAATGCCAGAAGCAAACGAAGTTCTCGCCACATTTTTCGGAGATGAAAGCTTTCCCGTCGAGTGGGAAAGCGAGGAGGAAAAAGGACTATTCTGGTTCTTTGACGACAACCATGTCGGCCTTCCGATCTCCCCCATGTACTGGAGCCTGAACGGGTGGTGGGGTCCGACGCTGGAATACATGTACCGGCGTTTCGGCTTCCCGCTCGGCAAGGCCTGGATCGGCAAGCGCATCAACGGCTTTCTGTACAGCGCCGTCGTCCCGCGCGAAGCCGAGTCGGCTCAGATGCTCGGCCCATACTACGGGTGGATCATGCCCACCTACGCCGACAACTTCCTCGACTGGTGGAACAACCGCTACCTGCCCGAAATGCTGCGCAACTTTGAATACCTGGACGACTTCGACACCGAATCCGCCACGCTGCAAGAGTTGATGGTCTTCCTCGAAGAGGCCATCGACATCCAGGAACGGCACTTCCGCATTCACTGGATCCTGAACCTGGCGCAGTTCCAGTCCTCTATGGACCTGCAAGCCGCCGTCGGCAAGGTGATCGGCGAGGTCGACCCGGCGCTCATTGGCCGCATCCTGATCTCAATCAAGGACCGCAACTGGGACAGCCTGGAAGCCCTGTGGCAGTTGAAGGAAAAGGTCAAGGCCGACGAACACCTGAAGGCCATCTTCGACAGCGGCGAGACGGCAGCCGCCATTCTCCCCGCGCTGGAGGCGGACGAGAAAGGGCGCGCCTTCCTGGAAGATGTCGGCAAGTATCTTGAGGAGTTCGGCGTCAAGGCGACCATGTATCCGCACGAGTACATCAACCCGCTGTGGATCGAGGACCCGAAGCCCTGCATCGAGAACATTAAGGGCTATCTCGCCTCCGACTACGATTTCCCCGCCCAGTACCAGAAGATGATAGCCGACCACAAGGCGGCTATCGAGGAGCTGCGAGCCCTGATCCCCGAAACAGCTTCGGAAGAAGCCGTCGAGGAACTGGAACAAGCGCTCAGGCTCGCAACCAAGATGATGCCGCTCACGCCGGACCACCACTTCTACATCGACCAGGGAACGTTCGGGCGTATGCGGCTCGTCCTGATGGATATCGGGCGCCACATGGTCAAGGAAGGGCTGCTGCGTCAGCCAGAGGACATCATGTTCCTGGAGTATGACCAGCTTCGAGCCTATGTCGCCTGCCCGGACGGCTACGACGGCAAGGCCATCATCAAGGAAGCCCGGCGCGATTGGGAAAAGGCCCAGCAGCTCCGACCGCGTGACTGGGTCGGGACGGCAACTCACTGGGCGATGTACGAAGAGCCGTACCACACCCTCTGGGGGTGGCCGGAACGCTTCGAGCGCGCTCAGCGCGGCGAGGACCTGCCCACCGACGAGGTTCATGGACTGCCGGCAGCCGCAGGCATCGCGGAGGGAACGGCCCGCGTCGTGATCGGCCCGGAGGAGTTCGACGCCGTGAAGAAGGGCGAGGTCATGATCTGCAAGATGACGAACCCCGCCTGGGTCGTGGTCTTCAGCAAAATCAAGGGCGTCGTGACGGATACCGGCGGCGTTCTCGCGCATACCGCAGTGGTTGCCCGCGAGTTCGGCATCCCCGGCGTAGTGGGCACAGGGGACGCAACATATCGCATCAAGACCGGCGACCGCGTACGCGTCAACGGCAACACGGGCGTGGTCGAAATTCTGGGTTAGCAGGCAGCTACCCATCTGACCGCAACAGGCAGGCCTGGGAAGCTTCCAGGTCTGCCTACCCTAACACGTACATTCTATTGTTTGAGAGGTGATCTCTATGAGTGGACATAGCGACTATCTGGGACGCGTCTTAAAAGTAGACCTCAGCAGCGGAAAAATCGAGTTCGACACATTGGATGAGACCTTCGCCAAGAAATACATTGGCGGGCGGGGGTTTACGTCCCGGCTTCAATATGACCTCATCCCGAAAGACGTTGATCCGCTTGGGCCTGAAAACATCCTGATCTTCGCCCCCGGCGCATTAACCGGCGCGCCGACGTTCGCCACCGGGCGCATCGTCGCGGGCGCACGTTCCCCCCTGACCGGCATCCTGGGCGACGCCAACTCAGGCGGGTTCTGGGGAGCGATCCTGCGGCGGGCCGGGTACAGCTTGATGCTTATTACCGGCAAAGCTGAGAAGCCCGTCTACATCGCCATTGACAACGATCAGGTTGAAATCCGGGATGCCTCCCACCTGTGGGGGCGGGATGTCTATGAGACGGTCCAAATCCTGGAAGAAGAAAACCCGCGGGGGATCCGCGTTGCGGCAATCGGCCAGGCCGGTGAGAACCTGGTTCGGATGGCCGCGATTATGGCCGACAAAGAGCACGCCTTTGCCCGCACCGGCATCGGCGCAGTGATGGGGTCCAAACATCTGAAGGCGATCACCGTGCGCGGCACCGGCTCCATCCCGCTGCACGATCCTGAGGCCTTCAAAAAATACGCCAGCGAGATGTTTACGATGGAAGCCGAGGATAGGCGGGCGCAGGACTTTGTCGTCCGCGGAACACTCGGCACCCTGATGGACCATCACTGGGAGATCGGGGCCAGCAACACCCGAAATTACCAGTACGGCCAATTTGAAGGCAAGCAGAGCATTGACAATGACGCGCTGCTCGAAAGTGGCTACCTGCTGAAGACGACAGGGTGCTACCGCTGCGCTCTCTCCCCTGACAAATACTGCCTGATTACCGAAGGGGAATTCGCGGGCACAGAAGTCGGCGGCCCCGAATACTGCACCGCCGTCGCGTTCGGATCGGCGGTGGGCAACGATAATCTGGGCGCGGTTCTCAAGGGCAACGAGCTGGCGAACCGCTACGGGATGGACACCCTCGACCTGGGCGGGGTGCTGGCCTACTCGATGGAACTGTACGAGCGCGGATTCATCACACAGAATGACACCGATGGCCTCGACCTGACCTGGGGCAACTACCACGCCATGCTGGAACTGGTGCGCCGCATCGCTTACCGTGAGGGCGACTATGCAAATATGGCGGCCAATGGCGTGCGAGCCATCGCCGAAACGATCGGAGGCGGGGCAGAGCGGTACGCGGTGCATGTGAAGGGAATGACCCCCGCACCGGTCGATGCGCGTGTGGTGAAGGTTTACAACTTCCGCTACGCCGTAGGCCCTCGCGGCGCCGACCACCTGCGGATATCCTGCCCGGCAGGGTATACGCTGGATCACATGCCCATCCTGGAGGCTGCTGAGAAGCTTCGCTACTGGCAGAGCATCATCACCGTCCCCGACCTGATGGGCATCTGCAAATTCCCCTGGACTTACTACACCGAAACCGTCGACAAGACCCTGCACAAGATGCTGGAAATTCTCCCGGCGCTGTATAACGCCGCGACGAACTACGGCTTCACGACCGAGCAAATTCTGGAGACGGGCGTGCGTGTGGCGAACGTCGAGCGCGCGCACAACGCGCGGCTGGGCCTGACCGCGAAGGATGACACCCTCCCGCCGCGCTTCACCGAGGAGCCGATGCCATCCGGCCCGGCCAAGGGCGAAATCTACACGATTCTCGAACCCATGAAAGAGGCCTGGTACACCGTCCAGAAGTGGAATACCGAAACGGGGATTCCCACCCGTTCCCGGTTAGAGGAGCTCGATCTGGCGGACATCGCTGACGATCTGGAGAAAAACCGCATTCCCATATCATAACCCCCAAACACGAACACTCTGAACAGATGTGGGGGGCATCCCTGTTCAGCCGTTCTCTAGGAGCGAGAAGTCTTAGCCATGAAACGCATCTACGTTATCGAGGACCTGTGTAACGGATGCCGCCTGTGTCAATCGATGTGCTCGTCGCTGGCAAACGGCGTTTTCAGCGACGAGGCCCGGATCAAGATCGTCAAAGTTCCCGGTGAGGAACGCGACATCCCGATTGTCGACTGCAATGGGCGCTGCGTCCGCTGCATCAACGATGACGGCGTACCAACCTGTGTCAGTCTGTGCCCCACCGGGGCGCTGATCTACGCCACGCAGGGTGAAGCGGTCGAACTCCGGTTGGAATACGAAGAAGCCCGCAAGGCTTACAGCATGTTTAAGGTGATTGCGCCGTGGAAGTGGCCGCTGCCCTATAACCTGCCGGATGTGATGGAGGCAGGGTGATGGCCGTCCGTGAGAACGAGGTCCAGACCATTTTAAGAGTCGACCTCTCAACCGGGGCAATCCGCCGGGAGACTCTACCGGAGCAGTGGACCCGACAGCACATCGGCGGGCGCGGCATGAACGCCCGGCTGCTGTTTGAGGAAACCAGAGCCGGGATCGATGCCTTCTCGCCGGAAAATACGCTCTACTTTGGAACCGGTCTGATGGACGGTTTGCCGGTGGGACATGGCCGCATGTCCGTCGCCTGCAAGTCGCCGCGTGGCACGGTGGCGGAGGGCAGCTTCGGCGGCTTCTTCGGGCCAGAGCTGCGCAAGGCCGGGATCGACTATCTCGCGATCAGCGGGAAAGCGGATCAGCCGGTCTACCTCTACATTCAGGACGATACGGTCGAGATTCGCGACGCCAGCCACCTGTGGGGGCTGACCACCGATCAGACCGACGCCGCGCTGCGCCGGGAACTCAGCGACCCGGATATCCAGCTGCGTTACATTGGCCCCGCAGGCGAAAACCGCGTGCACTCCGCCGTGATCATGGGCAACCTGAACAACAGCGGGGGGCGGGCTGGCTGCGGCGAGGTGATGGGCGACAAAAAGCTCAAGGCGCTGGCCGTCCGGGGGACAAAAGGCATCCGGGTCAACGATTATGACGCGTTTCTCGATGCCTACCGTGAGTACTATCACAAGGTCGCGCTGAAAACGTCCCGCGATCCGTGGACGCCCGTCTGGTCGTCGTCGGGAGCGCCGGTGCTGGCCCGCCTGTTCACCGACATGGGCAACCTGATGACGCGCAACGCCCAGCAGATGAGCTGGGACAATGACAAAGCGACGGCCATCTCCTGCGAGCCATACCTGGACGAGTACGTGACGAAGGCAAAAGCCTGCTTCGGCTGCCCCTGGCCTGCCTGCCAGAAGCTGTACCGCATCCCTAAAGGCAAGTATCAGGGTTTCAAAGGCGGGAACTACTGGGCCGGGCAGCCGGTCGTGTTCGCCTCGCTGCTCGACAACAGCGACCTCGATCTCGTGCTGGTGATCAGCGGGCTGTGCAACCAGTATGGGCTTGATATTTTTCACGTCGGGTTCACGCTCGGCTGGGCGATGGAATGCTACGAAAAGGGCGTTCTGACCAAAGCCGACACCGACGGCATCGACCTGAGCTTCGGCTGTCCCGATCCTGAGGGGCTTATCGAGTTGGTGCGCAAGATGGCCTATAAGGAAGGCTTTGGCGAGCTGCTGGCGCTGGGCTGTGCAGAAGCGGCCAAAATCGTCGGCCAGGGGTCGGAGGAATGGGCGCTGGTCGTCAAAGGGCAGGAGATCGAGGCGATCACCGAGCGGAACAATTACATGGTGGCGCTTGGCATCGCCGTCAGCGAGGTGGGGCCGGATCACACCCGATGGTACCCCCCCTATCCCTGCAACCCCAACCTGATGCCCAAAGAAGAGCTGGCCGAACTGGGCCTTGACCTCGACCTGAGGCTGGCGTTCCAGGGGCGCAATCCACAGGAAAAGGGCAAGCTGCTGCGCTGGTTCACCATCAGCCGGGCGATCGTCGAGAGCCTGCCGGGGTGTGTCTTCCTGGTCCGCGACACGTTAGGGCTGGACAAGCGCCCCTGGTGGAGGATGTTCTGCGCGGCGTCGGGCATTGAGATGGACTATCAGGAGTTTATCACGACCGGCGAGCGCCTGATGAACCTGGACCGCGCCTTCAACATCCGTGAGGGTTTTCGCCGTGCCGACGACAAGCCTCCTCACCGCATGATGTATGAGGATGTTCCCGGGTTCGGCTACCCGCGCCTGGAGCCGGTGTTTGATGGCATGTTGGACGAATACTACGGTGCAAATGGCTGGAGTCTGGCTACCTCGATCCCGACCGCCGAGAAGCTGCGCGAGCTGGATATGGACTACGTTCTTGAAGAGTTCCAGAAGCTGGGTGTGGAGGTGGAATGATGCTGACGCTTGAGCTTCGTTACATCGCCCACGTCGCCATGCTCACCGGGAACACCCTCAAAGAACCCTGGCAAACGAGTATGTCGACGATGCGGGAGCTGGTCGACGAGCTGGACGCGCACTATGGTGGTTTCAACGAGATGTTCATCGATCCGACCACCGGACGGATCCGGCTGAACGCCATGATTTACTACAACAAAGAAGGAGAAGTCCCGATCTCGGTCATCGACATTGATCATCCTCTCAGCGATAAGGCAATTGTCACATTCTGGTAATCATCACACATTTCATGGAAAGCACACTTTCCTTCAAATGAACAAGTATCTGCAAGCAAAGGAGCACATAGAGAATGGCTAAAGTTATCGATCTAAGCATGGACGTTCATGGGGATATGGTCGTTTTCCCCCGCGTTGCGCGCCCGGTGATCGCGATGGTTGAGGACTGGGAAGAATTTGCTACCGGGATCGGCGCAGCAAAATATGGCACGACCTGGCTGACGGCGAGCTGCGTTGTCATTCAGGGCGACCACGTCGGCACGCACATCGACTCGCTGCGCCACCTGCGCGATGACGCCCCCGGCCCGGAAGGTATCCCTATCGAATACTGCTACGGCGATGGCGTCTTGCTCGACTTCCGTGACAAGCCGATCGGGCACGGCATCACCATCAAGGACATGGAGGCAGCGGTCGCAAAGATCAACTACACCATCAAGCCGCTGGACATCGTGTTGATCTGGACAGGGGCCGGAGCCTACAACGATCAGGACTGCTACCTGACCGATCACTGCGGAATGACTGCCGAGTCGACCCACTGGCTGCTCGATCAGGGTGTCAAGGTGACCGGCATCGACGCGGTGACCTTTGATCGCCCCGTCAAGTCCATGTTTGAGACGAAGGAATTTTGGCCCGCGCACCGCGTCATGCTGGAGCGGGAATACTACCATCTCGAAAACATGCAGAACTTCGAGCAGTTGCCCGCCACCGGCTTCAAGCTGTGCGTCTTCCCCATCAAATGGGTGAACTCAACGGCAGCTCCGGTTCGCGCGGTTGCCATCATTGAGGACTGAGTGACATTGATCGTCTAATCGTTTGGAAGGGCTGCTGAAAGAGGCTGATGGCTAACGTGACAAACACCAGCCTATCGGCCTCTTTCACTACCCCTCTTTGTCCGGAATCCCTAGCAGGCTGCAAACGGTAGCTGCCAACAGGAATCGTTCCTATGCCCCGCTTCACGGTCATTCTTGGCTCGCTGGACACAAAAGGCCCAGAAGTCGATTTCCTCCGCCAGCAAGTGCGCGCTCAAGGAGGCGCTCCGCTGGTGATCGATACGGGCGTCCTCAACGAAGCCACCGCCCCCGCCGATATTACCCGCCAGGAGGTTGCGGCAGCGGGCGGGAGCACGCTGCAAGCCATCGTGGAGAAGGGCGATAAGGCGCAAGCGCTGGTCGTCATGGCTGCTGGCGCGACTCACTTCGTGCTGGATTTGCTGGCGCAGGGCGAACTTGGTGGTGTGCTGTCCATCGGTGGCTCGCGCGGGACAGCCCTCAGCACCCGGGTGATGCAATCACTGCCCGTCGGCGTCCCCAAGCTGATGGTGTCCACCATTGCCAGCGGGGCCAATCCCTTTGGCCCTTATGTAGGCACAAAAGACGTGACGATGATGCACTCTGTCGCCGATATACAGGGCATCAACGCCGTGACACGTCCCATTTTTACCAACGCAGCAGCCGCGATCACTGCCATGAGCAAAGTCGGCGGCCCAATTGCGCGCAGCGACAAACCCACCTTTGCCGCATCGATGTTAGGGGTCTCAACTTCGCTGGTCGGCCAGATTCAAGCGCTGATGGACCCGGAGAAGATTGACATCATCGCGTTCCATGCGATCGGCACCGGCGGGCGGGCGATGGAAGAACTCATCGAGCAAGGTCTATTCGATGGCGTGTTTGACGTAACGCCCAGTGAAATCTTGCAGGACATCACGCAGAGTTCGTGCTCGGCGGGGCCGGATCGACTGAAGGCGGCTGGCCGGATAGGGCTGCCCCAGGTGGTCGCCACCGGTGGGATCGACTTCATCATCGAAGGGGCGCTCGAAGACCTGCCCGCCCGTTACAGCAACCGCAAGATCATGAAGCACACGCCGACGATCACGCTGGTGCGGACTTCAGCCGACGAAATGCGGACTCTTGCCCGGACGCTGGCGGAGCGGCTAGCAGAATCGGACGGCCCGGCAGCCGTGATCCTGCCGCTGCAAGCGTTCGGCTGGTTTTCGATGGAAGGGCGTCCGCTGTATGACCCTGAATCCGATCGGGCTTTCATCGACACGATCAGGGAATGTCTCGATCCACGCGTCGAGCTGATTGAGCTTGACACCCATCTAAACGATCCAGTGGTCGCCAGAACCGCCGTTGAGTTCATCGAAGCATGTCTGAAATGAGCGCGCGCTGATGAAGATTCACGTAAAACTGTTTTCGGTGTTTCGGGACTGCGTCCCCGGAGCTGACACACACGGCGAACTCGTCTTGCAGATGCCTGACGAAAGCACGCTCTGGGCCGCGCTGACCCGTCTTGAGCTAAACAAATGCCTGAGCGGGGAAGTGACCCTCACCGATATGATGACTGCCTGGCAGGTCACCGTCAATGGCGTCTTTGAGACAAACTGGAATCGTGTGCTCGTTGACGGCGATCGATTGGCCATCTTTCCACCCATGGCGGGCGGTTGATCCGGTTGGAGCATTTTTCCATTTTTGGATGTGCTAACTCACAAAGAAGTGATGGACACGTCGTAACAGTTATGCTAAAATGAAATTATCGATAATCGATAATCGTTTATTTTTCGGCTGACCACCACTTGACATCTGAAGGGGACTTTCAATGAGCCTGTTCGACACCTACCGAAAACTATACGACGTGAAAGACAGCCTTGCGCTGGTTGCCGGCGGCGGTGGTGGGATTGGCAGCGCGATCGGCGAAGGGCTGGCTGCGTTTGGCGCGAGAATCGTCGTCGCCGACCTGTTTGATGAGCAAGCCGAGGATGTGGCGAAGACGATTCGCGAAGCGGGCGGCGAAGCGTCCACGATGCATCTCGACGTGACCGACGTTCAGGGGATGGATGCCAGCGTCGAGACGCTGTGTCAGGAAGTGGGGGTTCCGAACGTCCTGATCAACTGCGTGGGCACGCATAAAGAAGCTCCCGCGATCGACTACACCGAAGCGGATTGGGACCGGATATTCGACATCAATTTGAAGGGGGCATTCTTCCTGTCACAGTCTGTTGCGAAGCGGCAGATCCCGGCAGGGAAGGGCGGCAAACACATCCATGTGACATCGGTGCGGAGTATGCTCGCGCTGGCTGGCCGGGGGTACATCTCGTACTGCGCCAGCAAGGGCGGCATGAACCTGATGGTGAAGCAGCTTGCCGTCGAGTGGGCTGAACACAACATTCAGGTCAACGGCATTGCCCCGACCTTTACCCGCACCGCGCTGGTCACCAAGTACCTCGAAGACCCTGACTTCTATAATCCGCTGGTCGCCCGCATCCCATTGGGGCGTGTTTGTGAACCGATGGACCTGGCCGCGCTCGCCATCTATCTGGCCGCGCCAGCCTCCGATTTCATCACCGGCCAGATTATTTTCGCAGACGGTGGCCTGACGGCAACCCAATAGCTCCCTATAGAGAATCCATCATGTCCGAAGCATTCTGCAAACCGTTTCATCAACTTCGCCGAACAGACGTTGCGCTGGCGGGCGGCAAAGGGGCCAATCTGGGAGAAATGGTCCAGGCTGCTCTCCCTGTGCCGCCGGGTTTTGTCATCGGTGCGCCCGCATACTGCACGATGATGGCGGTCGACAGCCTTGACCGGCAGATCGTCGACATGCTGCTCGCCATCGACTGCTGTGACGGCCACGACGTGCGCGAAGTCGAGCAGCCTATTCGGGAGATGATCGAAAACACGTCGATGCCCGAAGCGATCCGCACGCAGATCGTCGAGCAGTACCGGGCGCTCGGCGACAACGTCCCGGTCGCCGTGCGTTCCAGCGCCACTGCCGAGGACCTGGCCGGTGCCAGCTTCGCGGGGCAGCAGGATACCCTGCTGAACATCGTCGGCGAAGAGGAACTGCTACAGGCAGTCAAAAAGTGCTGGTCCTCCATCTACAACAGCAACGCCATTTACTACCGCGCGCAACGTGGTTTCGCCGGTGTTCAGGTGGCGATGGCGGTTGTGGTGCAAAAGATGATCTGCTCGGAGAAATCCGGCGTCACGTTTACCGTCGATCCGGTTACCCGCAACCCCTACGTCATGCTGATCGAAGGGGTCTACGGTCTGGGGGAAGGGATCGTGTCAGGCGCGATCACTCCGGACCACTACAAGGTCGACCGCGAAACCTACGAGGTGCTTTTTCAATTTAAGGCCCCTAAATCCATCATGTTCCAGAGCTGCGGGGACCTGGGGATCGAGACTGTCCAAATCCCGGAAAACATGGCCTGCCATCCCGTGCTGTCAGACGAGGAGATTATTCAGCTCGTCGAGATCGGCAACAAGGTCGAGGACTACTTTGGCTCTCCTCAAGACATTGAATGGGGGATCGAGGCAGACGATATCTACCTCCTTCAGAGCCGCCCAATCACCAACCTGTAAAAGCTAAGGGAAAACCATGTCACCCTTTTCAACCGAATTCATATCCGGCCCCGTCCGGCTGCGGGTCGATGTTCAAGGTTCGACGGAGCGCACCTATCTGCTGGACGATCTGACCTTCCTCGGCTATCGCCTGGCAAGCGTCGAGCTGGCTGAGACGGTGCAGAGCGCAAGCCCGCACATCGTCTGGTACGAGGCAAAACCGGAAAAAGACATCCGGCTCGAAGATGGCACTCTGATCCTGGAGGGGAACTGGTACGAAGGCGAAATCCAGAAAATCCTCGTTTCGATGCTGGCTATGGAGCTGGATAAGGCCAATCTGCACCCGTTTCATTCCTCTGGGGTGCGCTACAAGGGCACGACGATCCTGTTTCTGGGGGGCGAAAACAATCACGGCAAGACGATGAGCCAGATCGAAGGTGCGCGTCGCGGTGGGCAGGTGATTTCGACCGAGACGATGGTGATCGACGATCGCGGCTGGGTGGTGCAGGGGTCAAAGACCATCTTTCTCCGCAAGAGGGCGAAGGGCACAGAACGCTCTGATCTGGCCGATCAGGACGAGGGAGTGACCAAGCTCTTTGGCAAAGCGCCTGAGATGACCTTCTTTGAAGGCGAGGCCAACGTCGATCTGATCGTCATGCCTGCCATCGACGGCCACTTCTCGACCCAGACCAATAAGATGGGGCTGTTCGAGGCCGAATACCACAGCTACCATTCGATGATGAACTACATGGGCCTCAACCATCTCGTATCGCCGGGCCTGGCGATGCCGATCATCGATACGGATGAGTGCCGCCGCGCCCGTGCTGAGTTTTGCCATCGCTGGGCGGAACCCCGTCCTTTCTACATGGTGCGCGCCGCCACCCCGCAGCTTCTCTTCGACGAAGTGGAGAAGATTCTGGATACGATGTGACGCATTCTCGCTGCAAATAAGAACAAAAGTGGGAGGAGAGAGTCAACATGGTCAGTAAATCGCCACCCCGCGCGCAAAATGAGCACAAAGGTCTATCACGGATGGTGCTCAGCGACCAGGTCAAACAATACATCATGGACGCCATCCTGAATGGGATGTATGAGGCAGGCGACCGCATTGTGGAAAGTGCGCTGGCGCAGGAATTGGGCGTCAGCCAGGCCCCGGTGCGCGAGGCCATGCGCGAGCTGGTGGTCATGGGTTTTCTGGAAACCGAGCCCTACAAAGGGACATCCGTTCGCGTCTTTACCGCCCAGGAGCTGCACGAAGTCTACACCGTCCGCGCGGCCCTCGAATCGCTGGCAGGTCGGGAGGCCGCGACGCGGGTGACGGATGATGATCTTGAAGCGCTGCGAGTTATTCTGGATGACATGCTCGAAGCAGCCCGCTGTGATGACGTGCATCTGATGGTCCAGAATAACAATCTGTTTCACAACAAGATTCTGGAGATTTCGGATAACAAGCTGCTCTACAAGCTGTACCAAACGCTTGAGTTTGCGCGATGGACCATTTTCTCGACGATCCGTTCGGGGCTGGGATTGATGTTCTTAGCCGAACGGCATGAAACGCTGCTCGATGCGCTGGCTACGCGCGATCCTGACATCGCCGCAGACGCGATGCGCAACCACATCGAGGAGCTTGGCTCACCCTTAGAGTCGATGCACGACGGCACCGTTATGGAGGTTTAGATATATATGACAGACAGGGCAATGATGTGACCAGCGATTTGGAGACCCGGAAGATGGACCGGCAGCCGGTGATCGATCTCGCACGCGAGACATTCCTAACAGAAACAAATACATACGGATGTGCTGAGACGAGTTTTACCGTACTGAAGCACGCCTTCGATCTACCGAACCCGGCAGATACCTCTGTAGCAATGGCCCTGAATGGGGGAATCGCCTGGTGGGGCAGTACATGCGGCGCGATCACGGGGGCTGTGCTGGCAGTCGGGCAGTTGACCGGACAGCGCATCGCCGATCATAAACGCGCCAAGCAGATCGCCCGCCGTATTATCAGCCGCTTGATGACCGAGTTTGAAGCGGAGTACGGCTCGGTCGCGTGCAAGGACTTGATCAAGCTTGACATCCGCAAGCCGGAAGACCACACCCGGTTTATCGAAGAGGGTATCTGGCGCGACGCCTGTATGCGTCAGATCGAGTTTACAGTAACGCGGCTGTACAACCTGCTCGATGAGTCCGTCTGGGAACAGACCCTCAGCGAGCTTGGTGATGAAGACTGAACTCATTTTCTGATCCGAACGGCAAACAACCGCCCAGCCGGAAACAGGATTTGTCAGCAGCTCACCCAAATCTGCGCTGCGAACTGCTAAGAGGAAAAAATAACTTGCCAGCAGAAATTATCATGCCCCAACTAGGGCTGACGATGGAGTACGGCACAATCGTCAACTGGTTGGTCGCCGAAGGTGACGAGGTGTTAGCCGGTCAGGAGGTGTGTGAAGTCGAGACGGACAAAGCCACCGTCGCCGTCGAGGCACACTACGCCGGACAGGTAGCCCGCATCCTGACCGCGGTGGGTCAGGAAGTGCCGGTCGGCACGCCGATCTGCGTGCTGGTCCCCCCCGGTGAAACGCTGCCGCCGGACTGGCAGCCTTCTGATGCGAGGACAGCAGTCGAAGCCAGCATAGCCTCGCAACCCTCCGTTGACGGCCCGGCTTCGGCAAGGTCTGCCGGGGTGTACGACGGCGGCTCCGTCCAGGCTTCGTGGAAGGCGCGCGAGCTGGCGCGAGAGTCGGGGCTCGATCTGGCAGTGATAATGGGCACCGGCCCTTCCGGTCGTGTGGTCGCGGCTGACGTGCTGAACAGCCAGACCGCACCGGCTACCCCCACAGTGGATGTCGACGTTGCGGCGTCGCCCCTCGCGTGCACGCTGGCGGGGGCGCTGGGCATCGACCTGGCGCGCGTGGCGGGCACCGGTCTGAACGGGCGCGTCGAGCGGGAGGACGTGATTCGATTCGCCGCCGACATCATCTCCGGCGACGGCCAACAGGCCGGTGAGCGCTCGGCCCCTGTCCTCCCACCCCGCGTCGTTCCGCTGGAAGGCATTCGCGGCATCGTCTCACAGCGCATGGCCGAGAGCGTCCACACCACCGCCCGCGTCACCCTGATGCGTGAGGCCGATGCCAGCGCCCTGGTGGCGTTCCGCGCCCGGCTGAAATCTCAGGACATACAGGTCGCCTACAACGATCTGCTGATCGTGATATGTGCCGCTGCGCTGAAAGAGCACCCGGAGGCTAATGCGCGCCTGACCGAGCGCGGCATCGAGCAGCTGCCCGACGTGCACATTGGCCTGGCTGTCGATACGGATCGCGGCCTGCTCGTGCCGGTCATCCACAACGCTCATCGCCGGTCACTGCTCGAAACCGCCGCCGAGTCCCGCCGCCTGATCGACGGGGCGCGGTCTGGACGCATTTCACCGGACAACCTGACAGGGGGCACCTTCACCCTCACCAGCCTGGGTATATATGGAGTCGATGCCTTCACGCCGGTGATCAACCTGCCCGAATGCTGCATTCTGGGCGTTGGGCGCATCGTCCGCAAACCGGTGGTTGACGAGCGCACAGATGCCGTTGTCGTGCAGCCGCGCATCACGTTGAGTCTGGTGTTTGACCACCGGGTCATCGACGGTGCGCCGGCAGCGCGTTTCTTCAATCGGATTGTCGAGCTGGTCGAGGAGCCAATGCTGCTGCTGGCCCCATCCAGCGCCGGAAAAGACGACTAAGAGGGTTATTTATGAGTGAACAAGCTGTATCCGCTCCGCCCACCAACCTGACACGCGACCAACTGGTAGCGATGTACCGCCGTATGATCCTGATACGCGGCTTCGAAACACGCGCCAAACAGCGCTTTGAAGGCGGCGAGATCAATGGTTTTCTGCACCTGTCCGCCGGGCAGGAGGCCGTGCCGGTAGGCACCTGCGCCGCCCTGCGCCCGGATGACTACATCACCAGCACACATCGCGGTCACGGCGACGTGATCGCCAAAGGCTGTGAAGTGAAATACGCCTTCGCCGAACTCTATGGCCGGACCACCGGCTACTGCAAGGGCAAAGGCGGCTCGATGCACATCGCCGACTTCAGCCAGGGAATCATCGGCGCAACCGGGATCGTCTCCGGTGCGCTGCCCACCGCCCCCGGCATCGCCCTGTCGATCAAGATGCGCGGCACCGATCAGGTCATGGTCTGTTTCTTCGGGGATGGCGCGACGGCTGAGGGTGGTTTCCACGAGGCGATGAATCTGGCGACCGTCTGGCAGGTGCCGCTGATCTTCGTCTGCCAGAACAACCTGTACGGGCTGTCACTGCCTTACAACCGGACGGCCCATAACCTCGACCTGGTCAAACGGGCCGAGACGTACAACATGCCCGCCACCTCCTGTGATGGCATGGACCCCATCGCGGTGTATGACGCCGTCAGCGAGGCGGTCGCGCGGGCGCGAAGCGGCGGCGGCCCCAGCTTTGTCGAGGCGAAGACTTACCGTTACCTGGGCCACTACGTCGGCGATCCCGGCGCGTACATGCCGGATGAGGAAGTCAGAGAATGGAAGAAGCGCGATGCCATCCCGGCGATGAGTATGAAACTGCGCACCTGGGGCTATCTGACATCGGACGAGGATGAGGAAGTCGCCGCCAGCGTCGACGCCGAACTGGACGAGGCCATCGAGTTTGCCAGGAGCAGCCCGATCCCCGATCCCACTGACGCACTGGACGATGTCTATTTCCATTTCGATCATCTTGGCAACCCGCTTGACTGACAAGAGAGCATCATCAATGCGCGAGATCACCTACCGTGAAGCATTACAGGAAGCCCTCGTCGAGGAGATGGAACGGGATGAAACCGTCTTCCTGCTGGGGGAGGACATCGCCGATCCCTTTGGCAGCGCGTACAAAGTAACGCTGGGTCTCTCCCGGCGGTTCGGCGAGGATCGTGTCATCCAGACTCCTATCAGCGAACTGGGGTTTGTGGGGGCGGGCGTCGGCGCGGCCCTGGCCGGGATGCGCCCGGTCGCCGAGTTGATGTACATCGACTTCGCCGGGCTGGCGATGGATCAGATATGCAACCAGGCAGCCAAAATCCGGTACATGTCCGGGGGACAGGCGAAAGTGCCCTTCGTGCTGCGAGCGCAGGGCGGCATGGGGCGCTCGTCAGCCGCCCACCACGCCCAGAGTCTGGAAGCGTGGTTCGTGCACATCCCCGGCCTGCTGATCGCTATGCCATCCACGCCGTACGACGCGAAGGGCCTGCTCAAAACCGCCATCCGGCTGGACGACCCCGTGATCTTCGTGGAGCACAAGCTGCTCTACAACACGAAGGGGCCGGTCCCCGAAGAAGAGTACACCATCCCCTTCGGCGTGGCAGAGGTCAAGCGCGAGGGCACGGACTGCACCGTGGTGGCGACCTCCCGCACCGTGCTGATGGCGCTCAAGGCGGCGGACATTCTGGCCGAAGAAGGGATCAGCCTCGAGGTCGTCGACCCCCGCACGCTGTTCCCGCTCGACATCGACACGATTGTGGAATCGGTGAAAAAGACATCCCGGCTGGTGCTCTCTCACGAGGCCCCTGAACGGGGAGGGTTCGGCGCCGAGGTGATCGCCCAGATCGCCGACAAAGGCTTTGGCTGCATCGACGCCCCCATTCAGCGGGTCTGCGCGCCGTCGGTGCCGCCGTCCTTCGCAAAAGAAATGGAAACCTTCCTGATCCCCAACGAGAACACCATCGCAGACCGCGTGAGGAAACTCGTTCGCGGTGAGATTTAGGGGGTGACGTATGGCGGGCCTGACTCCCCAGACCATCGACGATCTGAAGGCCACGGCCAACCGCATCCGCCGCCGGATCGTCACGACGATCTCCCATGCCGGGGTAGGGCATCCGGGCGGCTCGCTCTCGGCGGCTGACATCCTGACGGCGCTCTACTTCCACGTGATGAAGGTGGACCCCGGCAGGCCGGAATGGCCTGAGCGGGACCGGTTCATCCTGTCGAAAGGGCACGGCGCCGCCGGGTTATATGCCACCCTGGTCGAGCGCGGATTCTTCTCCGAGGACCTGCTGGACACGTTCGGCTGCATCGACAGCCCCTTGCAGGTCCACCCCGACATGCACTTCGTGCCGGGCATCGAACTCTCATCCGGGGCGCTGGGGCAGGGGCTTTCGGTAGCGCTGGGTCTGGCGCTGGCCGCCCGCCTCGACGGGGCGTCTCACCGCGTATACTGCCTGCTGGGCGACGGCGAGTGTCAGGAGGGCCAGGTCTGGGAGGCGGCGGAGGCCGCCGCCCACTACAAAGTCGACAACCTGACCGCCATCCTCGATTACAACCGCGTCCAACTGATGGGAACGGTGGATGAGATCATGGAGATCGCGCCGATGCCCGACAAGTGGCGCAGCTTCAACTGGCACGTCATCGAGGTCGATGGGCACGACATCCCGGCCCTGATCGACGCGCTTGAACAGGCTCAGGCGGTAAAAGGCAGGCCAACCATCCTCGTCGCGCGGACCGTCAAGGGCAAGGGGGTATCGTATATGGAGGGCCAATCCGCCTGGCACGGCAGGCCCCCTGACGACGAGGAGCTGGCGCAGGCGCTCCGCGAGCTGGAAGGGGAGATATCATGACCGTCCTGGCCCCCCGCGAGGCATTTGGCCGCACGCTCACGGCGCTTGCGAGCGCCGATGAGCGCATCGTCGCGCTGGACGCCGACCTCGCAAGCTCCACCAAGATGACGTTCTTCCGGGACGCGCACCCGGACCGTTTCATTCAGGTGGGCGTCGCCGAGCAGAATATGGTCGGCATCGCCGCCGGGCTGGCGCTGGGCGGAAAAATCCCGTTCGCCGGGAGCTTCGCCGTGTTCACCTCCCGCCGCGCCTGCGATCAGGTGGCGATCTCGGTGGCCCACAACCGCCTGAACGTCAAGCTGGTCGGGGCTTACAGCGGCATCGTCAGCGGAAACAACGGCGCGACGCATCAGGCGGTGGAGGATGTGGGCATCATGCGGGCGATCCCCGGCATGGTGGTCATCGATCCGGGGGATGATCTGGAGATGGCGCGGGCCGTCGAGGCCATCGCCGCGTACGACGGTCCGGTTTACCTGCGGGTGACGCGTGACCCGTGGCCGCGCGTGACCGGGCCGGACGATCCGTTCGTCATCGGGCAGGCGCTGACCGTGCGCGCCGGTTCAGACGTAACCCTGATCGGCAGCGGCATGATGACCAGCCAGTGTGTGCTGGCCGCCGACCTGCTGGCCGGGGAGGGCGTCTCGGCGCGGGTGCTGCACATGCCGACGATCAAGCCAATCGATGTAGAAGCCATCAGCCGCGCGGCGCAGGAAACGGGCGCCATCGTGACGGCGGAAAATCACAACATTTACGGCGGGCTGGGCAGCGCCGTCGCGGAAGTGCTGGTCGAACACGCCCCTGCTCCCATGCTGCGCATCGGGATTCAGGACTGCTACGGCGAGTGCGGCCAGAATGATGAACTGCTGGCGAAATACGAGATGTCCCCCGCGCATATCGCTCAGGCGGCCCGCACCGTGCTCCAGCGTCGCGAGCAGCGCATGGCGGTTTAAATTACCGCGTCCGGATCAACCGTGATGGTTCTTCACTGTTTATGTTTATCAAGAAGGAGAACGTCCCATGAGTAAGGTGAAAGTCGCAGTTGCCGGTTACGGCGTGATCGGCCAGCGTCTGGCCGATGGCGTTTCGCTTCAGGAAGACATGGAGCTGGTGGGCGTGGCCGACCTGGCCCCTACCCTCGCCGTGCGCGCGCTGCACGAGAGCGGGATGGCATATCCCCTCTATCTGGTGGATATGGACCGCAAAGCGCAGTTCGACGAGATCGGCATCCCCGTCTCCGGCTCCTTCGACGACCTGATCGAACAGGTCGACATTGTCCTCGACGCGACCCCCGCCGGTGTCGGGGCTAAAAACAAAGAACTCTACAAAAAGCACGGCAAGAAGGCCATCTTCCAGGGCGGCGAGAAGAATGAAATCGTGGACGTGTTCTTCCACGGCTACGCCAACTACGAGAAGGGC
>CAZWUX010000023.1:0-22177 GCA_964637665.1 uncultured Anaerolineae bacterium
CGATCGTCGTGGCCGCCATCGGGATTTTCTGGCTGGGGGAGATGCCCACCGCACGCCAGTGGGTGGGGATGGCGATTTTTCTCGCCGGGGTGGTCGTCTATTTCTACCCGGCGGGGCTGGCCGCCGCGCCGCTGACGGGGCTGCTGGTCGGCGGGTTCGTCGTCGTGACGAACGGGGTTTCTGCCGTGCTGGGGCGGGAGATCAACCGGGCGCGCCGGCTCAGCCCAATGGCGGTCACGGTCGGGAGCATGGGGGTCGGCAGCGCCGCGCTGCTCTCGCTGGGGCTCGCTGTAAGCGGGCTTCCGCGCATCGACCCATTGGGATGGGGGATCATCGGCTGGTTAGCGGTCGTGAACGGCGCATTCGCCTTCACGCTGTGGAATCACACCCAGCGCACGCTGTCAGCCACCGAGTCGAGTGTCATCAACAACACGATGCTGATCCAGATCGCCGTGCTGGCGTGGTTGTTTCTCGGCGAGCGCGTCGGCAAGTTGGAGGCCGCCGGGCTGGCTCTGGCAGCGGTCGGAATCCTGATGGTGCAGATCCGCCGGGGTGGGCATCGCAACCGCGCGGTGCAACCCGGCGGCCCCGGAGACTAGATCGCGCTGAGCCGGGCATCGATGCGTCTCAGCACGGCCTCGTATCCTCTTACAATACGTCCAGACGTGATCGCAGCCAGCCAGCCGCTCGCCAGCGCGTAGACGCCCGCCGCCGCCGCGCTCGGTCCCTTTATGATGCCCCCCAGCTCCTCGTTGGTCGGCTCGATCCGCGTCCCTGCTGTGTAGAGGGCCGCCGCGCCCGCCAGCCCCACGCCCGCGCCGACCGCCCGGCGCGGGCGGCGGCTCTCCTCCTCCGCCAGCCCCTCGCGCAGAACCGCCGCCGCCTCGCGCAGCGTGTTTTCCACCTTGTCACCGGTGGGGACCGGCGACGGGAGCGGGGTGGCGAGCGGCTCCAGCGCGTAGTCGACGTGCAGGCCGTAGTGGTCGGAGTAGGCCTTCGGCTGGGGTGTGCCCTCCGTCATGGGAATGAGCTTCAGGGCGACCTCGGCGGCTTCCGGTGTGAGGCGAAGCGCCCCGCCGCTGCGGGCGAGGACGTAATCCAGACGACGGGAACTCGTCTCCGGCTTGTACGGGTTCTCCGACGAGTAGGTGTAGCCCGGATCGTCCGGGTGCAGCGTGGTGAGGCCGTCCACCATCCCGGTCAGCGCCAGCAGCATCGCGAAGCCGAACCGGTTGGGCCGGATGTTGAAGTCACCCAGCGCGATGGCGGGCATGTCCGCCGAGCGCGCGTTGAACTGCTCCGCGAACTCGAAAAACTGTGCGATGCGGTGCGCGCTGTAGGCGTTCTGGGCGATGGTGTGCGTCACATACACGTCGAGCGGGCCGGAGGGCGTCTCCGTGCGGGCATAGCCGACCCCCTTCGGCACGTAGAAATCTGCCACGAATGGATCGCCGTTCAGTGTGTAGCGCGAGAAGGCCGCGTCGGCCAGCGGATAGCGTGAAAAGAGCATCAGACCCGTGCCAAACGACCCCTCGTCGAAAAACACGTCGTGTTCCAGCCCGCCGCGCGCGGCCCCGGCGCGCAGCGTGTCGCGGTCGAGGCCGAGCCACGCCTCCTGAATCGCGACGAGGTCGTAATCACCCTCCGCCAGCGCGTCGGCAGTGTGCGCCATGCGGAACTCGCGGTCGGGTGCGCTGGGCAGGCCCCACACGTTGAGCGTCAGCGTGCGGAGCGTGCCGCCGTTCTGGCGGCGGGGGTGGGATCGAGGGGCCGGGGCGGCGTGTGCCCTCGTGAGGGGCAGCGGCGCGGCGCACAGGGCGGCCATCGCCAGCGCGCGCAGCGCCGCCCGGCGGGTGAGCGGGCCGGGGTCGTTCGTCAGGGTTTGCATGGGGTGATTGTACCGGTCCGTGACGGGGATGGGCAACGCGCTGTATAATGCGGACGGATGTCGTTTTCCGGGGAAGGAGCCGCCATGATCGAGCCGCGTTATCTCACCATCGAGGGAGTTAGCACCGCCGTCTTCGAGGCCGGAGAGGGGCCGCCGCTCGTGCTGCTGCACGGCATGGCCGGGGACGCGGGGACGTGGCGCTACACGTTCGAGGCGCTGCAGCGCGACTACCGCGTGATCGTGCCCGACCTGCCCGCGCACGGGCTGAGCGACGGGGGCGTGCATCCCTACAGGCTCGACTCCCTCACGGTGTGGCTCGACGCGCTGCTCGACGAACTGGATGCCGGTACGATCACGCTGGCAGGCCACTCGATGGGCGGGGCGATCGCGCTGGCCTACACATTGGCCCGACCGGAGCGCGTCGGACGGCTGATCATCGTCGACGGGCTGGCAGCGAGCAAGCGGCTGCCCGGCAGCCTGCGGCTGGGCGGGCTCGGCGCCATGCGGTGGCTGGCACGCGTGCTCAGGGACCGCGAGGTCGGCACCGGGCCGCTGCGGTCGATGGGCATCATCCGCCGCCCGGACGGCCCGGCGGGCGACCCCGTGCGCCACATGCTCGACAACGGACGCCGCCGCCATTATGAGAACATCCAAGCCAGCCTGCGGCTCGTGCTGCGCGACTACTACCCGCCGCATAAACGCCGCGCGCTCGCCGCCGGGCGGGCGTCCATCGACGTGCCCGTGCTGCTCGTGTGGGGCGCGTACGACGGCATCTTCCCGCTGGGGCACGCCTACGAGGCCGCCGAGGCGATCCCCGGCGCGCGGCTCTACGTGTGCAGCCGGAGCGCCCACGCGCCGATGCTCGAAGAGCCGGAGGTGTTCAACGCGGCGCTGTCCGCCTTCCTGGCGGACACCCGCCCGGCTGGAGATTAGCCCCCATCGCGTCTTACAATCAGGTGTGAATATCGCCGGGTTGTGAGGAAAACACGGATGGAAGGTCACCTGCATATCAAGGCCGAAGGCCACCGCCGCACGCTCATGATCGTGCTGGGGCTGACGCTCGCCTACCTGATCGTGGAGATCGTCGTCGGGCTGCTGACCAACAGCCTCGCGCTCGTGGCGGACGCGATCCACATGGTGACGGACGCCGGGGCGCTGGCGCTGGCGGCCTTCGCCTCATGGATGGCGGGCAAACCGGCCACCCCACAGAAAACGTACGGCTATTACCGGGTCGAAATCCTGGCCGCGCTCGCCAACGGTCTGCTGCTGGTGGGCAGCGCCGGGTTCATCATCTACGAGGCGATCCGCCGCCTGAACGCGCCGCAGCAGGTCATCGGCGGGCCGATGCTGATCGTCGCCGTCGTCGGGCTGATCGTGAACCTCGCCGGGGTGTGGCTGCTGCATGGGCGGGCGGGCGAAAATCTGAACGTCAAAGGGGCGTTCTACGAGGTCGTGAAGGACGCGCTCGGCTCAGTGGGCGTGATCGCGGCGGGCATCGTGATCCTGACGACCGGGTTCACGCTGATCGACGCCATCGTGAGCATCCTGATCGCGCTGTTCATCCTGCCCCGCACGTGGAACCTGCTGACGGAGGCGGTCGACATCCTGCTCGAATCGACGCCGTCACACATCGACCTCGACGCCGTACGGGCGGCGATGGGCGGCGTGCGGGGGGTCGAGTCGATCCACGACCTGCACGTGTGGACCATCACGCCCGAATTCCTCACGATGAGCGGGCACGTCGTCGTGGAGAAGGGCGTCGACCGGACCCACGCTCAGCGGATTCTGGAGGAATTGAACGACCGGCTGGCCGGGGATTTCGGCATCGAGCACGCGACGTTCCAGATCGAGTACACCGATCTGGATTGTGTTGAAGGATATCCGTAAGTATAGTTTCTTTCCTGTCCCAACTCAGGTAAAGGAAAACCATCGTGCGGGTACTCCTATCGACCATTGGATCGCGGGGCGATGTCCAGCCGCTGGTGGCGCTGGCGCAGCAGTTGGTGGACCTCGGCGAGGGGGTCCGCCTGTGCGTGCCGCCCGACTTCCGGGAATGGATCGAAGGCCTGGGGATGCCCGTCACGCCCATCGGACCTGAACTGCGCTCGACCGGGAAAGCCAGCCCACCGGTGGCCCCGCCCACGCCGGAGCAGCGGCGTCAGATGATGGAAGCGTCGGTCGCCGCGCAGTTCGAGACGATCACGCAGGCGGCTGAAGGTTGTGACGCCGTCGTCGGCGCGACGGCGCTGCAAATCGCCGCCCCCTCAATCGCGGAATCGATGGGCGTCCCGTACGTGTTCGCCGCCTACTGCCCGGTGGTTCTGCCGTCGCCGCACCACGCGCCGCCCGTGCTGGGGATGCTCGGCGACACGGCGGCGTCGACGCCGGACGACTACGCCGAACTCTGGGCGCGGGACGCCGAACGCTTCGACCTCTTCGGCGATGCGCTGAACGCCCACCGGGAATCGCTCGGACTGACGCCGGTCGACGACGTGCGCGGCTATATCTTCACCGATCACCCCTGGCTGGCCGCCGATCCGGTGCTGGCCCCCTGGCCCGATCCTGCCGACGAGGCCGTGTTCCAGCCCGGCGCATGGATTCTGCCGGATGAGCGCCCGCTCTCCCCCGAACTGGAGGCGTTTCTCGACGCCGGGGAGCCGCCCGTCTACTTCGGCTTCGGCAGCATTCGCGCGCCGGAAGACCTCAGCAGGGTGATGGTCCAGACGGCCCGCGCGCTCGGACGCCGGGCGATCATCTCGCGGGGCTGGGCGGACCTGTCGCTCGTGGACGACGATCCCGGCTGCTTCGTCACCGGCGAGGTCAACCAGCAGGCGTTGTTCAAACGAACTGCCGCCGTCGTCCATCACGGCGGGGCAGGCACGACGACCACCGCCGCGCTGGCCGGTGCGCCGCAGGTGATCATCCCGCAGATGTACGATCAGCACTACTGGGCGGGGCGAATCGACGATCTGGGCATCGGGGCCGCGCACGCATCCGGCGCGCCGACGGTCGACTCGCTGACCGGTGCGCTCGAACGCGCGCTTCGGCCCGGCGTAGCCGACCGGGCCCAAGCCGTCGCCGCCGACATGAGCCGGGATGGCGCTCAGGCCGCCGCCCGGCGCTTGGTGGAGATCGTTTCGGAGGGCTGAGGTGACCCCTCCCCCGACCCCTCCCCATGACTAGGGAGGGGAGAAGCGAGACGAGAGAGGCGGGATTTGCAGGGGATTCGCCGGAGATTCAGCTTGTAAGGGAGGAAAGTCCAAGCAATCTGTGATTGCGAGGTCAGAAGGGATTCTCACCCCCGCAGCCGATCCGCCAGCGCGGTGTAGCGGCTCGACACGGCGTCGTTGCCGACCGCGATGGCGATGGCCTTCTGCGAGCCGACCAGTACGACCAGCCGCCGGGCGCGCGTCACCGCCGTGTAGAGCAGATTCCGCTGAAGCAGCATGTAGTGCTGGGTGATGACCGGCATGACGACGGCAGGGTATTCGCTGCCCTGCGAGCGGTGGACGCTGATCGCATAGGCGTGCATCAGCTCGGCAGCCTCGGTCCAGTCGTACGTCACCATGCGATCCTCGAAGCGAACCGTCATCTCCTGCTCGGTGAAGTTGAACGACCGGATGCGCCCGATGTCCCCGTTGAACACCTCTTTGTCGTAGTTGTTGCGCGTCTGGAGCACCTTGTCGCCCACCCGGAACATCCGCCCGCCGATTCGATGCTCGGCAGGCCGGCCCGGCGGATTCAGTTCCGCCTGTAACCGCTGATTCAGGGCGGACACACCCGCCGCGCCCCGGTACATCGGCACGATCACCTGCACGTCGTCCATCGGGTCAAGCCCGAATTTACGCGGGATGCGGTTCGCGACGACATCCACCACCATCTCGGCGACCTGTTCCGGCTCATCGCCCAGATTGAACAGGAAAAAGTCGTCTGCCTCCTGCGGGAAGATCGGATGCTCGCCCCGGTTGATACGGTGCGCGTTCTGGATGATGTGGCTGCCCGCCGCCTGCCGGAAGATGACGTTCAGCCGGGTGACAGGCACATCACCCGACGCGATGATGTCTCGCAGCACGTCGCCCGCCCCCACGCTGGGGAGCTGATCCACGTCGCCCACCAGCAGCAGGTGCGCGCGCGGATCGACCGCCCGGAACAGCGCGTAGGCGAGAAACTGGTCGAGCATCGAGCACTCGTCGACGATCACGACTTCGGCGGGCAGCGGATCGTCCTCGTCGTGGCCGAATCCGCCCTGCGGCGAGTAGCCCAGCATCCGGTGGATGGTCCGCGCGGGCTGGCCCGTCGCCTCGCTCAGGCGCTTGGCCGCGCGCCCGGTCGGCGATGCCAGCGCGAAGGTGTGCCCGCGCTCGCGCAGGACGTGGATCAGCGCGCGCAGCGCCGTCGTCTTGCCCGTGCCGGGGCCGCCTGTCAGCACGCTGACCTTGTTCTCCAGCGCGCGATGGATGGCGTCCTGCTGCTCCCCGGTCAGGGGCGCATCCGTCGCAGCGGCAGCATCCGCGATGATGCCCGGCCAATCGGGCGGAACGCCGTCCGTGAGCGCCGATCCGGGCGCGTCGAGCAGCATCCGCAGGCGGCGGGCCGCCCCGACCTCGGCATGGTAAAACGGCGGCAGATACACCGCCCGCGGATCCCCCTCCCCGCCGCCGGGCAGTGCATCGACGATTACAAGCTCACTGGCAACCGCCCGCTCGACCGCCCCGGCCACGTCGTCCGGCGGCACGGCGAGCAGCTCCGCCGCCGTCTCGACCAGCACGTCCTCCGGCAGGAAGGCGTGGCCCTCGTCGGCGGCCTGGTTCAGCGCGTAGGCCAGCCCGGCCTCCAACCGGGCGGGGTGATCGTGGGAGAGGCCGAGGTTCCGCGCGATCTGGTCGGCGGTGATGAAGCCGATCCCGTAGATGTCACGCGCCAGCCGGTAGGGGTCCTGCTCGACCTGCTTGATGGCCTCGTCGCCGTACGCCTTGTAAATCTTAACGGCCAGCCCGGTCGAGACGCCGTGCGACTGGAGGAACAGCATCACCTCTTTGACGTGCTGCTGCTCGACCCACGCGCGGGCGATGGCGCGCACGCGGTGCGGGCCGATGCCCTCCACCTCGCGCAGCCGCCCCGGATCGTCGTCGAGGATGTCCAGCGTCTCCAGCCCGAAGCGGTCCACGATGCGCCCGGCCAGCCTCGGCCCGATGCCTTTGATCATGCCCGACCCTAAATAGCGGCGGACGCCCTCCACCGTCGCCGGGGCGATGCGCCGCATCTCGTGGGCGCGGAACTGCCGCCCGTAGGTGGGATGCGTCTGCCATTGGCCCTCTAATTCGAGGCTTTCGCCCGGCGTCACGTCCGGCAGGTTGCCGATCACGGTGACGAAGCCCTGATCGTCCGTCTCCGCCCACAGGCCGAGCCGCGAGGTTGGATTCAGCCGGATGACGCTGTAGCCGTCCTCCTCGCTGTAAAACGTGATCCGCTCGACCGTGCCTTCGAGGGTGGCGTCCTGTTCTATGTCCATGAGTTATCCGAATTGGCTGTCAGGCCGGTGTGCGTTCATCTGCTTCTCGCCCTGAAACCCCTGCTCGACCGGGCAGATGGGCGGAAAAGCCGGTGGATCAAACCGGACCGTCCGGGTTTCCGGGCGGGGGCGCACCTGTCCGGGGTCGGGACGCCGGGCGGGCGATGGTATAGAACCGCGCAGCGGCTCTAACTGGGAGAAAGCTGCGCTTTCTCCACTACCCGGCGGCTACGCGCCCTCCGGCTCAGGGGGCGGCAGGCGTTCGAGCTCCGCGAGCCGCGTGGCGGCTTCCTCCGCGAACGGGTAGCCGAACACCTCGTTCCACGTCAGCACCCACTGAAGCTCCCGGATGGCCGCCGGAGTCTCGCCCAGATCGGCCAGAATCAGGGCGTGGACGTAGTGCGCGGTGCCCGTCTCCTCGATGTTCAGCGCGGCCTCGGCGGCGGCCTGCGCCGCCGGGAGATCGCCCAGCCCGTAGAGCGCCTGCGCCCGCGCGGCCTGCACGTCGGCGATCTGCTCCGGGGTGAGGGCGGGCGTCGCCACGGCGGTCTGTGTTGGCTCCGGCGTTTGCCCTTCCCCCTCCTCCGGCGACTCCGTGACAGGCGTCTGCGACTGCGCCCCCGCGAGAAGCCCCTCCGCCGCGCCGACCGCCTCCTGATAGCGACCGGCATCCACCAGCGCCCGCAGGGCCAGAATCTCGACCTCCGGCGGGGCCGTGCCATTCCCGCGCACCGCCTCAAGCTGGATCAGCGCCTCGTCCGGCTGCCCGGCGGACAGCGCCGCCTCAGCGAAGGCGATCCGCAGATCGGCAGGCGGCGCATCGAACCCGGCTAACGCAGCGCGCAGGTCCTCAGCCGCCCCGGCGGCGTCACCCCGCGCCAGCCGGAGCACGCCCTGCCCGGCCAGCGCCTCCGCCTCGCCGGGGTTGAACTGGTCGGCCCGCGCGAAGGCGGCCTCCGCCTCCGCGCCACGCCCGGCCTCGGCGTAGGCCCGGCCCAGCAGCCCCCACGCGGCAGCGCTCGCCGGGCCGACCTCGTACACGTAATCCTCCAGCCCGATGATCGCCCGCCCGGTATCGCCCAGCGCCAGCCTCGCGCGGCCCAGCGCCAGCGCGGCGGCCTGCGCGCCGGGGTCGATGTACGTGGCGAGGTGGGCGTATGCCGCCGCGTTCGCCGCATCGCCCATCGCGAGGTAAATGTGGCTGCCCTCGACGAGCAGATTCACGTCGTGGGGGCGCTGCTCGCGTCCGGCCTCAATTGCAGCGATAGCTGCGGCGTAATCCCGCCGGGCGAGGTAGACCTCCGCCAGTGCGATGTGCCCCGCCGTGAGGCGCGGATCGATCTGCACGGCCTGCCGGGCGGCCTGCTCGGCCTGCGCGATGGCGTCCTGCCGCAGCAGAACGAGCGCCCGCGCGGCGTAGAGCGGCGCGTAATCGTCGACCTGCGTGATGCCCATCTCTACCGCCTCGTCGGCGGCCTCGACCTCGCCCTGTGCCAGCAGCGCCAGCGCGCGGATGTAGATGGCATCCGGCGGCAGAGTCCCCTCGACCGCCGCCAGCCGTTCGAGCGCCTGCCCGGTGTCACCCGCGCCGTAGGCGGCGAACGCCTCACCCAGCGCGGGTTCGACGGGGTGCGGCGTGAGAGGGTAAGCGGGCGTCGCGGTGAGGCCGAAGCGCAGATCGCCGCGCGGCGCGTTGCCGGGGTCGAGCGTCGGCTCCGGGGGCAGCGATACGCTGGCGGGCGTCGGCGTGCGGGTCGGGCGCGGGGTTGCGCTGGGGGCAGGTGTGAGGATCGGCGTCAGGGCCAGATCGGCGGTGACGTTCGCCGCCTGCCGGGCGCGCAGGTTGGACATCACCGCCGAGACGAGCACGACGACCAGCACGACGATCACCGCCCCGCCCGCGATGGCGAGCATCATCGGCGTGGGGCGCAGCCGGGGCGGCAGCAGGCCGGGACGCATCCCCCGGCCCGACGCCGACCACGTCACGTCGAGCCGCCCGGCTTCGTCCTCCTCCTGAATGGCGTCCAGGACCGCGCCGACCTCGCGCTGGGCGTGCCGGACAGCCGCCTCGCTGACGAGCGGCACGCCGCCGGGGGCCGGGGGCTCACCGGGTTCCGGTTCGGGGTCGGGCGGCATGTAGCGCGGGCCCTCTGCGGCCTCGCCGGGCGCGGCCTGCCGTCCGGCGGGTGGCTCCTCCGCGCCAAGCGCGCGCAGCCCCTTGCGGGCCAGCTCGTTGCGGGGGTTGATGGCGAGCACCTGCCGCAGCGCGGCGACCCGCTCTGCGGGCTTTTCGAGCACGGCAGAGAGCCACAGCCAGGCCTGCTCGCTGCGCGGCTGCTCGCGGAGCACCTGTGCGAGCAGCCGCCGGGCCGTCTCTTTCTGCCCCGCGCGCGCTGCCTGTCTGGCCCGTTCAAATAGCTCGTCGAGATTCTGGCTCATCCGTGTGCGCCCTGTCGTGCTGCTGCCCTGTGATCCAAGCCCGCTCATTGTACATCACGCCCCGCGCACAGACCATCCGAGAGGACGGAGGAACGGAGTTTGTTAGACTTTTGCTGCAATATCATCTCGATGCGTTTCAGTACCGTTAAGTGCCGAGTGCCAAGTGCAGAGTGCCAAGTGCAAAGAGGGGATTCTCGCTGAATAACCCGGCGTGCGCCCGTGATGCGCATCGCGAGCGCGGGTACACGACCGCCGCTCCGCGCACCCAGCTCCGAACCCCGCCGCCAAGAGCACGTCATTCCCATACTTCTGATGTGCGCCCATGAACGCCGCCACCCTATTTACACCCGGCACCTGGCACTTTTTAAGGTGCGCATCTAGCACATCCGTGCTATGATCAGAGGGTTGACGGGGATGGCCGGGCGCTGCCGCCGGGTGTTTTCACGACTTCCGGTTTTCCAGTTATAATCGCAGCGGCGACCCCGTTATGAGACCAGTGCAGGGAGCAGGCCGAGACATGAACAGCGCAGTATCCTCCACCCCACCCGATTACCGCCAGATCGCGGTGCTTTATCACCCTAAGATCGAGGCCACCCGGCCCGTCGCCGAGGGCATCCGGGCGTGGCTCGCCGGGCGCGGACTCGATCCCTGGATGGCCCTGACGTGGGATGAGGCGGAAGTGCGCCCCCGTATGCCGCAGATGGACCTCGTGATCGTGCTGGGCGGGGATGGCTCGATGCTGCGCGCGGCGCGGATGGCCGCCGGGCACGGCGTGCCGATCCTCGGCGTGAACATGGGGCGCGTCGGCTTCCTGACCGAGGTCACACCCGCCAACTGGCGCGAGCGTCTGCCGGATGTGTTCAACGGCAAGGGCTGGATCGAGGAGCGGATGATGCTCCGCACCGAGGCGTGGCGCGGCGGGGAAATGATGGGGCAGTACGAGGCGTTGAACGACGTGGTGATCAGCCGGGGGGCGCTGGCCCGCGTCGTCCAGCTCGAAACCGAGATCGACGGCGACAAGCTGACGACCTACGTCGCGGACGGGCTGATCGTCAGCACGCCGACCGGCTCGACGGCCTACGCGCTGGCGGTCGGCGGGCCGATCCTGCCGCCCGACCTGCGCAACATCCTCGTCATCCCCATCGCCCCGCACCTGACGCTCGACCGCGCCATCGTCCTGTCAGAGGGATCGATGGTGCGCGTGAACGTCTCGACCGATCATCAGGCGATCCTGACGGTCGACGGCCAGTTTGCCTTCGAGATGGAGGATGGCGATCACATCGACGTACACACCAGCGAGCACGTCAGCCGCTTCGTCCGGCTGGGCAGCCGTGACTATTTCTACCACCTGCTGCTCGAACGTCTGACGCCCAAAAGCCCGGAGGACGACGACGCCTGATCGCGCTATCCTCTGTTAGGTAAGTCAGATTGACTGGTTATGGAATAAGATGGAGACAAAGACGGTCTTGAGCGAGCAAACAACCACCGGGGCCGGGGAGGCCGCCGCCGAAGCGCCCCTGACCTGTACCGTTCACCCCAACGTCGAAACGTCGCTGCGCTGTAACAAGTGTGGACGCCCGATGTGCAGCCAGTGCGCCGTGCTGACGCCCGTCGGCTACCGCTGCCGGGAGTGCGTGCGCGGCCAGCAGAAAGTCTATTTCAACGCCCACGCCGCCGACCCGGTGATTCAGGCCATCGTCGCGCTGGCGCTTGGCGGGCTGGCCGCCGGAGTGATGGGCTTAATCGGCCTGCGGCTGGGCTTCATCGGCTGGCTGATCGCCTTCTGGGCGGGATCGGCGGCGGGCGCGCTCATCGCGGACATCGCTCACCGGGCGGTGGGCAAGCGGCGGGGGCGTTTTTCGTGGCTGATCGTCGCGGGCGGCATCGGCCTGAGCGGGCTGGCCGCCGCCCTGATCACAGGCTTCGCCCTGACACAGCTCATCTTCATCGCCACCGCCGTGAGCGGCGCGGTCGGGCGGCTGCGACTTGGCCGGTAGGGCCGCCCATCCGGTGGATCAAATTCGTGGGGACGTGACAAGGTTATGCTGAGCGAGATCACGATCAAGGACTTCGCCATCATCGAGAGCCTCACGCTCCAGTTCGCGTCCGGCTTCAACGTGATGACGGGCGAGACGGGCGCGGGCAAATCCATCATTCTGGACGCCGTGTCGATGCTGCTCGGCGGGCGGGCCAGCGCGGATGAGGTTCGCACCGGGGCGTCGAAGGCCATCATCGAGGGGATCTTCGTCCTGAAAAGGGGGCCGGTCAGGGACGCCATCGACGCGGTGATCGAGCGCGAGGCGTTAGAGGGCGACGCGCCGGACGTGCTCGTTCTGACGCGCGAGGTGCGACGCGACCGCCGGAACATCTGCCGGGTCAACGGGCGGTCGGTCACGCTGACGCTGCTTCAGGAGATCGCCGAGGGGCTGGTCGACATTCACGGGCAGAGCGAGCACCTGTCGCTGTTCAAGACGGCCTACCACCTCGACCTGCTGGACCGCTACGGCGGCCTGATCGACGAGCGGGCGTCCTTTGCGAAGCTGGTGCGGGCGCTCGAAAAAACGCGGCGCGAGCTAAAGAACCTCGTCGCCAGCGAGGAGGACCGCGCCGAACGGGCCGAACTGCTGGCCTACAAGATCGAGGAGATCGAGGCGGCGAACGTCGAGCCCGGCGAGGAGGACAAACTGCGCGCCGAGGCGAAGCGGCTGGCGAACGCCGAGCAGCTTGCCGAATCCGCGCAGGCGGCCTACCGGGCGATCCACGTCGGGCGTGAGGGCGTGTCGGCCAGCGACCTGCTGTCGGAGGCGGCGGGCGCGCTGGCGCGGCTGGCCGCGCTCGATCCGCAGATGTCCGATCTGGCCCAGCAGGCCGAGGACCTGTCCATCGAGGTCGACGAGCTGGGGCGCACGCTGGGGGACTATGAGGAAAATATCGAGTTCGACCCCGCGCGGCTTCAGGAGGCCGAACTGCGCATCGACCTGATCCGCCTGCTCAAGCGCAAGTACCACTGCGAGACGATTGAGGCGCTGCTGGAGTCGGTGGACGAGGCCCGCGAGGAGCTTGATAATATCGAGAACCGCGACGAGCGGATCGAGGTGCTTCGCGAGGAGGAAAAAGCCCAGCTTGCCCGCATCGGGGAGGCGGGCGCGGCGCTCTCCAAACGGCGCAAGAAGGCGGCCAAACGGCTCGCCAGCGCCGTCGAGGAGGAGCTTGCTAACCTGCGGATGGCGGACGCGAAGTTCGCCGTCGCCGTCGAGCAGGTGCAGGACGCCGGCGGTGCGCCCGTCGGGGATGCGCGGGTCGCGTTCGACCGGACGGGGGTCGACCGGGTGGCCTTCCAGATCGCGCCCAACATCGGCGAGCCGCTGAAGCCCATCGCCCGGATCGCGTCGGGCGGCGAGACATCGCGCATTATGCTCGCACTCAAGACGGTGCTCTCCCGCGCGGACGAGACGCCGACGCTCGTGTTCGACGAGATCGACGCCGGGATCGGCGGGCGGGTGGGGTCGGTCGTCGGGCGCAAGCTGTGGAGCCTCGCGGAGAACCATCAGGTGCTCGTCGTGACGCACCTGCCGCAGCTCGCCGGGTTCGCGGATGCGCATTTCAAGGTGACGAAGCGCATCGAGAAAAAGCGGACCGTCACCGAGGTCGCCGAGCTGGCCCACGACAAGCGGATCGGCGAACTGGCCGAGATGCTGGGCGCGGAGGCCGGTTCCGCGCGGCAGAGCGCGGCGGAGATTCTCAGCTACGTCGAGTCGATCAAAAAGGAAGGCGTCGCGGCCTCGTCGGGCTGACGCCGCGCCTCACGACGAGGTCAGAGCTGCGCCGGGGAAGCGCTCAGCCCCAGTCCTCGTCATCTTCGTCGTCCATCCACTCATCCATGTAGTCGAGCCTTAACGGGCGGAGTTCGACCACTTCCAGCGCGGTGTGGCACTCCGGGCAGGTGACCGGGTCCCACAGTTCGGCGTTCTCTTTGAGCCAGATCGCGGCGAGGCACTCCGGACAGCGCACCTTCAGCCGGTTCCGATCCTGATTTCGGCCCACAGCTGCTCTCCTGAAGCGGGGCTTAATCCTCCGGTGACGGTTCTCCCTATGCGTATATCACAGTTTAGGTGGGGGGTCAAGACCCGAATCGGGCGGCGGCGGCCCTTGTCGCCCCCGGTGCGAGCGGGTATCATCCCGCCGAGATGGAATCGGACAGCGCGGGGAACGGATCGGGCGCCGCGCGCGCCCGCAGATGGACGATTCTGGCAGGTGCGGCGCTGGTGGTTGGCGCTGCTCTCGCCGGATTCGCGCTGCTCGGCCCCATCGATTCCGGGGAAGCCGGTCTGCGGCTCGGACGCGCGCCATCTGCGACCGTCACGTCGACTCCAACGGCTACGCCGACCGCCACGCTTGCAGCGACGATCCGCCAGCCCGACGTAACGCCTACTTCGCCCGATCAGGCCATGATCGAGCGTCAGGTGGTCGCCCCGCCCACGCACACGCCAACCCCCACCCCGACCGTGATCCCGACCGTGCCGCCAACACCCACCCCCGGCCCGACGATCCCCGCGCCGCCCATCGAGTGGACGGCGGAGGAGGCGAACGCGCTGGCGTGGCTGTGTTACGGCGAGGTGGGCGGCATGGGCCGGAGCAGGGTCGACGCCTGCCTGTCCGTCATCTCGACCGTGCGGGCGCGCTACGCCTACACCAACGGGTTCTACACGTCGAGCGTGCTGGAGACAATCACCGCGCCGGGGCAGTTCAACGTCCGCATCGAGCCCGATCAGCCCGGCCCCAGCGCCGAGCTTAACGAGGCCGTTCAGCTCTACGCGGACGGCGTGCGCGGCTCGTGCAGCGGCTATCTCTATTTTACCGGCCAGCCGCGCTCCGACGCCTGCGTGATCTACGGCTATGGCAATCAGGCCCTTTACTTTTTCAACAGCTGGTGATTTGGGGCGTTGCCCCCAAACCCCTATAAGGGGCCGTGGCCCCTTAACCCCGGTAGGCGTTGAGGCGCTCCGCGCCTCAACGCGGGGCAGGAGAATCTACTATGGAAGATGATGCTGTGATCGACGTAATTCGTGATTATCTGAATCAGTCCATCAGCCTATCGCGCGCCGCTGAACTGCTCGGTATGTCGCGCTTCGAGCTAATGGATCGCTTCAAGCGGCTGAACATCCCGCTCAGGCTGGGACCCAGGACAAAGCAGGAAGCACAGGACGAGATAAATGCTGCTCTTAAAGCATTGCAGGTTGATGAGTGACGCATCGGACAAGCTCGCTTTGGGCGCAACGCGCCGCAAAGCCTGTTGGGGTCACGGGGTCTGTGACCCCGTGCGGGGATGTGGGGGCAGCGCCCCCAAAAACACCCCTGCACACGCCACTCTGGTTGACAGCGCGCTCGATCTGCACTAACCTTCCGGTACCTGTAACGTCCGTGGGCGAGGAGAGGGTGGATGGAAGACGACCTGTTCTTTGATGAGGAGGGCGGCGAGGACGACCCGTTCGGGGACTACGGTGGGGAGGATGATCCCTTTGCCGCGCTGGACGAGGCGTTCGCCGACGACCCGTTCCGCGAGCTGGAGGCCACGCCGGAGCGCGAGGGCTACGTCGAAGCGCCGGAGCCGCCTGCGCCTGCCCGGCCCGTCGAGCCGCTGATGGAGGACGATACGCCCGCCTGGCTGCGCGAGCTGGGCGTAGGCGAGGACGAGTTCGGCTACATCGAGCCGGAGCAGCCCGCCCCACCCCCGGAGCCTGCCGCGCCGCGCGCCGCGTCCGGCGGCCCGCTGACCGCCGTCACCGGCACCGGCCCGGAGGGCACGTCATTCGGACTGACGGCCCGCCAGCGGATGCTGCTCGCGCTGTTCCTGTTCCTCGACGTTTCGGTGGTGGCCTGCGGGCTGCTCTACGCGCTGGGCGCGATCAACCTCAACTTCTGACCGGGCGGCCCGATCATCGACCTTCGGGAGCCGGGGGGATGCCCTCCCGGCTCTTTGTCGTCAGGGGGCAGACGGCGAAACGCTGCTCAGGATGTGATATAATCCGGGCGTGGATGGTTACAGGAGTGAGGCAAGTTAATCGTTATGGCTGAACGGAAAATCGTGTACATCGGCGACGATGTGCTTCGCAAGAAGGCGCGCCGCGTTCGTGATTTCGACGATGCGCTGAATACCCTCATCGACGATATGGTCGAGACGCTGGCCGGGGCGCAGGGCGTCGGGCTGGCCGCGCCGCAGATCGGTGTGAGCCAGCGGGTGATCGTCATCCACCTGCCCGACGACGAGGAATCCTATGGCGAGCAGGCCGGGTCGAGCTACGAGGTCGTCAACCCGGAGATCGTCAAGTCCTCGCGTGAGACGGTCGAGGATGTGGAAGCCTGCCTCTCGATCCCCGGCTATTTCGGCACCGTCGAGCGCAGCACGATGGTCGTCGTCCGGGGGCAGGACCGGCAGGGCAAGGAGATGCGGGTGAAGGCCTATGATTGGCTGGCCCGCGTCTTCCAGCACGAGATCGATCACCTCGACGGCGTGCTCTACATCGACCGCTCGGACGAGGTCTGGAAGGTCGGCGAGCGTGAGGCTGAAGAAGAGGCCGGAGAGGCCACGCCAGCCGCCGATTGAGCGTCCGCGCGCTGCACAAAGCGAGAATCAAACCGCCGCCCACAGCCGGGCGGCGGTTTTTTCGTACCCCGGCGGTTCTTCGGCTACCGGGTCGACCAGCCGCCCTTCATCAGCGAGTTATTCGTGCCGTCGACGAGCGCGTAGGTGTAGCGGAACGTCATCACGCCGCCCGGCCCGGACCGGTAGCAGGGTGAGAACGGCATCGGCGAGAACTCACACTGCTCCGCCGCCTGATAGCTGACGGCGGGGGCCGTCGCCCAGCCAAGTGCCTCGCCGGGCGTCCCCCCGCCAAGCTCCGCCGCCAGCGCAGCGGCGTGGGCCACGTCGTTCGTCCACGCGTTCGTAAAGATCGGTGCGGGCGCGGACAGCCCATCGGGCGGGGTCAGCGCCGAGGGATCGCCGCCCGCCGGATCGTAGTCCCACAGGCGGAAGAACCGCCCGTCGTCCAGCAGGATGAAGGCGCGCTGAAGCTCGACGATCAGCCAGCCGTGCTCGAAGCGCTGCGACGTGGCGGGCACGCGGTTGATCGGCACGTTGGGGCAGGCGTCATCCGGTGGATTGTCGAAGAACCAGGGATGCGTGCAGGTCGCGACGACGCGGACGCGGGGCGGCTCCGCCGTCAGGCCGGGGTGATACAGCTCGTACTCCATCCAGAAGACGCTCTCCGGCATGGTGACCTCGGTCGAGCCAACCAGCGGCAGCCCGGCCTCGCAGTCCTGCCGCCAGCCGTTGAAGTCGTAGGCGCAGATCGCCACCGAGAAGTCGACCCCCTCCACCTCCCAGCTCAGCGTCACCGTTTCGCCGGGCGCGACGCCCTCCACGCGGTCCGCCGTGAACGAGATGACCTCCGCCGGGGACGCCGTAGCCGTGGGAACCCAGGTCGGTGTGGGCAGTGGGGTCGGGGCGATGGTTGGCGGCGGGACGGGCGTCGGGGTGCCGGGGGGTGCGGTGGGCGTGGCGTCGGCGGCGTCGGCCCCCGCCTGCGGGGCGGCCTGCCCGGTGGATGTTTCCGCCGACTCCGCCGGGGTGGGCGTCACCGGCGTCGGGGATGGGGTCAGCGTGGGTGTCCGGGCGGCTTCTGCCGTCTCCGTGCCGCCGAGCCGCAGAGCGGCGGTGTCCGGCGTGCCGTCGGACGTGCCGCCGGATGTATCATCGCCCTCTAGATCGATCGCCGCCCTGATCTGCGCTGCGCGCGGCTGGCCGCCCTCGACGCCCGCCTCCAGCACCAACTCGTCGCAGGCGGTCGCGAACAACGCGGCGAGCGCGGCGGCGGCGATGAGCGTCCTGAGCAATACACTGCGGGTCATATACCGATCCTCATCTATCAACGAGCGAATCTCACTTTCGGCCATCGTTCCCTGCCAGTATATCCGACGCACGTCCCGGTGTGATGTCAGCCGGGAAATGAGTCTGTAACCATGCGTCACAGATCGGTAACTCCCACGAATTTCCTTACCAGCGCGCCTTTCCGAATGATGATATAATCGCAGTACTGCCGTACCCCAGGGGAGATACGGACCATTGTTCGACCAGATTCTAGACCTCGTCAGCCAGCCTCCGGGCAGCCTTGTCTATCACTTCATCATCCTGTTTGCCGTGGAGGCGGCCTTTGCTATCGCCATCGGCCAGTGGATGCGCGAGCGCAACGCCGGGACGCTGCGGATGGCGATCGCGATCGCCGGGCTGCTGTTCGGGCGCGCCGTGCTCCTGCTGGCGTCGCTCGCCGTGTGGCAGGGCTACCTGCCGCGCAGCGCGCTGCTGCCGCCGGTGGAGCGCTTCGTCGACACGCTGACCATCGTCGGGCTGCTGTGGATGTTCGTTACGATGGACGAGCCGCCCTTCCTGAATCGCAACTTCCTGCCCGACATTTTTGCGGCGGTGTTCATCGGCGTCGCGACCATCGGCTTTCTGGGCACGACCTACTACTGGTCGACGGGGGCCATCGCCAGCCGGGGCCTGTTTAACGGCCTGTGGATCGACTCGGCGTGGAGCGCCGCGCAGGTTGTCCTCGCCGTCGCAGGGCTGGTGTGGATGCTGCTTCGCATCCGCTACGTGTACGATCCCTTCCTGAAGGGCATCATCCTGATCGTGCTGGGCGCGGCGTCCGCCGTCCACTTCGTGCGGCCTGCGCTGGGTGATGTCGCGTCGGCGGTGCGCGTCGGGCAGCTCCTCACCATGCCGATGCTGGCCGCCGTCGCCTACCGCCACGTCGTCGAGCAGCTTCTCCACTGGGACGATTTCGAGCCGAGCGATCAGCCCGTCGCGATCCCGTCCACCAACCCGGGGTTGTTCGTGCCTGCCGAGCCCCCCGATGGACTGCCGCCGCACGCTGCCATCAGACCGGCGGAGGCCGCCATGCCGACCGACCGCCACGAGCCGATCCCCACCACGCCCACGCCGGATGAGGATGGGGACGAGGGGCCGGGCGAGCCAGGGGAAGAAGGAGAGCTGAGCGAGGATACCGTCCCCGGCGAGGTCGAGTTCCCCGCGCCGCCCGCGACTGCCATGCTGGAGGTCGTCGAGACGGTTGGTGATCTGTTCAGCACGCTGGAACCCTCTGAAATTGTCGCGACGATCCCGCGCGTGGTCGCCACCGCACTGCGGGCAGACGTATGCGCGCTCGCCATCGTCGACGAGGACGTTCAACAGGCCACCATTCTCGGCAGTTATGATAACATCGCCCAGACGGCGCTCAGCGATGGGACGCTCCACCTGGCGGATCACCCCATCGTGGTCAACGCGCTGGGCCGCCTGCGCCAGATGCGCCTGACGACCGAGCGCAACCTCGGCGAGCTGATCGACATTTACGAGAAGCTGGGCGTCACCCACGAAGGCCCGGCTTACATTCAGCCGCTCGTCAGCGGCGAGGAGCGCGTCGGCGTGCTGATCGTCGGCTCGCCCTATTCCCAGCGGCGGCTCAGCACGCTGGAGCGCAACCTGCTCGACCGGCTCGGCCCGCTCGTCACCGCCGCCCTGCTGAACACGGATCGTTATAAGTCCATCGAGGAGCAGATCCGGCAGACCGCCGAAAACGAATCGACCCGCATCGCCGAGCTTTCCGACGACCTCACGGCGAGGACCTCCGAACTGAACGCCGCCCAGCGCCAGATCGAGGAGATGTCGGATTACATCCGCGACCTGTACCGCCAGATCGAGGAATTTCCCCAGCAGCAGCAGGCCGCGCAGCAGCAGATCGAATCGCTGCTGGACGAGGTCAACCGTCTGCGTGACGAGGCCGCCGACGCCGACCACCTGCGCGGGCAGCTTAAGGAGAAGAACGCCGAGCTTGCTGCGTTGGCGAACACGCCCTCCCTCGACGTGCAGAGCGAGATCGCGTCGCTGCGCGTGCGGGTGGCCCAGGCGGGGATCAGCCAGCAGGAGGTCGCCTTCCTGCAAGAGCAGCTTGGACAGAAAGCCCGCGAGGTCATCCGGCTGGAGGCCCGGCTCGTCGAGGCGCAGGCTGTCGCGGGCGCGCTGCGCGATCAGGTGTCGACGAGCGGGCTGAGCGATCTGCACGAGTTAGGCGCGATGCAGGCGCGCGTCGCCCGGCAGGCCGGGGAGATCGCCCGGCTGCGGGCGGAGCTGGCCGAGGCGCAGGCCGCCTCCGTCGTGGACGAGGAGACGCTGCGCGCGCAGGCCGAGCTGGACCGGGCCGACCGGGAGGCGATGGCCCAGTTAGAGGCCCAGCTTAAGGATCGCTCTGCGCTGATCGATGCGCTGGAAAACCAGCTCGCGGAAAAGGCCCGCTCGATCGCCGACCTCAAGTCGCACATGGCGGACGTGACCGCCTCGCTGCGCAAGGTCGAGGAGCAGCTGTCGAACAAAACCGAGGAGATTCAGGCCCTCCAGTCGGGCCTCTCCGCCTCGCGCGAGCAGGCGCAGGCCCGTGTCGAGGCGATCCAGTCGGGGCGGCGCTCCGGGGTGGATGAGGCGCGCGTCGAGGCGCTGGAGGCCGAGCTTGCCGAGAAGGCCGCTGCCGTCGACACGCTGGAGGAGCAGCTTGCCCGCACCCGCACGTCGATGCAGGCGCTCGAAACGCAGCTTACGGCCACACAGGGCGCGGTCAACGCGGCCCTGACCGGGGCCGGGGAGGTGGATCGCCACGATGAGGTGATCGCCTCCATCGCGCAGGAGCTTCGCACGCCGGTCAATTCGATCATGGGATATACCGATCTGCTGCTGCGCGAGTCGGTCGGCATCCTCGGCCCGCTCCAGCGCAAGTTTCTGCTCCGCGTGAAAGCCAATACCGAACGTATGGATCGGATGCTGGGAGACCTGCTGCGGATCGCGATGGCGGGTGAGGACTTCGACTTCGAGCCTGAGCGCGTCGACCCCTCCGCCGCGCTCGACGAGGTGCTGCACAGCGTCGCCAGCCAGTACGGCGAAAAGGGGCTGAAGGTGCGCCTCACCACGCCGGAGACGCTGCCTGACATCACCATTGACCGGGCCGCGCTGCGCGACGTGATCGAGCACCTGCTGACGAACGCCATGCTGGCCTCCCCCGCCGACGGGGAGGTGCGCATCTCGATGTTTGCCGGTGAATCGCGCCTGCCCTCGTATAACGGGGACGAAGTCGAGGTACCATGCCTGCACATCGCCGTTCAGGACACCGGCCCCGGCGTCGACCCGGACGATTACGGGCGGGTGTTCCAGCCGCGCTACCGGGCGGAGGAATCCCCCATCGCCGGGCTGGGCAACAGCGGCGTTGGGCTGTCGCTGACCCATGCGCTCGTCGAGGCGCAGGGCGGGCGCATCTGGCTCGAAAGCGACGAGGGCCGGGGCACGACGTTCCGCGTCACCCTGCCGCTTGAGCCGCCGGATGGGAACGGCAGCCGGGCGTCAGGGGAGGCTGCGGCGTGAAGCCTGACTGGCGCAAGCAGGCCGCCGCCGGGGTGGCGCTGCTGTTCGTCATCGCCGTGACGCTCGCCGGGGGGGCGCTGCTCGCTTTTTCGGAAAGCCCCGTCGAGCTGGCCGACCGGCCCACCGCGACGCCGTACCGCATCCCGACGCTGATCGTGCTCGGCACGCGGACGACCCCCGAAGGCGAAGATGAACCCCCGGTGATCGATACGGAGATGCCGCCGCCCGCCGTCGTCATCACGCTGACCCCTGCGTCGTCCGGCGCGACGCCGACCGGCACCGCGCCCCCCACCATCACCCCGACGGCGCTGCCCACGAACACGTCCGCCCCGGCGTCGACCAGCACCCCTGCCACCGCGTCCACCTGCCGCGTCCGCGCCGACTGGGTCCCTTACACCGTGCAGCCGGGTGAGACGCTGTACGGCATCGGCCTGCGTTACGGCGTGCGCGTCGACACGCTGGCGGATGGCAACTGCCTCGACTCGACGATCATCGCCGCCGGGCAGACGATCCGCGTGCCGGACGTGCCGCCGTCTGTCAGCGGCCCGGCGGATACGGGCTGGCCTACCGCGACGACCATCCCGCAGGCCGGGGCAACCCCGACCTCGACCGGAACCGACGGGGCGTGCTCCAGCCCCGGCTCGCAGATCACCGGGCCGCCCGTCGGGTCGGTGCTGAGCGGCGTCGCGCAGTTCTACGGCACAGCCTCCCATCCCAACCTCAGCATCTACAAGCTGGAGGTCCGCCGCGAGGACATCACCCCGCGCCCCGGCTGGGCAACGGCGATGACGAGCGACAGCCCGGTAGTTGGGGGACTGCTCGGCGAGATCGACACGCGCGGGTTCACCAACGGGCAGTACTGGGTGCGGCTGGT
>CAZWUX010000023.1:22277-23333 GCA_964637665.1 uncultured Anaerolineae bacterium
GGGGGATGCGTCCGCCGCCCCGTCGGGTCAGACGGAGAATTCCGCGTGCCGCGTCCACCCGGTTTGACGAACCGCGTCCGGCACGGCTATTATTGCAGACGTTATGCTGCGGTGGTTGCTGACCGGTCCGGTGCTCGTCTCCCTGCTGCTGGCGGCCTGCGGTCGTCCGAACTACCCTGCCCCCATTTCGGCGGCGGGCGGACAGGCCGCCGCGTCAGGCTCCGCCGTCACGCCGTCGGCGCGCCCCACGATTGACCCCCCGCAGGCGCTTGGCGGCGGGGATGCTCCCCCCGGCACGACGGCGACGCCCGCCCTCGCGCTGCCCACCCGCACCCCCTACCCGGACGACGATTTTTTCTCGCTGGGCGAATCCGCACAGGGACGCCCGATCTCGGCGTGGCGCTTCGGCGCTGGGCCGCGCCGCGTCGTGCTGATCGGCGGGATTCACGGCGGCTACGAGGCGAACACCGCCGCGCTGTCTGAGATGCTCGTCGACCATTTCCGCGATCACCCGGCGGACGCCCTGCCCGGCGTCGAGATCGTGATCATCCCCACCGCCAACCCGGACGGGCTGGCGGTGGGCGCGGGCCTCGACGCCCGGTTCAACGCCAACGGAGTCGACCTCAACCGGAACTGGGGCTGCGACTGGCAGTCGACCGCCGTGCTGCGCGACATCACCATCGACCCCGGACCGCGCCCGTTCTCCGAGCCGGAGTCGCAAATTTTGCGCGCCTACTTCCTCGCCGAGCCGCCTGACGCCGTCGTGTTTTACCACAGCGCCATCGGCGCGGTGTTCATGGGCGCGTGCGGGCCGGAGCACCCGCCCGCCGACTGGATGGGCGATCTGCTGGCCGAGTCGACGGGCTACCCCTACAGCGAGTTCTCCCACTACGACGTGACGGGCGACGCGTCGAACTGGCTGGCCGAGCGGGATATCCCGGCGGCGGTGGTCGAACTCCTCACGCGCGACGAATCCGAATTCTCCCGCAATCTGGCCGGTGTCATGGCCCTCCAGTGCCACTTCGCCCAGGCCGAGGGTCAGAGCGCGCACCCCGA
>CAZWUX010000024.1:0-23017 GCA_964637665.1 uncultured Anaerolineae bacterium
GGTTGAGTTGCTTTACTCGGCCGAGAGATGCCTTGAACTGGCACAGGATCCGGATCGCCCCGGCGTATGGGGCTTTCTCTCTCGCTCTGTACCGTGAGGTCAGGTGAGGCCGGATCCGGAATTCGGCCAGCAGACGTTTGTCAGCAGGGCGCTCCCCGGCGGGATCAATCCACGATGGCGATGCGCATCCCGGCCTGCGCGACGGTGTAGCCCTCCTGCCACGCCCGCACGGTCACGTCGACGTACTCCCCACCCGTACGCACGTCCCACGTCCATTCACAGCGGCCATCCACATCCGCCGTCTGGCGCTCGCCTTCCAGCGAGGCCGGGGGACGCCGGGTCGAGTAGCGGGCCTCGATCTCGCAGGTCGCGCCCGGCTGGGTGATCACGCGGATCGTGCCCGGCTGCCGCCGTACGAATGGCTCCGGCAGCGCGCCGATCTGCAAGGTGACGGGCATCGCCTGAATACTGCGCTCGGCGGGTGGTGAGAGGGTAATCGCCTGTGTGGGGCGGTGGGCGAGCCGCCGCTCGCCCGGCTCCGGCAGGCCGCCGGACAGCACATCGCGGCCCCGCATACGCTCCATCACGTAGACCACGACCGCGAACACCCCCAGCGCCACGCCCAGCGTGAACAGGATCGTCTGTGTGGCCCGCGAACCGCCATCCGACTTAGCCATCTCCCTCACCTTTCCCCCGCCGGGCTGGATAATCGTCACTCTTATTATACGTGGATTCGGGTCCGCCACGCGCCTGAGCGTAATCCTCCGGCGTGTCGATGTCGACGATCACGGCGTCGGTGTCGATGGGGATGGTCGCCACGTCGCTGGGATGGGCACGCAGCACGTCGCGCGGAGCGCCGCCCGGCGGCAGCGCGCGGATCGCATCCCAGTAGGCGCGGTCGATCAGGACGGGGTGGCCGCGCTGGCCCGCGTACTCCGGGGCGACGATGCGCCCGGCCTCGCGCGCGTAGGCGTCGAGCAGGCGGTGGATGACGCCCGGCTCCAGCGCAGGCTGATCGCCGAGCACGACGAGACAGGCCGCGTCCTCATCGTGCAGAGCGTCTAGCCCGGCGAGAACCGAGGAAAGCATCTCGCCCTCGGCGTATTCCGGGTTGTGAACGAGGTGCAGGGGCAGATCGGCAAGCTCCGCCTCGACCTCACCGTGCCGCGCGCCGGTCACCACGACGGTATCCACCAGATCGGCGGCCAGCACCGTCTCGCAGACCTGCCGGATGATGGTCGATCCCTCGCCCCAGGGCAGAAGCAGCTTCGGCTCGCCCATGCGCTTCGACTCGCCCGCCGCGAGGATCACCGCCGGGACGCGCCGCCAGACCTCCAGAGCGGGCGTAGACGCATCGCCCGCCATGCTGACGACGGTTCGGCTAACCCGCGATCTGAGTAATATCCGGGCGATGGCGCGTGCATCCTCCAGATTGGAATCCGACGCCTTGTTGAGCAGAACGGCGGCGCGCGCGCCCGGCGGCGCGCCCTTCAACCCCATCGCCGGGCTGCCCAGCACCGCCGCCATGAGGGCGGGCGTCACGGGGGAGCCGGGATGGTGGCCGGTTTGCCCGGTGATCACGTCCGCGCCGTAGACGTGATCGGCGTCGAGCGGCTGGCCGAGCGCGTCCAGCCCCGCGACGGGCACGACGAGCGTCGTCGAGGCGGGGATGACGGGTTCGTGCGGATAGGGGGCCTTGAAGGGCAGGCGGCGCGCGCCGTCGGCCTCGATGAGCAGCACGTCGACGGCGGGATGGGGGATGAGAAACGCGTCGAGCCACGTGGTATCCAGACCGCGCACCTTGCCGCCCTCGATGGAACGGGAGGAGACGAAAATATGCCGGTGGGCGTCGAGCAGCGCGCCGAAATCGGCGGGCAGCACGGGGGGAAAACCGAGCGCGAGCGCGTGGGGAAGGGCGTCGACCTCGCGCTGGCCGAGGCGGGTGGTCGTCGTGGTGACGACGCGCAGGCCGCGCGCAGCCAACTCGTCGGCCAGCCGGAAAAGGGTAGTCGTCTTGCCGCCCGCACCCGTCAGGGCGACGACATCACCGGCGCGGACATCGAGCGCGTCCGCGAGCTTCACGTCCGATGTCCGGCGATCAACTCCTGGATGGGCCGGTACGAGAGAATGGCCTCCAGCACGCCACCGCCGATGGCGAGCGCCTTCTCCGAGATGGTGAAGCAGTGAGCGGGATCGCCGCGCGGGTCGACATCGCCGATCTTCGCCCCGGCAGGAACCGTGATACCGTCGTGGACGAGGCCGCGCAGCACGCCGTCGAAGGGGGCGCGTACCCCGACACCGCCGACCGCCGCGATAGGCTCGCCCTGCTCGACGGTGTCGCCGATGGAAGCCAGCCCCGTCACCTCGCCTGCGATGGGGGCGCGCAGGACGCGATCCGCGATGTGGCCCTGCACGCGGCCCGGCAGGCCGGTATCGGCCTCCGGCGCGCCATCCCAGATCACGCGGCCCAGATAGTGGCCCCGGTTCGTCTCGATGGCGGCGTCACAGTTCATCGGGGCGATGAAGCCCGGCCCCAGACCGATGACCATCAGCAGGCCGACCGGCTGCGAGCCGGGGGAGCGCTTCAGCATCCGGGCGTCGACCAGCACGGAAGGGTCGTATTCGCCGAGATACTGTCCCCCCGGATCGATGAGCACGGGAATCTCGCCCGCCGCCTGAGCCGACAGCGCCCCGTCCACGTCCGCGACGCGGCGGGCGGTGATGCCCTCGACCTCGACTTCACCCTCGACGGCTGCCGAGCCGAAGGCGACGGCCCGCCGCACGAGCAGGGGTTGATCCAGCTCGGTGATGAGGACGGGGAATCCGCAGCGGTGCAGGCGGTAGGCGACCCCGCTGCCGAGGTCGCCGCCGCCGCGAAGGACGATGCGGACCCTGCTGAAAAGCGGCTCTGCCACCGGGCTATCTCCCCAGCCCGGCCTGGCGGAAACGGGCAACCAGCCGGTCGGGCACCAGCGGCAGGTCGTCAAACCAGATGCCGGTCGCATCGTGCAAGGCGGATGCGATGGCGGGCGCAAACGGGATGAAGGGCATCTCGGCCATGCCGCGCGCGCCCCAGGGGCCGTTCGGGTCGGGATTTTCGAGGATCACGGCCTCGACCCGCCGGGGCACATCCAGCACGCCGGGGATCAGGTAGTTTGAGAAATAGGGCGTCAGGACGCGGCCCTCCGCCATCTGGAAATGCTCCATCGTGGAGTAGCCGTGCGCCTGCACGACCGCGCCCTCGATCTGGCCCTCGATCAACTGCGGGTTGATGGCCTGACCAACGTCGTTGGCGCACACGACGTTGACGACCTCGATCTGCCCGGTTTCGAGATCCACCTCGATCTCGACGATCTCCGCCACGTAGCCGTAGGAGAAGTTTGGGTAGCAGTAGCCGGTTTCCGGGTCGAACATGCTCGTCTTGGGCGGGTAATAGGTGAAATTGCCGACGGCGGGCCGATCCTCGCCGAGCCACGCGTCGAGCGCCGCCTCCGCCGCGCCGCGAATCGCGTTGCCTGCCATGAACGTCATACGGGAGGCCGACGCGCTGCCGGAGTCGCCGGAGGTCGCCGTGTCGGAGGGGACAAGCTCCACGACGGCGGGATCGAGGCCGAGGGCCTCCGCCGCCATCTGGACGAAGGCGGTGTGCGCCCCCTGCCCCACGTCCGCCCCGGCGTGGTAGACGACGGCGCGCTCGACCTCCGCGCCGCCGTAAAGCTCGATGATGGCGTCACATTTTTCGGGCGCGCCGAAGCTGAACCCGACGTTCTTGAACCCGCAGGCGATGCCGATGCCGCGCCGCCTGGACGGGTCGGACGGTTGATCGAGGGCGGGCCGACGCCAGCCCTTCGCGCCGTCCTGCCAGCGGCTGCGCTCCGCCGCCGCGCGGATCGTCTCCTCGATCGTCACGCCGTCCGGCATGGGCGTCCCGACGGCGGTGATCACGCCGTCGTGCAGCACGTTCTTGAGCCGCAGCTCGACCGGGTCCATGCCGAGCTTTTCGGCGAGCTTGTTCATCTGGCTTTCGGCGGAGAACGCGGCCTGCGGCCCGCCGAATCCCCGGAATGCGCCCGACGGCAGGTTGTTGGTGTACACGGTGTACGCGTCGACGTTGATATTGGGGGCGTAGTATGGCCCGACGCTCATCAACGTGGCGTTGCCGAGCACCTTCGTCGACGTGTAAGCGTACGCGCCGCTGTCGGAGATCACCCGCGCCTCGATGGCGACGAGCGTGCCGTCCTTCTTCGCGCCCCAGCGCTGCTCGATGTGGTAGGGGTGGCGCTTGTGGTGGCCGATCATCGACTCCTCGCGGGACCAGATGATCTTGACCGGGCGGCGCAGCTTCCACGCGGCGAGGGCCAGCACGATCTGGACTGACATGTCCTCGCGCCCGCCGAACGCGCCGCCGATGGCCGGGTAGATCACGCGCACCTGCTCCGGGGGCAGGTCGAGCGCGTGGTAAATCTGCTGCTGATCCTCGTGGGTCCACTGGCCCGCGACTTCGACGGTGACGCGCCCTTCCTCGTCGATGTAGCCCAGCCCGGCCTCCGGCTGGAGGTAAGCGTGCTCCTGCCACGAGGTCGTGTAGGTCTCCTCGACGATCACGTCGGCCTCGTCCCAGGCCGCCTCAACGTCGCCGTAGCGCACGCGGTAGTGCGTCACGACGTTGCCGGGCTTGTCGGCGTGAAGCTGCGGCGCGCCTTCCTCCATCGCCTCCAGCGGATCGAACACGGCGGGCAGGTCCTCGTAGGTCACGTCGATCAGGTCGCGCGCGGCGGCGGCGGCTTCCTCTGACTCGGCGATGATGAGCGCCACCTGATCGAGCACGGTGCGGACGATATCGGCGCCCTCTTTCGCGCTGCCCGGCCCGCACAGCACGGGCTGATCGAACATGATCAGGCCGTACTCGTTGACGGGCACGTCTTTAGCGGTCAGCACGGCCACGACGCCGGGATAGGATTCGGCCTCGCGGGTGTCGATGGCCGTAATGCGGGCGTGCGCCCGATCCGAAAAGAGGATTTTCATATAGAGCATGTCGTCGGTGCTGAGGTCGCCGGGGAAAAGCGTCTCGCCCGTGACCTTGCCACGCGCGTCGAGACGGGTGTTTCGTTTTCCGACGGTACGGGTTGGCATGTCGGGTTCACTCCTCACGTTCAGTTAAACTATTCTTATTAGCCGGATGGGCCGCGATCCACGCCACCTCCTGCGCGACGATGCGCCGCAGGATGGCGACGGCTGACGCATAGGACGGGTCCATGCCCCGGTACGAGAGATTGCCCGCGCCGAGGTTCTGACCTTTGCTCAGCGGCTTGTCCGACGCATAATGCAGCAGGCCGATGTCGAACCACGCCGGGTGCAGCGAGACGATCTCGTTGTACGGGTGGCGCTTGGGGCGGATCAGCTCGTAGATCGCCGAGAGGTATGGCCCGGCCTCCATCTCGATGTCGGTGTAGCCCTCGCGGTAGAAAACGCCCATGTAGCGGTCGTTCTGTAAGAACGTCCCGCGCACGCTGACGGATTTCTGGTTGTCGAGTACCGTCCCGTAGACGAGGTGGGGCGCGACATCATCCGCCGTGAAACAATTCGTGAACAGGTAGGTGTTCAGCGAGTGCTCGTCGTGCACGACGGTGGGGAGCATTACGTCGCCTACCCGCCCGTTGAGCGTGGCGGCCTTGCCCATGACGTATATCCCGGCGATCTCGCCGACGTTCTCCGCGATGCGGGTGAGCAGCTCGTAGGCCGCCAGTCCAAGCGGGTAGTCGATGTTGAAGATCAGGGCCTCGCTGTCGCACAGCGTCTCGATGCCGGGCAGGCACAGGCGCGGATCGATCTGATCGAGCTGGACGCGGTTGAGGTGGATCACCTGCGCGTCGAGTTCAAATCCGCCTTCGCTCGTCGCCCGCTGGATACCGGCGGCCTGCTCGACCTCCCGGCGCTGCTGGCGGGCCTCCGCGCCGTTATCCTGAAGGTACTTTTTCAGAGTGTAATATAGAAAATTCTCGCGGCTGCTCGGCACGGCGTTCGTCTCGATATCGACGAACTCGGCAAGCAGGTCGTCCTGCCCGGTCGACTCGATGTAAGACACGAGCCGGTCACGCTCGGCGAGGGCGTAGCCGCTCCACAGGTTGACGAGGCCGTGTGTATTGCTGCTGACGAAATAGACCCGCCGGTCCGAGTAATCGACGGTGGGCGTTTTGCTCTGGACGTTCAGCCACCAGAAGCGCATCGCCTTGCGGTAGTCGGTCAGCGACCCGGCCAGCAGCCGGACGAAAAACCGCTTCGGGGCGGCGGCTATCGCGCGCAGGTAGGCTACCGTGCCTGTGCCCCATACCGTCCAGAGGCGGGCCACGTCGTCCTGATCGATGCCCGCCGCCGTGCCGACGAGGGCGGCCAGCTCGTCCTGAGAGAGGGTCGTGTCATCCTCCAGCTGGGCCAGCAGATCGCCGCTCTGCGCCATCGAGAGGGTGGCGTGCAGCTTGTTCCACTCGATCTGATAGGCCGTCAGCACGGGGATGATGTCGTCGATGTCCGACCGGCTGGCGATGTACAGGGCCAGCGTCTCGCCGCCGTCGTAATACGCGCGGCGGCGGCGCGCCGGGGCGGAGACCTCCTCCCACGTGCTGACGGGGTAGCCCCACCGCTCGAACACGTCGCTGCGCTGGCCGAGCAGGATCAGGCGGCTGTCACGGGCAGCGGGCGGCAGCCGCAGCGCCGTGTAGATCAGCGCCGACGTATCGAGCGCGGCCTTCCCCGCGTGGGGATGGAGCAGCGAATCCATGCCCATGTGGGTCTCGACCAGCGTGTCGATCGCCACCTCGCCGCTCGACCGCAGCAGCGAATAGTACGTGCGGATATAAAGGTCGATCTCCGCGGTATCGGTCCGGGGGACGGTGCGTTCCATCTAGCTCACATACCCTGTATACCACACAGCAAAATCCCTGCCTGATCGTTGATTCCACGTTACAGCGGCCACCTTTGGCCGTATTATGTCGATTTAGAAGCGCCGCAGCAGACGCTCAGGACTTGCCACGCTTGTTGAGTATCTCTTTTTGCCGGGCGCGGGCCTGCGCGATGGTCACATCGTGGCCGCCGCGCGGCGGCTTGAGCAGGATCATAAAGATCACCAGCAGCGTGATGAAGACGACCAGGAACATGAACAGCGCCACGATGCCCCGCACGGCGATGTCCGGCCAGACATCCGGGAAGGTGAGCGGCAAAACCTGCCACCCGAACGCGCCAAGCTCGAAGTGTGTGGTGGTCAGCCAGTTCGCCACGCCCGGCGACACAAGCCACGCCAGCGCGCCCACCACGAGCAGCAGAATAAACCCGAGCAAAGGGCGCAGCGGGTCCCGCTGCTTGGGGCGATCAATCTCATAGGTCATCGCGCCACCTCCTATGGCTCATCTCGCCGCCGGATGCGCTTACGGACTCTCTGTGCGCTCGGCCTGCATCTCGGCGGCCCGTTCGAACGCCTTCAGAATTTTATAATAACCCGTGCAGCGGCACAGGTTGCCGGTGATGCTCTGCTGAATCTCCCACAGGGTCGGGTCGGCGCGCTCCTCCAGCAGCTTCGCGCCGCTCATCAGGAAGCCGGGTGTGCAGTAGCCGCACTGCACCGCCGCCTCGTCGATGAACGCCTGCTGGATGGGGTGAAGCTGACCGTCGTGGGACAGCCCTTCAATCGTCGTGATCTCGGCCCCGTGCGCGCGCGGCGCGGCGACGAGGCATGACATGACCGCCGTGCCGTCGAGGAACACGGTGCAGGCCCCGCACTCGCCCTCGGCGCAGCCTTCTTTCGTGCCGATCAGCCCGGCGTCCTCACGCAGCATCCGCAGCAGCGTCTTGTGGTTCGCGCCGTGAATGGTGTAAGGCTGGCCGTTGACGGTCGTGATGATCGGCTCGTCGTCGCGGTGGACGAGGCCCTCTGACAGCGGCTCGCGGACGCGGGCCTCGCCCGGCCCCCACAGCATGACGGGGTCGTCGGGCAGGTCGGAGCGTTCCTCGCCCGCCCGGATGGCGCGCAGCGCGCGCCGCGTCAGGACGCGGATCATGTCGCGGCGGTATTCGGCGCTGCCGCGCACGTCGCTGATGGGCGTGGCGGCCTCGGCGGCGAGTTCCGCCGCGCGGTCGGTGGTCGCATCGTCCAGCGTTTTGCCGACAAGAAAAGTCTCGGCTTCGGGGGAGGTGATGATGGTCGGCGCGACCGCGCCCTGCGCGATGGACGCCGATTCGATGGTATCCCCGTCAAAATGAAGCACGACGGCCACGTCCACGACGGAGATGGCCTGCGCGCGGCGCAGCCCCAGCTTGATGAACATGCCGCGCCCGGCGGGCGGATCGAGCGGCGCGAAGCTGATGTCCGACAGAATCTCGCCGGGGCGCATGGCGGTGCGGCGCACGCCCTCGTAGAACTCGCGCAGGGGTACGGTCCGCTCGCCCTCAGTCGAGAGTAGCGTCACGCTCGCGTCGAGCGCGACGAGCGGGGTGATCGTGTCGTTGGCCGGGGAAGCGGTGATCAGGTTCCCGGCGACGGTCGCCCGGTTGCGAATCTGGGGCGATGCCTCCCACCAGCTTGCCTGCGCGAGCGGCAGCGCCCGCTGGCGGATCAGCTCCGAGGCGACGACGTGGTTGTGCGTCGCGAGGGGGCCGATGTGGATCAGGCCGTCGTCGCCCAGCGTGATGGCATCCAGCCCCGGAATCCGGGTGATGTCGATCAGCGTCGTGAGGCCGGGGCGCAGACCGCGTTCGAGTTCGAGGATGATGTCGGTGCCCCCGGCGATGATACGCGCCGAATCACCGTGCTCGGCAAGCAGCCGGGCGGCTTCCTCAAGGGTGGCGGGTGTGTAGTACGTCTCCCACATAGTCGGTTTACCTCTTGTGTCTTCATCAGCGACGCGGACCTAATCCGGTCGGCTGTTAACGGCTTTTCGTGCCCCGGCGGGGCGGCTCGGCGCGTGGTGGATCAGCGTGCCTCCTCCGGCGCGCCCATCCACTTCATCGGCTCGCCGCTCGCGCCGTAGCGGTGGGCCAGAATCTCGGCCATGATGCTCACCGCGATCTCGCGCGGCGTCTCGGCCTTCAACTCGAACCCGATGGGGGCGTGGATCCGCGCCAGATCGGCCTCGCTCACGCCCCCCTCGCGAAGCTGCCCGGCGGCGGTCGCCCAGCGGCGGCGGCTGCCCATCACCCCGATATAGGGGGCGGGCGTGGCGAGCAGCGCGGGCAGCATCGCCACGTCGAACGGGACGCCGCGCGTCACGGCGGCGATGTACGTCCGGCGGTGGATGGGGACCTTTTCGGTGATGTCGGCGGGCGGCGTGCAGATCAGCTCGTCGGCGTGGGGCACGTTTTCGGGCGTGCAGAGATCGGCGCGGTCGTCGGTCGCGACGACCTGGAAGCCGAGCCAGTGAGCGAGTTCGGCGAGGGCCTGACCCACATGGCCGCAGCCGACGACGAGCACGGTTGGATCGGGCATGATAGGCTCCAAATACACGTCCATCTGGCCGCCGCAGACACCGGGATCGCCGCGCTCAGGCTCGGTCAGCTCGTAGTGCAGGCTGGCGGGTTCACCGCTCACCATCGCCTCCAGCGCCATCGCGATAATGCGGCTCTCCACCTCGCCGCCGCCGATGGTGCCCTTGATCGACCCATCGGGGTAGACGAGCATCTTCGTTCCGGCGTGGCGCGGCACCGAACCCTGATCGCGCGTGATGACTGCCAGCGCGACGGATTCGCCCTTACGCTTTGCCTCGACGAGCGCCTCAAAAATCTCCCTGTCAGACACGCGAACCTCTCAGCCTCCCTGCCCCTTCGCCTGGAGCGCGCGCCAGACCTTCTGCGGGTAGAGCGGCGCATCCTCGATCCAGACGCCGACGGCGTCGTACACGGCGTTGGCGATGGCCGGAGCGCCGTCGAGCGGAATCTCCGCGACGGCCTTCGCGCCGAACGGGCCGGATTCCTCGTAGGTCTCGACGAAGATCGTCTTCAGGTCGGGCACGTCGTCGGAGCGGTAGATCCAGTACGGGCCGAAGCGCGGATTGAGGATGTGGCCCGCGTCGTCGTAGGCCAGTTCCTCCGTCAGGCCGTAGCCCGCCGCCTGAACCATACCGCCCTCGACCTGCCCGCTGGCCGTCACCGGGTTGATTATAACGCCGGAATCGACAGCCATCACCAGCTCGTCAGCCGTCACCTGCCCGGTCTGGGTGTCGACCGTCACCGTCGTGAACTGCGCGGCGAACGGGGGCGGTGACTCCGGCGAGACGTAGCTGGCGGACGCCATGATCTGGTGCTGGTTCTCGTGGTGGAGCGAGTTGAGGGCGACATCGCGCAGCGAGACGGTGCGCCCGTCGGGCGCCCACACGGAGCGCTCGAACAGCGTCAGGTCGGCCTCGTCCACCGGATCGCCGTCCTCGGCGAACATGCGGGCCGCGACGGCGCGAATCTGCGCGGCGGCCTTCTCGGCGGCGAGCACGACGGCCCGCCCGGAGATATAGGTCGTGCTGCTGGCGTACGCGCCTTTGTCGAAGGGCGTGAAGTCGGTGTCGGACGAGTAGGTGATGAAGTCCTCCGGCGGGCAGCCCAGCACCTCCCCCGCCATCTGGGTCAGCACCGTGTCGGAGCCGGTGCCCAGATCGGTCGCGCCGACGAGCAGGTTGAATGACCCGTCGTCGTTCATCTTGATGCTGGCCGCGCCCATGTCGAGGTTGGGGATGGCCGTGCCCTGCATGACGGCAGCGACGCCGATGCCGCGTCGCAGGTGCGGTTTACCGGGCACGGTGTGCCAGTCCGGGTTGCCATAACGCTCGGACCAGCGGATCGCCGCCGCGCCCTGCTCCACACACTGGGGCAGCCCGCAGGTGTGGATGATCTCTGCCGCGCCCTCGCGGCCCTCGCTCCATATCTTGCTGATCGGGTGCTCCTCCCCGGCCTGGATCGCGTTCTGGAGGCGGAAGGCCAGCGGGTCGAGGCCCATCTCGCGGGCGATGTACTCCATGTGCAGCTCGACGGCCCAGAAGCCCTGCGGCACGCCGTAGCCCCGGTACGCGCCGGAGGGCACCTTGTTGGTGTAGACGATATCGGCGTGGAACTTGATGTTGGGCGCGTTGTAGAGCGCCATGCCCTTGTGGCCGGTGTTCCCGGCGACGGTCATCGAGTGGGTGCCGCTGCCGCCTGTGTCGGAGAGGGCGTACATCGCGTTGGCGACGATGGTGCCGTCCTCCATGACGCCGGTCTTGAGCGTCAGGTACATGTCGTGGCGGGTGCGGGCGGCGGCGAACTCCTCCTCGCGCGTGTACTCCAGCCGGACCGGGCGGCCCGTCACGATGGTGAGATGGCCGCAGATGTCCTCAAGGAGGACCTCCTGCTTGACGCCGAACCCGCCGCCGATGCGCGGCTTGATCACGCGGATGCGCTTTTCGGGCAGGCCGAGCACGGGCGCGAGGATGCGCCGGGCATGGAAAGGCACCTGCGTGCTGGTGCGGATCACGAGACGGTCGTCCTCGTCCCACCACGTCACGACGACGTGCGGCTCGATGGGCGCCTGCTGGACCTTCGGGCTGTAGTAGGTCTTCTCAAAGACGCGGTCGGCCTGGGCGAACCCGGCCTCCACGTCGCCCAGCTCCCAGGAGACGACGGCGGCGAGGTTGCGGGACTTATCTTCGATGTGCCAGCTTTCCTCCTCGTCGTGGATGAGCGGCGCGCCGTCCTTCATCGACTCGCGCGGGTCGAGGATGGCGGGCAGCACCTCGTACTCGACCTCGATCAGGTCGAGCGCGCGGAGGGCGATCTCCTCGGTTTCGGCGGCGACGGCGGCGACACGGTCGCCGACCCAGCGCACGCGGCGGTCGAGGCTGTAGTTATCACGCGGGCCGGGTTCGGGGTGCGACTGTCCGGCGGTCGTGTAAGGCACATGCGGCAGGTCCTCGTGGGTCAGCACGGCGTGGACGCCGGGCAGCGCGCGCGCCTTGCTCGCGTCGATCCGTTTGATGATGGCGTGTGCGTGCGGGCTGAGCAGCAGCTTGCCCACCAGCATCCCGCGCTTCTCGATGTCGTCTGTGAAAGCCGGATTGCCCTGAACGAGCTTCTGAGCGTCGACCTTCGGCTCCGGCTTGCCCACGTAAGCGGTCGGGGTCTCGGCCTCGGTGACGACCATCACCGGCAGGGGCGTGGTCTGGACCAGCGTATCACCCTGCCCCGCTGGCGGCGCGGCGGGCGGCTCCGGCTCCGGCTCGGCGGCGGGTTCGAACAGGCCCGGCGGCGCGGGGATCGCGTCGCGGTCGAGGATCGGCGGGACGGACTCGCCGCGCAGGGCCGCCGCCGCGCGCAGCACGGCCTGCACAGGCTTGATATAGCCGGTGCAGCGGCACAGCACGCCGGACAGCGCCTCGCGGACCTGCGCCTCGGACGGATCGCGCTCCGCGTCGAGCAGGGCTTTGGCCGCCATGATCATGCCGGGGGTGCAGTAGCCGCACTGGATGGCCCCCGTCTCGACGAACGCCTCTTGCAGGGCGTGCAGCGGCTCGCTGCCGCGCCAGCCGCGCTGCTGAGCGCCGCCCAGCCCCTCGATGGTCGTGACGGCGTGGCCGTCGGCCTGAGCGGCGAGCATCACGCAGGTGTTGATCGGCTTGCCGTCGAACAGCACGGCGCACGCGCCGCACTCGCCCGTCTCGCAGCCGTGCTTGACGCCGAACACGCCGTTGTCACGCAGGACGGACATGAGCGTCTGGCCGGGGCGGGCGTCGAATATGACATCTTTCCCGTTTAATCTGAAGGCGATTCGCATCGGGTTACCTTTCCACGTTCACGGCGGCCAGCGCGGCGGTCAGCGCGCGGTGGGCCAGCACCGGGGCGACCGCGCGGCGGTAGTCGGGGCCGCCGAGGAAGTCGTGCTTCAGCGCATCGTCAGGGAGGCCGTCGGCCAGCGCATCGACCGGGCCAAAATCCGCATTTTCGTGTTCGACCGCGAGGTCTACGGATCGCAGCGAACCGGCCAGTAAGCCGCCGACGATGGTGCGCGTCGAGATCATCCCATCACCCAGATCGCGGGCGACGCTCGCCGCACAAACGATGGGTTGATCGGCGTCCGTGCGGGCCACCTGCTCGTAGGCCGCGCCGAGCGCGCCCTTCGACAGGCCGATCTGCACGGCGGTGATCAACTGGCCGTCGAGCGCGCCGGGGGGTAAGTCGGGCCACGGGATGGGGTCATCCTGCCCGGTGATCTCAAGCTGCGCGCCGAGCGCGGCGAGCGCGACGCTGAGCGGCGAATGGACGCCGCCGCCGGCGAGCGATCCCCCTAACGTCGCAGCATTGCGGACGTGCCAGCCCGCCATGCGATGCGCGCACTCGGCCAGCAGACCGCCCCCCACGTCGGGCAGATCGTCGACGATGGTTTGCAGCGTCACCGTCGCACCGAGACGCAGCACGCCGCCGCCGCGCTCGACGAAGCTAAGGCCCAGCCCGGCGAGATCGACGACGGCCTCTACGTCGGGATCGTCGCGCCCGACGAGCGCCGTGCCGCCCGCGAGGGGCAGGGTCCGCACGTCGGCCCGCTGGAGCAGGCTCAGGGCCTCCTCCAGCTCCGCCGGGCGGTGAATTTCCTTCAGGTTATATAACATCCGGTCGCCCTCCTTGCCGGAAAAAACGACGTGGGCAGGCCCACGTTACGATCTCAGGGGGATGCCGCCTCGTCGGGCGGGTAGACGCGCCAGCCCAGCTCGGCGAGATCGGCGTCCGGCATGTACTCGTCAGGCAGCGCAATGAGCATCACCTCGGCCTCGGCGGTGACGGAGCCATCCGGCAGATGGAGCGCGCTGCGCGCCTGAGCCGCCCGACCGCGATCCCGGATCAGCCGCCCGGTGAGCGTCAACTCGACGCCGACCGGGGTGGGCTGGCGGTAGCGGATCTCCATTTTGCCGGTGAACATGAAGCGGTCCCTGTCGCCGATCATCAGCGCGCGCCCGGCGGCCTCGTCGAGCATGGCGGCGATCACGCCGCCGTGTACGACGCCGGGATAGCCCTGGTAGGCCTCCGGGACGGTGTAAAACGCGCGCACCTCGCCCGCGCCGTCGTCCATGAAGCGCAGCTTCAGGCCGACGGGGCTTTCCAGCCCGCAGACGAAGCAGTGGAGTGAGTTCGGCTGTGGATTCAGGCCGTCATGCATCGTTTCCGCCTGTCGCTGCCGCTAGTCGACCGCGAAGGCGTCGATCATGGCCCTCACGTCGGGGCCGAGCGGGTAGAGGATGGGGCAGGTGCAGCCGTGATCGATGTACTCCTGCACCTTTGCCCGGCATTCCTCCGGCGTCCCGGCGGCGGCGACCATCTGCACCATCTCGTCGGGCACGAACTCCATCGCGGATTCGATCTCCTCCTCCGTCGCGGGCCAGCCAAGACGCTCCTTGATGGCGTCGACCATCGACTTGTCCGCGCCGAGGGCCTTGGCGAAGTGCGGCTGCTGGGCGAGGTACTGGGTGACGAGCTTCTTCGCGCCGTCCAGTCCGCGCCGCCGGTCCGCGTCCATCGAGCAGACGAGAAGCTGCGGGCGGTCGATGTCGTCCAGCGTGAGGCCCGATTTCTTAGCCCCGGCCTCAAGCTGCTCCAGCGCCATGTCATTGTAGGAGGGCTTGACGAGGTAGTTCAGCACGGCTCCGTCGGCGATCTCACCGGTCAGCTCAAGCATCTGAGGACCGGTCGCGCCGATGTAGATCGGGACGTTGCGCGGCGGCTGGCGTCCGTGGACCACGTCCAGCTTGATGCCCTCGAACTGGACGAACTCGCCGTGATAGGTCACCGTCTCGCCCTGAAGCAGCGCGCGGACGTTCTCCACGACCTCGCGCATGGCGAGCAGCGGCTTGCGGCGCTCGATGCCGACGTTCGCGGCGAGCGGGTCCCACCACGCGCCGATGCCGCAGATAATGCGGTCGGGCGCGAGGTCGTCGAGCGTCAGGAAGGTGGCGGCGATCAGCGCGGCGTTGCGGGTCCAGTTGTTGATCACGCCGGAGCCGACCTTGATCTTGTCCGTCACGGCGGCGAAGGCGGCCATCGGCACGATGGCGTCGCGCACCAGCCGGGATTCGGCCTGCCACACAGCCTCGAAGCCCTTCTCCTCAGCGTACTGGGCATATTTCATGCCGTCCGGGATGGGATGGGCGTCCTGCAAATACAGCGCGACACGGTCCATGATGATTCTGTCCTTTCTGTCTGCCAGCCGGGACAAACGTCAGAGACGGCTCTACCGGCTGATAACGCGCATTTCGATTTCCGCCTGTGCTACAGGCTGACGAGCCAGCCTGGTTCGCGTATCTCGCGCTCGACGAGCATCTCACGGTACAGGTCGAGATCGGCGGGGATGTCCACGTCGAGGCCGAGCGTCTTCGACTCGTAGATGTTGGCTACCGCGCCCACCGCGTGGGCCTCCGCGAGGTGCTTCTCAAGGCTGCCGTTGCCAAAACGGTACGGGATCAGGCCCGGCGGGCGAATGAGCAGGGCGTTGGTGCCCTCCCTGCGCCGGTCGGCGGCGACGACGACGGCAGGCCCGTCCGTGCCGAGTTCGAGCATCCCCTCGATGTCCGATGCCCGCATGAGCGGGATGTCGGAGGAGAGCACGAGCACGCCGCCCGCGCCCCAGCTACCGACGACCTGCGTGGCGCGGGTCAGGCTGGCGTTCAGCTCCGGCGCGCCGCTCTCCTGAAGGGTCTGCACGCCGTATTCACGCGCGAGCGACAGCGCGCCGGTGTCGCGGCTGACGACCATCACCCCGGCGATGATCTTGACCTTGTTGAGCGTCATCAACGTGCGTTCGAGCATCTCACGGCTCAGCGCCTCGCGCTGCTTGATGTCGAGAACGGGTGCGAGCCTGCTTTTCGAGCGGTTCAGGGGTTTGATGGGAACGATCACCCACGTGCTCACGGTAAATTTTCCTCCGCCCAGCTAAGGAGCGTCTTTGCGAGGTCGATCTTCTCGTCTAACGTCTGCATGTACGTTTGGTACGTCAAAACTGCCGTGCCCATCGCCCGGATGGGGGCGGTCAGATTTTCGTCGGTTTCGTCGAGCATCAGGCCGTCGATCAGGCCCCGGTAGTGATGCGCCACCGTCACGGGCGACACGTCGACGCCCATCTCGCGCATCAGCTTGGCGGTCGGGCCTTTGACGGCCTCGCCGCCGATGACGGGTGAGACGGCCACGCGGGGCACGTCCGCCCGCTCGATCCGCTCACGTACCCCCGGCACGGCGAGGATCGGGGCGATGCTCAAATACGGGTTGGACGGGCCGAAGGCGATCAGCGTGGCCTCGTCTAATGCCCGGACGACCGCCGGGCTGGGGCGCGCCCCGGACGCGCCCTCGAATCGAATCGCCCGGACGGTGGGCTGCCACCGCTCGCGGACGAAATAGGTCTGGAAGTCGAACGTGCCCGCGTCGGTGTCGAGCATAGTTCTTATGGGATCATCCGACATCGGGAGCAAATCCTGATCGACGCCGAGCGAACGGCTTAGCTGGCGGGTGATATCCGTCAGGGTGTGCCCTGAATCGAGTAAGGAAGTCCGCACCAGACTCGTGCCCAGGTCCCGGTCACCGAGCCGGAACCACGTCGGGCCGCCGTAGCGCTCGACCATGTCCATCGCCCGGAAGGTGTCGTCGCAGACCCCCCAGCCGAACGCCGGGTTTTGCAGCCCGGCCAGCGTGTACATCAGCGTGTCGACATCGGGCGAGACGTGCAGGCCCAGATGCTCGAAGTCGTCCGCCGTGTTCACGATAATTTTCAGCGCGCCGGGCGGCAGCGCGCGCGCCAGCCCCAGCGCCAGCTTCGCGCCGCCCACCCCACCGACCAGCACGACGACCCTGTCACGGATGCTCACCGGAACACCACCCGCGTTTCGAGCGGCTCACGGCCTTTTTCGCGTTCCTCCGCCGGGTAGCCGAGCGCGATCACGCCCTGCGGCTCGAAATCCGGCGGCAGGTCGAGCGCCGCGCGCACCGTATCCTGGCAAAATAGGGGAGCGCACATCCACACCGCGCCCAGCCCCTCGGCGTGCGCGGCGAGCAGCAGGTTTTGCGCGGCCATCGCCACACCCTGCACGGCCATCGTGCGCTCGAAGGACCGGCGGCGCGCGTCGGGGTAGTCGTCCATGTCGACCATCGACAGGCACACGAGGATCAGCGCGCCCGCGCCCGTCAGGCGGCGGCGTGAGCGGCCCGTGTCGGCGGCGATGGCGTCCTCCGGCACGCCGTCGGCGCGCAGGTCCGCCTCAAGCCGGGCGGCCATCGCATCCGCGAGGCGGCGCTTCGCCGCATCACCGGGCAGGACGACGAACCGCCAGGGCTGGCGGTTGTGGGCGGAAGGCGCCCAGGTCGCAGCCTCAAGCAGGCGCAGCAGCACCTCCTGCGGCACGGAGCGCGGATCGAAGCGGCGGATCGAACGTCGGGTATGGATCAGATCGTATACTACCGATGTCAACTGCTCGTTGGTCGTTTCCACGTTGCCTTAATCCGGCGGATATGCCCCCGCCGGTCCATGTCTCTCGCGTCTACCGGTACAAATCCAGCTCAGATGGCCGCACCAGATCGGCGGCGCGCGCATCGTCCGTTACAGGGTAGTCCAATCCGCGCACGACGACGACCGGCACGCCCTCGGCGGCCTGGCCGAGCACCAGCCCGGCGGCGGCGGCGATCTCGTCCGCGAAGCCGACCTCCGTCACGCGCAGCGGCGTCCCGAACAGGTCGGGCGTGCCGCGTAAATCCCACAGGGCGGGCAGCCCCGCCGCTCCAATCGCCACGCCGACCGTGCCCAGCCGGAAGGGCCGCCCGTGACTGTCGCTGAGCACGACCGCCGCCGTCACGTCGAAGGCGGCGTTCAAGCGGTCGCGAAGCGTCCGCGCCGACTCGTCGGGATGGGCGGGCAGCAGCAGCCGCCAGTTAGAACCGGGCCGGGCGTTGGAGTGATCGACCCCGGCGTTAGCCGAGACGAACCCCAGCCGGTGACGCGTAATCAGGACGCCGTGCCCTTTGCGGGAAACCCCCGTCGACTCGCTCAGGATCACGGCCACCTCACGCGGGTCTTTGCCGACCTGCTCGGCGAGGCGGCGGGCATCATCCCCTGGCTCTATCTCGTCGAGGTCCACCCAGCGGCCCTCGGCCTTCGAGACGACCTTCGACGTAACGACGACGATATCCCCGTCTTCAAGGCCGACCCCGCTGCCACGCAGCGCGGTTTCGATCAGCGCGGGCAGGTCGTCGCCCGTGTCGACCAGCGGGATGCCGGGCACGCCGATAAGCTGTACGCCTGCCATCGCCGCCTCAATCGATGCCTGTGATGCGTATCCCCGCGCCGCGAACTTTGTAGCGCTTGTTGATCCCGATGATGAGCGCCGTCAGCCCCTCGGCCACGATGGCGTTCGCCAGCGGCCCGGCGTCGACGCCGCGCGCGTCCGCCGCATCCGCGAGATCGATGGCGACCTGCCGGGCCGCCGGATCGTCCCCGGTGACGAGCACATCACAGTCGATCGGATGGTCGGGGTCCTTCAGGTGCACCGCCGAGACGTTCTGAAAGGCCGAGACGACGCGCACGCCCTCGCCGAGGAACGCCTGCGCCTCTTCGGCGGCGGTGCGGCCCTCCGGCAGCGACACGACGGACACTTTCGGCGGCTTGAGCGGGACCGTCACGTCGATGAGGATTTTGCCCTGCACCTCATCGCGGACGCTTTCGAGCGTTGCCCTGTGGGCGGAATAGGGCACGGTCAGCACGGCGATGGACGCCGCCCGCGCGGCGGCGGGGTTTTCCATCCCCCGGATAAGGTCCTCGCCGAGTTTTTCGTTCAGTTCGGCGGTCACCCGCTCGGCCTTCTCCTGCTGGCGGGAGCCGATGATGATATCGTACCCGGCCCGCGCCCAGCGCAGGGCGAGGCCGCTGCCCTCGGCGCCGGTGCCGCCGAGTATCGCAATCGTGGGGAGAGGCTGGTTGTTCGTATCCGGCACGGTGTTCTCCTGGTCGGTGTGTTTGTGGGATACCAGAGACCGCGTGTGTCAAAAAGAGCCGGTCCGGTTCCCTGATGAGTGGAAGCGCGTAACCCTCAAGATTAAGCATCCGGCATGGGCCGGGTGATTTCGTAAACGAACTTTATTATAACATACCCGGAGGGCAAACCGTCTCGTGGACGGCTGCCCGATGTTAACCCAACGCTCTTATCGCCGGGAGGACATCCTCGCGCAGCAGGCGGATCCGCTCCGCGTCGGGCAGGCCGGGGATCATGCACATGAAATAGTCGAAGCCCAGATCGACCAGCGCGCGCATCTGCTCGACGACCTGATCCGGCGTGCCGACGATCGCGTTCTCACGGGTGCGTGTCCCGTTCGTGAGCGCAACGGCCTCGTCGTGGGTACCGGCCACGCACAGCCTGCCGAACCACGTCCGGCGCAGGGTGGACGGATCGCGCCCGACGGCCTCACACTGGCGCTCCAACCGCTCGATCAGATCAACACACCGCTCGACGCCGGAATCAGGCGTATTCCACCAATCGGCGTGGCGGGCGGCGATGCGCATCGTCTTCGATCCCTTGCCGCCGACGAGAATGGTCGGAACCGGGTCGGGTTTCGGCTCGCAGTAGGCGTCCGTCACGGCGTAGTGATCGCCCGCGAACGACACGCGGCCCGGCTCGGTCCACATCCGCTTGCAGATGATCAGCGCCTCCTCAAGCTGTGCGACGCGCGTCCCGGCGGAGGGGTAGTCGTAGCCGTAGGCGTGGTACTCGTCCTCCTTCCAGCCCGCGCCGAGCGCGAAGATCAGACGCCCGCCGGAGAGATTCTGGAGGGTGGCGGCCATCTTGGCGAGCAGCGCAGGGTTGCGGTAGCTCTGGCCGAGCACGATGGGGCCGACGCGCAGATGCGGGTAGCGGCTGACAATGTAAGCCAGCGTGGTCCACGACTCGTAGGTCGGCTCGTCGCCCCACATGAGGTGATCGGTCATCCACAGGCTGTCGAGCGCCGGGCCGAAGCCCACCACAACGCCGTCGAGCAGGTCGGAGTAGGTTTCCGGCGGCGCGCCTTTGGCCGGGCCTTCGGTCAGGACGTAGCCGAATTGGACCGCCATCACAACACCTCCTGAACGAACGCCTCATAGCGTGCCCACACGCCGGGCACGATCGCGCGCGCGCGGGCGGTGATGGCCGCCTCGTCGAGTGTCAGCAGCTCGCGGTCGTGCATCAGCACCTTGCCGCCGACGATGGTCGACGTGACCATCGACGACTCGAACCCGAAAATGATGTGCCAGGGCAGGTTGCCCATCGTGAGCGGCGTCGTGGGGTGGTAATCGACCAGCATCAGGTCCGCCGCCGCGCCGGGGACGAGCAGGCCGGGCGGGGCGTCGGGGAAGAAGACGCGGGCGAGCGCGGTGTTGTTGTATACCCCCATCTGCGCGATGTTCATGCCGTTGGCGCGGCGCGGATCGTGGTTCCAGACCTTGTGCAGCAGATAGGCGGTTTTCCAGTCGGCCCACATATTGTTCGAGAAGCCGTCGTTGCCCAGACAGACGGGGATGCCCAGCCGCAGCATCCCGTCGACATCCGCCGCGCCGACGGCGTTGTTCATGTTGGAGCGCGGCTGATGTGTGACCCACGTCCCCGTCTCGCGCAGGATTTCGGCCTCGCGCAGGTCGACGTGCACGGCGTGGGCGGTGATGGTTTTCGGGCCGAGGATGCCCGCGTCGTGCAGGCGGTCGACGACGCGCTTGCCGGAGCGGTTCAGGCTGTCGTACTCGTCGGACTCGTGCTCCGCGACGTGGATGTGGAAGCCGGTGTCGAGCGCCCGCCCGGCGTCCGCACAGGCGGCCAGCGTGTCCTTGTTCAGCGTCAGCGAGGCGTGCAGGCCGAACGTCGCCGCGATGTTCTCACGATCCGCCGCCGCCTTGATAAAGCGGACGTTCTCGTCGATGGCGGCCTGCGTCTTCTCCGGGCCGTAGCGATCCGTCACCTCGTAGCACAGCACGGCGCGCAGCCCGGCCTCGCCGACGGCGTCGGCGATCACGTCCAGCGAACCTTCGAGCGCGTTGGGGCTGGCGTGGTGGTCGATGAGGGTCGTCGTGCCGTGCTTCACGGCGTCGACGAGGCACACGAGCGCGCTGTAGCGCACGGCTTCCTCGTCGAGCGCCTGATCGAGCGGCCACCATAACCGCTCAAGAATCTGGGGGAAGTCCTTCGGCGCGGGGCCGGGGATCGCCATGCCGCGCGCGAAGGCCCCGTAGAAATGCGTATGGGCGCAGATGTTGCCCGGCATGATCAACTGGCCGCGCGCGTCAAGCACGTCGACGCCCGGATATTTGCTCTCTAAAACGGTCTGCTGACCGATTTCGGCGATCAGACCGTCTTCGACGTAAACCGCGCCGCCCTCGATGAGGCTGGCGTCCGGCTCCCAGGTGACGATGGTTCCATTTTTGATCAACAGTGGCTCAGGCATAACGTTCCTTTTCTGACTGCTGGCTTAATCGGCTACCGGCGTGCCAAGCGCACGCCGCTCGGCAAGCTGCTGGCGGATGGCGGCGTGCGCCGCCCGGTCGAGCGGGTAGTTCAGCGCGAACAGGATGCCGCCAAGGATGAGGACCGCCGGGATGACCCCGACCAGCGCGCGGATGGCCCACAACGCGGAGACAGGTTGATTGGACGCGTTGGGCACGTAGCCCGTCGCGTCGAGCAACGTCAATGCGAGCGGGATGGCGACGGACGATGCAATTTTCTGGGCGAGCGTCACCAGACTGTAGAACGCGCCCTCGTGCCGCCGCCCGGTGCGAAGCTCGTCCCACTCGACCGCGTCGGGCAGGATCGACCAGGGGATGACGTGGGCGGCGGCCACCCCCACCCCGGCCAGCGTCGTGATGCCGAATATCAAGGCGAGCGGCGCGCCGGGCTGGACGAAAATCAGCGCGATCAACACGGCGGCGAAAAAGCCCATCCCGATCACGTAGGCCGTCTTTTTGTCGAGCCGCCCGGCGACCCACGCCCACAGGGGCAGGAACACCGCCGCGCTCACGAACACCGACCCCATAATTAGCTCGCTCGAATCGCCGAGGCGCAGCCAGTACGTGATGAAATAAAGCAGCACGGCCATGAGCAGGTCGATCACCGTCCAGGTGAGCAGGAACATCCCCAGCCCGAACTGGAAGGGGCGGTTGCCGCGCATGGCGGCCAGCGACTCGCGCAGCGTAGGCTGGGCCTGTGCCTGAAACTCCGGGCGCTCGCGCGTGCCGAAAAAGGTCAGCAGCAGGGGCAGCACGCCCACCACGCCGAAGATCAAGGCCATCGTGAGGTGGCCCGCGCGCGGGTCGGCGGCAGCGCCGATGATCATGCCGGGCACGGTGAAGGCGATCAGCCCGCCGACGATGGAGAACAGCATCCGCGCCGTGTTGAGCGCGGTACGCTCGTCGTAGTCGAGCGTCAGCTCCGGCGTCAGGGCGAAGTAGGGCATATACACGACGGTCGCCGCCGTGTCGAACAGCATATAGACCAGCCCGTAGTAGATGGCCAGCGTAAGCTGGCTTTCAAACGGCGGAACCCAGAACATGAGGACGAAGGCCGCCGCCAGCGGCCCCAGCCCGAACAGGATGAAGGGCCGCCGCCTGCCCCAGCGCGAGCGGGTGCGGTCCGAGAGATGGCCGATGATGGGGTCGTTGATCCAGTCCATGCTGCGGCCCATAAACACCGCCAGCGCGGCCAGCCCCGGATCGATCCCCACCACGTCGGTCAGGTAGATGGCGAAGTAGACGCTGATGATGGTCAGCAGCAGCGAGTTCGTCAGATCGCCCGCGCCGTACAGGAGTTTCGTACGCAGCGGGATATGCTCATCGACCGGGGTCATGTTCTCTCCGGCTAAGTAGGAATAAGAAGGAGCTTGCGAAGCAAGCGAACTTTCTTGTTCCTTGTCAGTAGCCCCTTTTTCATAAGAAACTTTGTTGGGGCTGCTTAAACGGCGGCGTCGATCATAAGTGGGCCGCCGCGCCGCTTGACGGCGTCCTCGATGGCCGCCAGATCGCCCGCCTCAT
>CAZWUX010000025.1:0-22852 GCA_964637665.1 uncultured Anaerolineae bacterium
CGATCTCTGGCTTGACAGGCCAGCATGTTAACCGCTACACCACGCCCCCTATTTGCGCTGAAATATACCGCACTCCGGTGATTCCGTCAAGCTCTCCAGCCTGTGGATAACCTCTGCTCTTGTGCTGATGCAACCTCCCTGATCGTTGGATTGTATCATAATAGCGTCCTCGGCCAGCGCGGCATTGTCCCATGCTTCCCGCGCTGATAAAATGGGGCTACATACACGGTGCGGCCTCACCGGCAGGGGCCGCGCCTCCGCGACGAGGATGGCCCCATGCCGCATAAGAACGACGAGCCGCTCGATCCACGCGTCGTGCGCACGCGGCGGCTGCTGCGTGACGCACTACTCGAACTCATCTCCGAAAAGGGCTTCGACGCCATCACCGTGCAGGATATCACCGAGCGGGCAACGCTGCACCGCGCGACGTTCTACCTGCACTATCGCGACAAGCAGGACCTTCTCATGAGTACGCTGGAGGATATGTTCGACGAGCTTGTCGCCTATGCCGAGCTACCCCACGATTCGCAGATCATCCCGCTCGACGAGCCGATCCCGTCGCTCGTCCGCCAGTTGGAGCACATTGCCGCTCACGCCGACTTTTACCGGGCCGTGATGGGCAGCGATGGCGTTCCCGTCTTCGGTGCGCGCCTGCGTGAGTGGATCGGTGATCTCGCGCGCTCCCGCCTGGAGATGATGGGCCTGAATACAGACGAATGGCTTGTCCCGGTCGACCTCGTCATACACTACGTTACGGGGGCTTATGTCGGGCTGATACGCCACTGGCTGGAGGAGGGGGTGCGCTACCCGCCGGAGGAGATGGCGATCTACATCGCGCGTCTGATGACGCTGGGAACACACCGGGTGATGGGCGTGGAACCCCCGCCTGAGGCCAGCTAGACCGCGAGCCCGATCGCGAATAACAGGCTGTAGACGAGCGCCAGTCGGGCCGTCCCGGCGAGAGTCTTGTTCATCGCCCGCCCGGAGATCGTGATGATCTCCCGGATCACCATCGCCGCCAGCGGGAGGGTCAGCAACGGCAGCAGCCCCCACACGCGGATCGCGCCCGTGAGGACCATGATCGGCGGGATCAGGTACGACGCGCCGAGCAGCGCGACGTACCCGGCGCGGCTGCCGGTTTCGCCGAGTCTCACGGCGAGCGTCGTCTTACCCGCCGTGCGATCCGTCACGATGTCGCGCAGGTTGTTGACGACCAGAATCGCCGTGATGAGCAGCCCCGGCGGCGTGGCGCAGATCGCTGTCATCCATGTCAGCCGCCCGGCCTGCACGTAATACGTCCCCCCCACCGCCACCAGTCCGAAGAAGATGAACACCGCCACGTCTCCCAGCCCGTGTGAGGCCAGCGGAAACGGCCCGCCGCTGTAGGCCAGCGCCGTGAGGATCGCCGCCGCGCCCGCGGCCAGCACCGGCCACCCCCCACTGATCGCCAGATACGCGCCGATGATCGCCGCCGCCCCGAACGTGACGATCATGCCCAGCCGGACGCGCTCTGGCGCGATCAGCCCGCTCTGTGTGACGCGCGTCGGCCCCATCCGCTCCGCGCCGTCGACGCCCTTGTGCCAGTCGAAATAGTCGTTGGCGAGGTTGACGCCGATCTGGAGCAGCAGCGCGACTGCCAGCGCGGCCAGTGCCGGGATGGGCCGGAACGCCCCGTCGCGAATCGCCAGCCCGATCCCCACCGTGACGGGCGCAACGGCGGCGGGCAGCGTCTTGGGCCGGGCGGCCAGCACCCATGCCTCCCGCTCGCCGATCTCCGGCGGCTCGGTCATGTGTCCTCCTGCGGGCGCACCCCACTGTGGATCGCCATCGCCCCCATCGCGAGGCGGCGGTAGCGAACGTCGACCAGCCCTGCCTTGCGCATGATGTCCGCTAACTCCTCCGCTGTCTTGAATCCCTGTGTCGACTCCGGTAGATAGGTGTACGCCGCCGGGTCCCCGGCAACGACCCGCCCCAGCAGTGGAATGATCACCCTGAGGTGCAGCAGCACGAAGGGCCGCAGAATGCCGCGCGGCGGCGTCGTGTCGAGGCAGACCACGCGCCCACCCGGCCTGACGATCCGCATCTGCTCGCGGAACGCGCCCGGCACGTCCACCACGTTGCGCATCAGGTAGCCCGACGCGGCGGCGTCGAACGCGCCATCGGGGAAGGGCAGCGCCAGCGCGTCACCCTCCACCCAGCCGACTTCGCCTCCATCTGTGCGCGCCTGGCCGATGTGGAGCATCGCCCGCGTGAAGTCCACACCGACGGCCCTCACGTCGGGCCGCTGGCGGAGCGCCTCGAGTGCGATATCCCCCGTCCCGGTCGCTACGTCGAGCAGCGCCCCGCCGGGCGGCAGATCGGCCATCCGCACGACGATGCGCCGCCAGCGCCGGTCCTGCCCGAACGTCATCAACCGGTTCAGCAGATCGTAGCGCCCCGCGATCCGCCCGAACATCCGCCGGACGTAGGTTGCCCGCTCGCGCCCCTCCAGATCGGCCATCAGACCCGCTCCTCGACGTAAAGGTGGCGGTTGACGCGCCGTTCGAGCGCGTCGAGCGCGAAGTAGAGCGCCAGCCCCAGCAGCCCCATCGCCAGAATCCCGGCGTACATCTCCCGGTACCGTAACACCTGATAGGTCTCCACGACGATGTAATAACCCAGCCCGAAGCGTGTCAGCGATTGCTCTGCGATGAACAGCACGGCGATCGCCGTCCCGACCGAGACGCGCAGCGCGGTCAGCGCCGCCGGGAGCGAGGCAGGCAGGTACACGTACCGGAACAGCGCTCGGCGGCCCGCGCCCAGCGACCGCACCGAGAGGATTAACTCTGGCCGCAGGTTCGCCGCTTCGTCGCGCACGACGACGAGAATCTGGAAGAACAAAATCAGCGCGATGAGCAGCACCTTCGATACGTCCGTGATGCCGAACAGCACGTAGATCACCGGCAGCAGCACGATCTTGGGGATGGGGTAGACGATGGCGATCAGCGGCGCGAAAAAGCGGTCGAGCTGGCGCATCTGCCCCAGCCCCAGCCCGGCGGGCGCGGCGGTGACGGTCGCCAGCGCGATGGCCGCCAGCACGCGGGCTGTGCTCGCCAGCAGGTGGTGGCCCAGCTCGCCCGGCAGCTCGGCGGCGAACACGGGCAGCACCCGCCCCGGCGGCGGCAGGATCGGGCGGTGGACGATCCACGCCAATACCTGCCACAGCACGAGGAACATCGCCAGCCCGACCAGCACATCGACCGCCCGCAGCCGCCGCCTCACGACGCCTCCCCCAGCGCCGCCCGGACCTCGTCCACGCGGGCCAGATAGGCCGGGTCGGCGCGGTATTCGCCATCCCCCGCATCCGGGTTGGCGATGACGTGCGGCGTGCGGTTGGGCGGCTCGCCCAGCACGAGGATGTGCTTGCCGAGGAACACCGCCTCCTCGATGTTGTGCGTCACGATCACCGTCGTCAGGCCCGCCTCTTGCCGCAGGGTGACGGTCAGGTTTTGCAGGTCTTCGCGGGTAGGGGCGTCGAGCGCGGAGAACGGTTCATCCATCAGCAGCAGGTCGGGTTCGAGCGCGAGAGTCCGGGCGATAGCCGTCCGCTGCCGCTGTCCGCCCGATATCTGCGCGGGGTACTGATCCGCCAGCCCGGCGATGCCGAGTCGCTCCAGCCAGCTGTCGATGCGTTCCTCGACCTCGCGCGTTTCCAATGCCGAGCCGCGCGGCGCGTGCCGTCCGTCCGGACCGTAAAATCCCCGGATCGTCAGGCCGAGCCGGGCGTTGTCCGCCACCGTCGCCCAGGGCAGCAGCCCGTGATCTTGCAAGATCAGCCCGGTCTCCGGGCGAGGGCGGGTGACAGGCTGCCCGGCGATCGCGACGATCCCCGCATCCGGCTGGCGCAGCCCGGCCAGCAGGTAGAGCAGCGTCGACTTGCCGCACCCCGACGGCCCGATCACCGCCCATGCCTCGCCGCGCGCCACGCGCCACGAGAATCCCTCGAACACCGGCTTCCCGCGCGGGTAGGCGAACGTCACCCCCTCAAGCCGGATCATCGGCTGGCTCACGTCTTCTACACTTTTTCTCTGTGCTCAGAAATGCACGTTCTAACGGTCACTACTTAATATCCACTATTCTCCACTTGGCACTTTTAACTCTGCACTCTGCACTTTTACGGCAAATACTCGCTCGTCACCGACTCGCCATACGGTAGATCGGATTCGACCAGCCCCTTGTCTCCCAGCCATGCCAGTACGTCCGCCCATTGGTCCTCATCAGGCACCTCGGCGCGCGGGAAGGGCGGGATGGCGTACGTCTCCTGCACGTTGGGCGGCACGTTGACCTTTTCGAGCAGCAGCCCGCGAAACGCCTCCGGGTCGGCATTGATATCCCCTGCGGCCCGATCCCACGCGGCGAGGAAACGCCGCACAGCTTCAGGTTTCTCGGTGAGCGCTTCCTCACTGAAGCCCAGCACGCTCACCGCGAACGCCGGATGCGCCGAGTCGTCGATCACGTTCACCGCGCCCTGCTCGATGGCGCTCTGCGCCAGCGGATCGGGCAGCGTCGCCGCCGCGATCTGCCCCTCCATGAGAAGCTGGTACCGCTCCGGGATGGCCGGGATGGACTCCCCGGCGATCTCGTCCGGGCCTAAGCCCTCCGCTTCGAGCAGCCGGGTCGTGACGTACTCGATGATGGTGTTCTCCGCGATGCCGATGGGCACACCCGCCAGGTCGGTGGGCGTCTCGATCCCGGCGTCCGGCGCGGCCAGCACGCGGAACAGCGGCGCGTCCTCATACGCCTTGCGGGCGCTGATGACCGCCCGCACCGTGACCTCGTTCTGGTTGAAAGTTGCCACAGTCGAGAGTTCCGTCAGCATCCCATCGATCTCACCTGCCTGCATGAGCTGGTCGCGCTCCAGCCCGCTGGCGACCGGCACGACCTCGACCTCCAGCCCCGCATCCTCGAAGTAACCCTGCTCCTCCGCGACGAAATAGGGCAGCGAATCGAGGATCGGCAGCAGCGCAATCTGTAACGGGCCTTCTGGCTCGGCGGGCTGCGCGGCGGATGGCGCGGCAGATTCGGGCATCTGCGGGCCGCACGCCGCCAGTGTTCCCACGATCAGCAGGGCCGCTCCCACGACCTTCTTCAACATCCCCCCACCTTCTTTTAGTTTGTTATGAAAGTTACGAAACCAGTATAGCCCCCGATTTCTCATCCGACAAAAAAACCGCCAGATCGTGTCCGGCGGCAGTGTGCTGTCCAGAACAGGCTAGCCGCCGTTCGGCGGCAGCCTGACGACCGTCAGCCAGAATCCCTCGATCTGCCGGACGATATTCAGGAATTGTTCGAGGTCGAGCGGCTTCGTGACGTAGGCGTTTGCGTGCAGGTTGTACGATGCGAGGATGTCGTGCTCGTCGTCCGAGGTCGTCAGCACGACGACCGGGATGCGCTTCAGGTCCGGGTCCTCCTTGATATCGGACAGCACCTCGTGCCCGTCCTTCTTGGGCAGGTTCAGGTCGAGCAGGATCAGGTCGGGCCGGGGCGCGTCCGCGAACGCGACCGCGCGTCTGAGGAAGTCCAGCGCCTCGGCGCCGTCTTTCGCAACGTGCAGCTGGTTCCTGAGCTTGTTCTCTTTCAGCGCTTCCTGTATGAGCCGCACGTCGCCGGGGTTGTCCTCGACGAGCAGAATCTCGATCATTTTGGGTATCATAACCCGGTTCCCCCCTGCCTGTTGCCCGCAAGCATAGCAGATTGTGGCCTGCGTTTCCACCGTTTGTGCAAAAACGCCTGAGCGATTATACATCGCGGGTGATAGATGGTCGATTTAGCGGAGGAAGGTCACCATGCTGTCCGTAAAGCCGTTCAAGCTGGAGCGCTACTTTGCGCAGTACGAGTTCACCGCCGAATACATGCTGAGTTCGTCGGACGCCGAGCCGCTCACGAAGGCCGAGCTGCTGGCCTATGCAAGTGACGGGCACCGCGCCCTGTGGGACGATCTCTGGCTGGGCTACACCGAGTCACAGGGTCACCCCCTGCTGCTGGAGGCGGTGGCCGCATTGTACGAGGGCATCACGCCCGGCGACGCGATCGAGGTCGTGCCGGAGGAAGGCATCTTCATCGCGATGCACGCCCTGCTGAGCGCGGGTGATCACGTCGTCGTGACGTACCCGGCCTACCAGTCCCTCTACCAGATAGCCGAGTCGCTGGGCTGCGCGGTTTCGCACTGGCTGCCCGATCCCGACGGCTGGCGCTTCGACGTGTCCGACCTCGCCGCGTTGCTCCGCCCGGAGACGCGGCTGATCGTGATCAACTTCCCGCACAACCCGACGGGTGCGCTCCTCTCGCGGGATGCGTTCTCGGCGGTGATCGCGTTGGCGCGGCGGCACGGCTGCCTGTTGTTCTCCGACGAGATGTATCGCTGGTCGGAACACGACCCTGCCGACCGTCTGCCCGCGGCCTGCGAGGTCTATGAGGATGCCGTGTCCCTGAGCGGCCTGTCGAAAACGTTCGCCCTGCCGGGGCTGCGGACGGGCTGGCTCGTAACTCGGCGTTCAGACCTTATGTCACGGTTCGTGGAGTTCAAGGACTACACGACGATTTGCGGCAGTGCGCCGGGCGAGATTCTGGCCCTGATCGCGCTCAGCGCGAAAGATCAGCTTATCGCACGGACGCTCACTCTGGTTCGCGATAATCTCACCGCGCTGGCGGATTTCTTCGGTCGGCACGCCGGGCTGTTCGCGTGGCATCCGCCCCGCGCCGGGACCGTGACCCTGGTCGAGTTCAGGGGGCCGACCTCGATCGACGCCTTCGCGGATAAGCTCGTGACCGAGAAAGGCGTGATGCTCGTTCCCGCCTCCCAGTTCGACTACGAGGGGCCGTACTTCCGGCTCGGCTTTGGCCGCCGCAATCTGCCGGACGCGCTCGCCCGTCTTGAGGAATTTCTGGAGTCTTGATTTTTCTTGCTCTATTTGCTTGACAGATTTTCCGGGCGGCTGCTGTATTACGGCCAACTCCTTGAATCCTCCCCTTGTAAGGGGAGGAAAGACCGGGCAATCTGTGATTGCCCGGTCAGGTGGGGTTTTTGCTTGGAGAGCAGCTACTCATACGCCAGCACCTCCCGCACCGTAAGCTGCGCCGCTCTCTGCGCGGGCGCGAGGCTCGCCGCCGCCGCGATGGCGACGATCAGCGCCAACCACAACCCGACCCCCGGCTCCGAGAAGCGGAAATCGGCAGGCGCGTCGAGCACGGCGAGGCTGACCGCGCTCGCCAGCCCGTAGCCGAACGGCAGCGACAGCGCCGCGCTGAGCAGCCAGCTAATCAGCCCGACCACCATCCCCTCGAACACGACGATGCGCCGCACCGAGGCGTTGGACGCGCCCACCGCCCGCAGCACGCCGATCTCGCGCGTGCGCTCCAGCACGTTCAGGCTCATCGTCCCCGCCAACCCCAGCCCCCCGACCAGTGCCAGCAACGCCGACATCAGCAGCAGTATACTCAGCAAAATGTCGAAGTTGCCAGTGTTCGACGTGATCGCCTCGTGGTAGGTGTCCGTCTCGCCGCGTCCCAGCCCGGCTTCCTCGAAGCGATCCGCCAGCCGCGCCGCGAGCGCGTCCTGCGCGTCGGGCGGCAGCAGCGCGTCCGCGCTGGCCCTCTCCGACGCCCGCACCCGCACGAGGTTGACCAGCCCGCCCAGCCCGTGCATCTTCGTGAAGGCATCGTAGGGCGCGTAAATCCGCGTTCCCAGCATGTGCCGCGACGCGATCCCCACCACGACGTGCCGCGAGCGCGTTTCCCCGTTCGGGCCGTCGACCACCAGCGTGATCGCATCGCCCACGTCCAGCCCCGGCAGCTCATCGGTCAGGTCCTCATTGACGACGACCGCTTCTGTATCCCCCGGTCGCAGCCAGCGCCCGGCGACCATCTGCGGATCGACCGTGGCCGCGCCGGGCGGGATCGCCATCACCTCGACGGCTTCCGGCTCGCTGACGCCCGGTATCTCCGGCGTGGCGTCGACCCGGTACCAGCCCTCCGCCACCACCACGCCCTCGACGCGGCGCGCCTCCCGCAGCGCCGTATGCTCGTTCGCCCCACCGGGTATGTCGATGGCGACATCATACAGCCAGTAGCGCCCTCCGCTCGTGATCTGCTGGCTGAGCGTGCGGTGTGTGCTGAACGCCGCCATGAACGTCGCCCCGGCCAGCACGAGCGTGGCGAGCGTGAAGATCAGCCGCGCCTTGCGCCGGAAGGTGTTCCGCACGGCCAGCACCGTCGCGCTCGACAGCCCCTTCAGCCGCTTAAGCAGCGCCTCGACCGCGCCCTTGTTCACGGCGGTGATGTTGCCGTGCTCATAGATCGCCTGCCGGATGGAGATGTTCGTGCCCGTCAGCACCGGGCCGAGCGCGGCGGCCAGCGGCACGACCAGCCCGACCATCACCTGAAGCGCGACGACCGGCAGCGGCAGCCCCGCCGCTGTCACGTCGAAGTTGACCTGCTCCGCGACCGCGCCTGCCATCGCCTCCGCGCCGATCCGCGCCAGCGGGATCGCCAGCGCGAGCGCGCACAGACTGTACAACAGCACGCCCGCGAGGTACATCGTGAGGATTTGACGGCGCAGCCCGCCCACCGCCCGGATGATGCCGATCTGCCGCACCTGCTGGGCGATCAGCGCCGAGATCGTGTTGACGACCAGCCCCGCGCCGAGCAGCAGGCACATCGCCCCGATCGCCATGAGGATGATCAACACACCGGAGATCATCTGGCTGGCCCAGTGGGTGCCGGGGTCGCCTTCCGGCAGTCTGATGCTCGACACGTAGTAGCCCGCTGGCTCCGCGACCCGCTCCCGCGCCAGCCGCGCGATCTCGCGGATGCGGTCCTTGTCCGCGCCCGGCTCCGCCACGACGACGGCCAGCGCATTATACCCGCCGCCCGCGCCCATCCAGCGCAGCGTATCGACCGACACGTAGCCCGTCCCCTGGTCGAAGTACTGCGGCGGCATGGCCGTCAGGTCGTGGACGACGCCCGTCACGGCCAGCTCGTGGACCTGCCCATCCTCGTTCAGCCGCACGGCGAGCGTGTCCCCCACCGCCGCGCCGAGCATGGCCGCCGTTTCCCTCTCCAGCAGAATCTCCCGCAGGCCGGGCGCGCCCGCCCCCGCCTCGACCGAGAAGCGGTTCACCCGCACCGCGTCGAAGTCCGGCGCGGCGGCCAGCGTGACCTCGCGCCACCCCTGCCCATCGAATATCTCCACCGTTTCGAGGCGGCGCGCCTCCGCCGTCTCGACCTCGCGCATGGCCTCGACCGCGTGCGCGAAGTCCTCCCCGAACGGCGGCGAGACGATCAGCGTGGCGCTCGCCGGGTTGACGGCCTGGTAAGCGGTGTTGAGGTCCCGCTCGATGATGATGCGCGCGTGCGTCGTCATCCCGACCGCGAACACGCCCACCGCGATCGACAGCACGACCAGCGCGCTGCGCGTTTTATTGCCCCACACGTCCCTGAGGACCTTGATCCACCGTGTCGGCAGTTTCACGATGCCCTAACTCCGGACGATCTCGCCGTCGGCCAGCTCGACGATGCGCGTCGCGCGGGCCGCGAGGTCGTTGTCATGGGTGACCATCAGCAGCGTCTTGCCCCGGTCGACGAGGTCCTGAAAGAGCCGCAGGATCGCATCCGCCGTTTTCGAGTCGAGGTTGCCCGTCGGCTCGTCGGCGGCGATGATCGGCGGATCGTTCGCCATCGCCCGCGCGATAGCCGCCCGCTGCTGCTGCCCGCCGGATATCTCCGCCGGGAGCTTGTCCGCGTGTTCCGCGATGCCGACGAGGCCCAGCAGATGCCGGGCGCGTTCATCCCGCTCGCCGAGCGGGTACGTCTGGCACAGGTCCATCGGCAGCTTGACGTTCTCCGCGATGGTCAGCGTGGGCAGCAGTTGGAAGAACTGGAACACGACGCCCAGATTGCGGCCCCGCCAGCGCGACATCTTGCTCTCGTTGAGCCGGTTGATGGCCGTGCCCTCGACCAGCACCTCGCCCTCCGTCGGGCGGTCGATGCCGGTCAGCATGTTGATCATCGTCGTCTTGCCACTGCCCGACTTGCCGACGACGGCCACGAACTCGCCGCGCCCGATGGTCAGGTTGATGCCCTTCAGGGCGGGGAAATCCCCGGCAGGGGTATGGTAAACTTTCACCAGATCGCGCAGCGCGATGAGGGGTGCGTCTTTCTGCGTGTGGTTCGCGCCGTTCGATGGGGCAAAGGCCCGTTCGATTCGTTCTACCAGCATGGTCGCTTCTCCGGTCGTTCCTGTCTCGTCGCTACATCTCAAGGATAGACCGGAGCGCGCCATAAAGTATCCACCGCAGGGTACAACCGGGGGGCACATTCTACCCGCGCCCGGTCTACACCCCGTCTTGTTCAATTAGAGGATTCTCTCTGTGGGATATTACCCGTGTGCAGCGCGCAGCGCCGGACACCTACAGGGGTCAAGGGGATTTTATCCCCTTGTAAGGGTTCGGGGACGAAGTCCCCGATATTAAACTAAGCCCAACAACCCCAGCTCGCGCGCTTTGGCGACGGCCTTCGTGCGAGTGTGGACGCCGAGCTTGCCATACATATTGTTGATGTGCCGCTTGACCGTCCCGACGGTGATGAACAACCTCTCGCCGATCTCCCGGTTGGACAGGCCCGTCGCGATGAGGTCCAGCACTTCGAGTTCGCGCTCGGTGAGCGGCTCGACGAGCGGCTGGCGCGGCGTATCGCGGTCGGGTGCGGATCGCCGGGCGTCCTCGATCAGTCGGGCGACGAACGGCGGGGCCGCCTCGTGGACGGCGGGCAGCAGGTCCAGCAGGCGCGGGTCCTCGTCGAGGAAGGCGCGGACGTAGCTCTCCGGCGCGGCGAGTTCGACCGCCCGCCACAGCGCGTCGTTAGCCGCGTCGCCGTCGCCCGCCTGTGCGGCGGCGAGCGCCCGCAGCGCGTCGAACGTGATCGACCAGCGGAACAGTTCCCGCGCGGTGGCGAAATCCGCCAGCCTGTCGAGCAGCCGCCGGGCGTCGGCGGCCCGGCCTTCCGCCAGCAGCAGCCGGGCGTAGGTCGCATGCTCTTCGAGCCGCAGATAATCCGGCTTGACCTCCGGCGAGAGGCCGGTTTCGTCCGCCCAGTTCCGCGCGGCCCGCAGATCGCCCTCGCGCAGCCGGAACTGCGCGTCGAGCGCGTCGAGCCAGCCCGTCTCGCCCAGCGTCTCCCCGGTGGCGAGGTGGCGCGCCCTGTCGAGCACATCCCACGCCCGATCCCTGTCTCCATCCGCCGCATAGATCGACGCCGTGACGCCCAGCACGTAGGCGTGCAGACTCTCGAACGGGAACTGCTCAAGCAGCGTCAGCGCCTCTTCGGCGCAGGCGCGGGCCTCATCCAGATCGTTAGCCTCGTAGTGCAGCGTAGCCAGCCGCGCCATGCTCATCCCCGCGATGGCCGACGGCGCGCCCGCCGCGTCTGTGTACCGCCCGACGGCCCGCTCGCACACGCGGATCGCCTCCCGGCGCTGCCCGTGCAGGTTGAGCGCCGCCGCGAGGAAGGACTCCATCATCGCCGGGAAGACGTGCTCACCCTGCTCCTCGCCCATCCCGGTCACCCGGCGCAGCGTGGCGATCGCCTCGCTAATGGGCCGGGCGCGCTCCTGCGCCTCGGCCAGCGTCCACAGCGCGATGACGCGCCAGCGCGGCGTGTCCGGGGGCAGCGCGTCGAGCGCCGCATCCGCCAGCCGGACCGCCTCCCCGTAGTCGTAATGGATGAGCAGCGCGATGAACGCCCTCAGCGTAAGCAGCGCACCCCGGCTCTCGCCGGGGTCACCCGCTTCATCGCAGGCCACCTCTGCCGTCTCGATGGCCGCTTCCGCGCCCGGCATGTTCCCCGTCAGCGCCAGCGCCCACGCATCGAGCGTCGCCAGCTCAGCATCGCCCCGGACCTGCTCACCGGGCAGCGCGTCGAGCCAGGTGCGGACCGTCACGACCTGCCCCCGGTGGATCATCTCCGGCGCGGCCCGGCGGATCAGCCGTTCGGCGTCCTCATAGCCGCCGCCGGGCGCGCAGGCCAGGGCGTGCCGGATGGCCTGCTCCGGGTAGCCGTTCGCCTCGAACCAGCGCATCGCCCGCCGATGAAGCTCCCCCTGCTCGTCGACGGGCAGGGTCAGCCGCAGCACGTCGGCGAACAGCCGGTGATAGCGATACCACTCCCGGCGGTGGTCGAGCGGGATCAGGAACAGATTCGCCTGATCGAGCTGGTCGAGGATCGCCTGACTATCCTCCCGCCCCGTGACGGCGTCACACAGCGAGGCGGTCAGGCGGTCGAGCACCGCCGTCTGCTGTAAAAAGTCGCGTGTTGGGTCCGGCTGCCGGTGCAGCACCTCCGCGACGAGGTAATCCATCACGTACCGATTGCTGCCTGTGAAGGCCGCGATGAATGCATCTGCATGCTCGGTGTCTTTTTGAAGCGCGAGGGCGGCAAGCTGAAGCCCGGCGATCCACCCCTCCGTGCGCGCTTCGAGCGCCCTGACCTCCCCGGACGTGAGTTCCAACCCCATCGTCTCGTTGAGGAAGGCGGCGGCCTCCTCCGGTGTGAAGCGTAGATCGTGCTCCCGAATCTCCGTCACCTGCCCGCGCGCCCGCATCTGGGGCAGGGGGAGCGGCGGGTCCTCGCGCGTCGTGATGGCGAGGTGCAGCGTGGGCGGCAGGTTGGCGAGCAGGAATTCGAGCAGCGTGTGGACCGGCATCGACCTGATGTGCTGGTAGTCGTCCAGCACGAGCACGAGCGGCGCGTCCGCCGCCGCCACGTCGTTGATCAGCGCCGCCGCCAGCCCTTGCAGCGGCGGAAGCTGCGGCGCGCGCACCGCCTGCTCGACCGCCTCCCCGATGGTTGGATCGACCTGCTGGAGCGCCGCCACGAGGTAACTGAGGAACTGCACCGGGTCGCTGTCGGCCTCGTCCAGCGAGAGCCACGCCGCGCCCCGGTCGAGGCCATCCACCCACGCGCCGATCAGCGTCGTCTTGCCGAAGCCCGCCGGGGCCGAGACGAGCGTCAGCCGCCGCCCCGCGTCCAGACCCTCGTCCAGCGCCGCGAGCAGGCGCGTCCGCTCGACGAGGTTCGGACGCCGCTGCGGCGCGTGTAATTTGGTCGTCAGCAAGGGCATCGGCACGACGGGGCCTCCTCAGGGCGTGCGCCGGGGTTACCAGGCATCACCATTATATATGGCATATACGGGGAACGGGCCATCGCGTCGCCGCTACACGCGCGGCTCGTCGACCGGATAGCCCTCGTCGTACGGGTATTCCACGCCATCAGGCACTTCCTTCAGACGGCGCGGCGTGCCCTCCCGCTGTACGAACAGGTACAGCAGCCCGCCGCCCACCGCGAGCGCCAGCAGCGAGAGGATCAGCGCGACGGATACCAGCCTCGCGACCGCGATATAAACCGTCATCGAGGAAGCCGCTCCGATCCACGCGAGCGTGATAGGCGCGATCCACCCCCGCCCGCCGTCCAACCGCCGGAACGCCCCGCCGATGCCACCCAGCGCCGCGAACATCATCGCCAGCGCCAGCGCCGTGTCGATCCCGGCGTCCGAGGTCAGAAAGACCGTCAGCGCGGCCAGCCCGCCGCCCATCAACAGGTAGACAAAAACGAGCAGCCAGTTGACGCGCGGGCTGAGGCCCATGCGCCGCCCCGCCCAGGGCGGATCGCCTCCGCCCCGGTATACGCGCACCGAGACGAGCGGCAGCGCGAGGTCGCGCAGCCGGGCCAGCATCCCGTACAGTGCCGCCTGATCCCGCACCGGCCCGCGCAGCACCGTCTCGCCGCCCGTCTCCGGCGCGATGCTCGCGCCCTCGAACCAGCGCGTCCACATCTCACCCTCCAGCTGGCCCTTCACCCGGATTTCGACGTAGGTCGGCGGCCTGTCGGCCAGCGCCGTCCCTTCGGCGACCATCTCATTTCGTTCGAACATCGCTGCCATCCTTGTGTTGATGCCGCAGCGGCCTGTTTTTTGCGCGCGCGGCCCGGTTTCCCCTGTGATGCTCCCATCTTCGCATAAAACGCGCCCCGCGCCATCCACCGATGGGTACATTCGGGGGGTGTAAGCCCCCCAACGGCGACTTTCGGCAGGACGGCGTCTGCCTGATACAATATGTGGTCCTTGATTTGTGAATAAAAACCGTTTATGCAAAATATGCGCTCAGCCCGACCCTACTAGAAGCAGCGGTGAGCGCCTTTACCGGTTAAGAACGCCTTCCGAGGAGTGGTTGCGTGTGCTGATTCTGGCTGTGCTGTACGCCATCTGTGCGCTTGGCATTTCCATTTATGGCCTGAATTCGCTCGTCCTGTCGCTGCTCTATCTGCGCCACCGCCATGACGCCCCCGCGCCGCCCGCGCCCCCACACGAGTGGCCGTCCGTCGTCGTGCAGCTTCCGGTGTATAACGAGCGCCACGTCATCGCCCGCCTGATCGACGCCGCCGCCGCGCTCGACTACCCGCTCGACCGGCTGGTGATTCAGGTGTTGGACGATTCGACGGATGACACGACGGCCATCGCCCGCCGCTGCATCGAGCGTCACCGGGCGCGGGGCGTCGACGTGCGCCTCATCCGCCGCCCGGACCGCAAGGGGTACAAGGCCGGGGCGCTGGCGTACGGCCTGCGCCAGACCGGCGCGGCGTTCGTCGCCGTGTTCGACGCCGACTTCCTTCCCCATCCCGATTTTCTGCGCCGCACGATCCCCTATTTCGCCGATCCGTCGGTCGGCATCGTACAAACCCGCTGGTCCTACGTCAACGCCGGGTACAGCCCCCTGACCGGCGCTCAGGCCCTCGCGCTCGACGCCCACTTCACCGTCGAGCAGACCGCCCGCCAGCGCAGCGGCCTGCTGATGAACTTCAGCGGCACGGCGGGCGTGATCCGCCGCGCCTGCATCGAGGACAGCGGCGGCTGGCAAGGGGATACGCTCTCCGAGGACATGGACCTCAGCTACCGGGCGCAGCTCGCTGGCTGGCAGGGCGTGCACCTCGTCGACGTGGACGCCCCCGCCGAGCTTCCGCCCACCATCGGCTCGTTCAAGCTCCAGCAGGCCCGCTGGGCGACCGGCACGACCCAGTGTTTGCGCAAGCTGGGCGGGCGGCTGCTCGCCTCGGACCTGACCGTGTGGCAGAAAATTCAGGCGTTGATCCACCTCGGCGGATACCTGCTCCACCCGTTGATGGTCCTCATGCTGCTGATCGGCGTACCGCTCGTCTTTGCGGGCCGCGCGGTGAATCTGCCGCTCGTGCCGCTCAGCCTCGCCGCCTTCGGCCCCCCGCTGATGGTCGCCATCTCTCAGCGCGCGCTGTACGCGGGCAAAAGCTGGTGGCGGCGGCTGGCCGCCTTCCCCCTGCTGATTCTGGTCGGCTTCGGCATCGCGGTGAGCAACACGCAGGGCATTTTGCAGGGCTTCGGCGGCAAGCGCCCGGCGTTCCGGCGCACGCCCAAGTACGATCTGGTGGATCGCGCGGGCCGCTGGACGACCAGCGCCTACAACCTGCCCGTCGAGGCCAGTACGTGGCTGGAACTCGCGCTCGCGCTCTACGCATTCGCCGGGGCAGCCGTCGCCGTGATGCGTGGTTCGGGGCTGGCCGTCATCCTCACGATGTACGGCCTCGGCTTCGGCTGCGTGGGAGCGCTCGGCCTGTGGCAGGCGCTTCGCGTGCGGCTGGCGTGGCCCGGCGGCCTGCGCGCCGCCCCCGGTGCGCCGCCCCGCGACTCAGGGAAGTAGCCCGGCCCCCGCCGGAGCAAAATTCGCAGGGTTTGGTGAATGAAGAGCGCGCCCGCCGTTCACCATCTCGCCGCCCGCTCTCCCCGGTCGGCAAACCGGGCGTCGATGCGTCACCGGGCCGCCCGCCGCGCACAGAATACACGACCCGCCGCTGAGAGTGGAGAAAGTGCAACTTTCTCCCAGTGATAAACGCCCCGCGTTTATCTACCATCCCAACCCCGGCCACCCGACCGCCGCTCGACGCACAAACGCCCGGCCCCGGCGATCCGTGCTCGTCATTCCCCAAACTTAGAGCATCGTAAAGCGACCCTTCATGAAAACTGGTAACTGAAAGCGAACGAAGTGAGCGAACTGACAACTGAGGGCGAGCGCAGCGAGCGCACTATCCCGCGACTTGCCCTCCGCCGCCGTATTGCGTAAAACCATACTAATCGGGCATTCTGCCCGCGCCGGGCACGGTTGACGAGGTGCAAACGATGACGTTTCTCCACCAATTCCACAGGGGCCGCCCGTGAAGCTCGCCACGCGGCTGGGCCTGCTCTTCCTGATCCTGATCTCCGTCCCGCTGACGGTGATCGGCATACTGAGCTATAACAACGCGCGGCAGGCCCTTCTCGATGCCACGCTGGCCCGCCTCGAGTCGACGAACGCGCTGAAGCGAGCCGAGTTCACCCGCTGGGTCGCTGGCAACGAGGACAGCCTGGAACTGCTGGCCCAGCGCCCGCTCGTCGTGCAGGCGGCGATAGACCTGGCCGAAAATGAGCCGGGAACGGCAGCCTACCGGACTGTGCACGACAGCCTCATCCGCGATCACATGGAGCCGCTGCTTCAGCAGGAAAGCGGGCTGCTGAACGTGACCCTGCTGCACCCGGTGACGGGCGAGATTCTGGTGTCGACGGACTCGGCCCTGGAAGGTGAGTCCCGCGCGTCGGAGCCGTTTTTCCTCGAGGGGCGCGCTCGCACTTTGACCCATCCGCCCGTCTACGTACCTGACGACGACGGAGTCGTCATGCACGTGGTGACGCCGGTCTACGATGGAGAAGGGGACCTCGTCGGCGTGCTGGCCGCGCACGCCAACCTGGCCGAGATATCGGGGATCATAAGCCAGGGCTGGACGCGCACCGAAACGGAGGAGACGTACCTCGTCAACCAGAACAACTTCTTCGTGACCGACAGCCGTTTCGAACCCGGCTCCCCGTTCCAGCGAACGGCTGACACACAGGGCATCACCGACTGCCTGGCGGGTAACAGCGGTACCGGCTTCTACCCGGACTATCGTGGAGTGCCCGTCGTCGGCGCGTATGAATGGATCGAGCCGCAGAGCCTGTGCATCGTGACCGAGCAGGATCAGGCCGAGGCGTTAGTTTCTGTCGAGGAATTTCGGCGCACCGTGCAGATGATCGGCTTGGGCGGATCGCTGGCCGTCGCGCTGCTGGGTGTGCTGTTCGCCCGGAGTCTCACCGGCCCCCTGCGCAGGCTCGTACAGGGGGCGGAGGAGATTGGCCGGGGCAACCTCGACGTGCGGGTCGGCACGCGGGCGAAGGACGAGATCGGCCAGCTTTCCCGCACGTTCGATCAGATGGCGATGGACCTCGAGCGGACGACCGTCTCACGGGACGAGCTGCTCAAGGAGGTGGCCGAGCGCAGGCGGGCGGAGGCCCGGCTCGAGGAGCAGGCGGCGGCGCTGGCCCGCTCGAACGAGGACCTCCAGCAGTTCGCCTCCGTCGCCTCGCACGACCTTCAGGAGCCGCTGCGCATGGTGACGGGCTACCTCCAGCTTATCGAGCGCCGCTACTCGGATCGGCTGGACGATGACGCCGACGAATTCATCGGCTATGCGGTGGATGGCGCGACCCGCATGAAGCGGCTGATCAACGATCTGCTCGCTTACTCGCGCATTGGGACGCGCGGCCAGCCGTTCGAGCCGGTCGCGCTGGAGGATGCGCTGTCCGACGTGCTCCGCGACCTGTCGCTGACGATTCAGGAGAGCAGCGCCGTCGTGACGCACGATCCGCTCCCTACGGTACAGGCCGATCCGTCGCAGGTAGGCCAGCTTCTCCAGAATCTTATCAGCAACGCGCTTAAATTCGGCGGCGATAAGCCGCCCAGGGTGCACGTCAGCGCGGAGCGGGACGGCGCGATGTGGATCGTCGCCGTGCGCGATCACGGCATTGGCCTTGAGCCGAAGTACGCTGACCGCATCTTCGCGATCTTCGAGCGGCTGCACAGCCGTGACGTGCCCGGCACGGGCATCGGGCTGGCGGTGTGCAAGCGCATCGTCGAGCGGCACGGCGGATCGATCCGGGTCGAGTCGACGCCGGGGCAGGGCGCGACGTTCACCTTCACGCTGCCCGCCGTCGAGGCTAAGCCAGGGAGCGGCATCCCACCGGCGGGCAGCGAAGAGTCGACTCAGGCCCCGGAGGGCGCGGGCTAAAAGCCGCCTTACTCATCCACCAGAGGACCCATCGCCGGGTCCTCTTTTATTTTCATGCGCGGCTCTGCTCCCCGATCGTCCCTGTTGCATGGGATGAAATTGTTGGTATCATCAAGACATCACGCTCTACCTGGATGCTCGCGAGGAAACACTCACACCCTTCCCATCGCCTTGCTGCACCGGGGCTACCACGCCCAACACCATCCTGTTTGGTCTCCACCATACTGTCTCTAACATCATATTCTGCGCGCAGCGTCGTTTGGATTCTGATTACACAAGGAGGGATTCACGGAGAAGATAACCCTGATCCGGTATCCACACAGTGAACCACAGTATGACAAACAGGTATATTCTTGGCTTAGGAGAGAGAAGATGAAGAACCGCTCGAAATGGTTGACCGTCCTGGCTTTGCTGCTTGCAGGGCTGGCTCTGATCGCATGTGGACCTGCCCAGACAGCCGGTGAGGCCGGAGAGGAGGCCGCCGAGGGTGCCGGAGAAGGGGCATCCGAGGAGATGGCGGAGGAACCCACCGCTGAGGAGATGATGACGGAGGAGCCCTCCGGCGAGCAGGTTACGCTTACGCTCTGGCATGGCTATATCGAGACGGAGGAGGAAACCTTCAGCCAGGTCACTCAGCAGTTCAACGACTCCCACCCGAACATCACCGTCGAGCTGCTGGCCGTGCCGTTCGACGAGCTTCAGAACAAGTTCCAGACCGAGGTCGCCGCGGGCAGCGGCCCGACGCTCGTCACCGGTCCGCAGGACCGCATGGCGGGTTATCACGAGGCGGGTCTGCTGGCGACGCTCCCTGAAGACGGCGCTTTCCTGAGCGACCTCGTTCCGGCGGCGGTTGAGGGCGGCTACGTGGGCGGCGATTTCGTCGGCGTGCCGATCAACAATAAGGTCGTCGCCATGTTCTATAACACGAGCATGGTCGACACCCCACCGGCGGACTTCGACGAGCTTCTCACCATGGCCGCCGACAACGGCCTCGCCATCACCGCAGACTGGTTCCACAACTACATGTGGGGCCCGGCCTTCGGCGCGCAGTTCTTCGACGACAACTACAAGGTAGTGATCGACAGCGAGGCGGGCGCGAACGCCTATGCCTACTTCAAGCAGGTCTGCGAGTCGGATGGCGTCACCTGCGACCCGAACGACGGCGATATGGACACGCTGTTCCGCCAGGGTGAGGTGGCGTTCCGCTTCCAGGGCCCGTGGATGGCTGGCGACGCGATAGCCGATCTCGGCGAGGAGAACGTCGCCGTGACGGCCATCCCGACGATCCCCGGCGAGGACTTCCCGCGCCCGTGGAACCAGTCGGAGATGGCCTCTGTCAACGTCGACGCGACCGACGCCGAGATGGCCGCCGCGCTGGAGTACATCGCCTACCTGACGAGCGCGGACGTTCAGGCCATGTTCCTTGAGCAGGCTAACTGGATCCCCTCCAACGCCAGCGTCGACACCTCGGCGAACCCGGTCGTGGGCGGCTTCCTCGATCAGGTGCCGTACTCCGATCCCTTCCCCGTCGTGACGGAGCTTGGCGCGACGTGGGATCCGATGGGCAACGCCGTCGTCGAGATCCTCGAAGGGGTCAAAGACCCCCAGCAGGCGCTCTCGGACGCGGCAGCCCTGATCAACGAGCAGAACGGCAAATAGTAGCCGCGCATTGTGCGAGATGAACCGGTGGGTGGGCTTCCCGCCCACCGGTTTTTTCTATGTGATCGTCCAGCAAAAAGGAGCTAGCGATGGACATCGTCACGCCCGTCCCAACGGCTGGCGAACCGTTTACGCCGCCGGCGGGGGTTGGGAGAGGGTTCAGGCAGGGGATCCAGCCTTACCTTTACATCCTGCCCGCATTCCTGATTATGGCCTTCATCACGTTTTACCCCCTCGGCTACCAGGTGTGGATGGCCTTCACCGACTTCGCGCTGAAAGACCTGCGGACGATGGCCCCGAGCGCCGTCGGCTTTCAGAACTTCACCGAGATCATCTCCGGCGGGTTGCCGCTGCCCAACTACTCCTTCGGGCGGATTCTGGTTTTCAACCTCCTGTGGACATTCAGCAACGTGTTTCTGCACGTCGCCATCGGCATCGCGATCGCCGTCGCGCTGAACACCGAGGACCTGCCGGGCAAGCGTTTCTACCGCAGCCTGTACGTGATCCCCTGGGCGCTGCCCTCACTCGTCGCGGGCATGGTCTGGGCGAACATGTGGCACGACAGGTTCGGGGCCATCAACCAGCTTCTTGGTACGCTGGGCCTGCCCGACAACATCCGCTGGCTGCTTGAGACACATCCCGTCGTCAACCTGCCGCAGATCGGCCTCGTGCTGCCGCTGGCGGCTTTTGCCGCGCTGATCGCCAACGTGTGGCTGGGCTGGCCGTTCATGATGACGATTGCGACCGGCGCGCTGCAAAGTATCCCACAGGAGCTTTACGAGGCGGCGGAGGTCGACGGGGCGAACGACTGGCAGCAGTTCTGGCGCATCACGCTGCCGCTGCTGCGCCCGGCGATGGTCCCCGCGATCATGATCGGCATCATGATGACGTTTAACCAGTTCAACGTCATCTACTTTGTGACGGGCGGCGGGCCGCTCGGCCTGACCGAGATCCTCGTCACACAGGGCTTTAAGCTCGTGAACCCCCAGGGCTGGTATGGTATAGCGGCGGCGTTCAACATCATCGTATTCATCATCCTGGGGATCATCACGCTCGTCACGAACCGCATCTCGCGGGCGACAGAACCGTACTACGCATAGGGAGGTGGCATATGGCTGAGCGGACTTCGGTTCAGGTGGCGCGTCACGAGGTTCAGCCGGGCGACATCGTCGCGGTGGGCTGGGCCATGTTGACTCTCATCGCGGCGCTGGCCCTGATCGTGTTTAGCCTGATGCGGGCGGTGGCCTCGGCGGATCAGATTCTCCGGTTGATCGTGTGGATCGCCGCTGCCGGAGCGGGCGGCGCCGTGCTGGTGCGCTACGTCCGGCTGCTGCGCGCCGTGTTTGCCGAGGGGGCCTACACCCGCGCCCGCAGAACGATGCGGGTGGATATCATCCAGCTCTTTCTGCTGCTCGTGCTGGCGACGGTGCTTTTCCCCGTCGTGTGGATCCTCTCTATGTCGCTCGACCCGCGCGACTTCTCCCGGCCCACCGGGCTGACCATCATCCCATCCGGCGCGACCCTCTCCGCCTACCGGGAGGTGCTCACCAAGCCCTCTCCCAACCCCGTCACGTTCCTCCAGCTTTTGCGGAACAGCCTGCTGACCGCCGGGGGCACGGCGGCGCTGGCTGTGATCGTCGGCACGTCGGCGGCCTACGCTTTCTCGCGGATGAAGTTCGTCGGGCGGCGCGTCGGGATGCTGGGCTTCGTGCTCGTCCTGATGATCCCACCGGGCGGCACGCTCGCGCCTCTGTTCGTGCTGCTTAACTCGATCGGCCTGCGCTCCACGCTGTGGGGGTTAGCCATCGCCTACACCTCGACGGCGCTGCCCTTCGCCATCTGGAACATGAAGGGCTTCATCGACGCGCTGCCCTTCGAGCTCGAAGAGGCGGCCATGATCGACGGCGCGACGCGCTTGCAGAGCTTCATCCGGGTGATCGTGCCGCTGGCCGTGCCGGGCATGGCCGTCACCGCGCTGTGGGGCTTCCTGACCGGGTGGTCCGAGTTCATTCTGGCGTGGACGTTCCTCACCGATCCAACGCGCTTCACGCTGCCGATGGTGCTGCGCGGCATGGTCGGCCAGTACGCCTCCGGCACGCCCTGGTCCCAGTTCGCGGCGATGTCGATCCTGATGTCCATCCCGCCCGTGCTGATCTTCTTCTTCCTCCAGCGCTATCTGGTCAGTGGGCTGGCGGTTGGCGGCGTCAAAGGATAGGGTTTCCGATCCATCGCCTGTTAGTTAGTGTGAATCGCTTGGCCGGATGGCGAAGCGGGGCGGGGTAGGGCGTGCGCTCGCCTGTTCCCCCGTCCCGCTTTTTGATCGCCACACCGGGCTTGCGATGTGCTTTCTTGGCTCGGCGCTTTGTCAAGCTGATGGCTGGATGCCAATAGCAAACCCCCTGTGAGCCTTGCGGCTCATCCGTCCCCCTTTGCGAAGGGGGACAAATCTGAGCGAAGCGAAGATTAGGGGGTTCTTGTGAAAGCGCAAAATTCAGGTTTTTAGAACACTAATAATTCGCGTACAGGCCGCCGGTCGTTTCGAGCCAGTCCGCGATGCGGTCTGCCGCGCCCGCCACGTCGTTGTCCGAGATGTCGAGCCGCAGCGCGGGCAGCGTCGACTCCGCGATGAGCCGGTCCATTAACTCCTGCTCCTTGACGAACGCCCCTAAATCATCGTACTGCGACGGCTTGCCCGACACCTTCAGCCGTTCCTCACGCGCGGCGGCGAACGACTCCGGCGTGCGCGTGCAGTAAATTAACCGGAATCCGATCGGCTTGAGGCGCTGCTCCAACCAGCGGAAGGGGTAATCCACACCGCGCGCCTGAAGCTGGTGGGCGCGCGTCGAGATGTGGAAGCGGTCGACGATCCACGAGTAGTACGGCAGCAGCTCGAACAGCCGCGCCCACGTGTGGTAGACCTCCATCGCCTGCGCCTCTTCCTCCGGGGCGAAGTTGATCGGACCCCGCCCCCAGGGGAAATTCGTGAACGCACACCACTCCG
>CAZWUX010000026.1:0-22350 GCA_964637665.1 uncultured Anaerolineae bacterium
CCGTTCCTGTTCAGTGGCACGATCGCGGAGAACGTCCGCTACAGCCGCCCGAATGCGACCGAGGCGGAGATCGAGGAGATCGCCTACAGCATTGGCGGGGGAAGCTGGCTGGAAACACTGCCGGAGGGGCTGGGTACTGACGTGGGGGAGCGCGGGTCGCGGCTCAGCATGGGGCAGCGCCAGCTCGTGAGCCTGCTGCGCGTGCTGGTCCAGAAGCCCGCCATCTTCATCCTCGACGAGGCGACGGCCTCCATCGACCCCTTCACGGAGATGCAGATTCAGGAGGCCATCGAGCTGATCCTCCAGCGGTCGACCTCGATCCTGATCGCGCACCGGTTGAGCACGGTGCGCAGCGCGGACCGCATCATCGTGCTGCGTGAGGGGGCCATCATCGAGGAGGGCAACCACGAGGCGTTGATGCGGCAGGGGGGCCATTATGCGGAGTTGTACAACACGTACTTCCGGCACCAGTCGTTGAGCTACGTCGAGAATGCCCGGAGCCTGCTCGCGGAGGACACAACCCCGACACAGGGTGATTAAGTGCCCGGCCCCGATTCCGCGCCGGGCGGCGTTTTGCGGCGGAGCCTGCTGGCCCGGCGGACGATGTCCTCACCGAACCGGTCGCGCAGATCGTCCAGCGCGTCCAGCAGTTGGCGCTCCTCCCCGGCGTCCGTGTCCCACAGGCTGAGCTGGCGCGTGGTTTCTTCCAGCCCGCTCACGCCCACCCCCAGCAGCCGAACGGGGCGGCCCTCGCGCCATGCCTCTTGAAACAGCCCCAGCGCAGCCTCGTAGATGATGCCGTCCTGATCGGTGGCATGTGGCAGCGTCACCTGCCGGGTGATGGTCATGAAGTCCGCCCAGCGTAGCTTGAGCTTGACGGTCGGGCCGCTCAGCCCGGCGCGGCGCAGCCGACGCCCGACGCCGTCGGACAGCCGCCGCAGGGTCACCCGCAGCTCGCGCGGGTCGCTCACGTCGGCGGCGAAGGTCGTCTCCTTGCTGATCGATTTGGCCTCGTGCTCGGTCACGACGGGGCGCACGTCGATCCCCCGTGCGCGGCGGGAGAGGTCCGCGCCGTGCTTGCCGAACCGGCGGGCGAGATCGGCGGGGGGGCGTGCGGCGATGTCGCCGATCGTCTCGATCCCCAGACGAGAGAGGCGTTCAGCCGTTTTTGGCCCGACGCCCCACAGCTCGCGCACGGGCAAGGGCGCGAGGAAATCCGCCTCACCCCCCGGCGGCACGACCTTGACGGCGTTAGGAGGCGCGCCTTTCGCCGCCTCGGCCTTGCCGACCGTGTTGGCGATTTTGGCGACGAGCTTGTTGGACGCGACGCCCAGGGAGCAGGGCAGGCCGAGTTCGTCGTTGATCCGGCGCTGGACCTGCCGGGCCAGGGTTTCGGCGGGTTCGCGCCGCCCGGTCACGTCGAGGAAGGCCTCGTCGATGGAAAGCTGCTCGACGAGCGGCGTCAGGTCGTGCAGCACGGCCATGACGCGCCCGGACACCTCGCCGTAGACGCCGTGACGGCTCGGCACGATGATCAGGTCGGGGCACAGGCGCACGGCGTGGGCCATCGGCATCGCGGAATGGATGCCGTACTCCCGCGCGGGGTAGGAGCACGAGGCGACGACGCCGCGCTGGTCGGGCCGCCCGCCGACGGCGAACGCGGCCCCGCGCAGCGACGGATCGCGCTGCTCCTCGACCGCGCAGAAGAAGGCGTCGAGGTCCAGATGAAGGATTTTGCGGTCCATGCGGCCATGATACAACGTTTTCCGAATCCGGGCAGGGGATAGCTCTATTGCGGCGCAAAGCGCCGCAATAGAGGGCTAATAAGCAGCTTCACGCAGCCATAAAAGTCGTGGCCCATGCATAGCGCGGGCCACCTAATGGGGTCATGGGGCCCCCGGCCCCGTGTGGGGTTTGGGGCGAAGCCCCAAGCTGTTCTGTTCTTTCCTCTACTCGCTCTTGCCCTCAGCGCTCGCCTCGTCGAGCCGCTGCATCGCCTCGTCGGGCAGGCGGAACCCGACCGCGCCGAGCGAGTCCTCAAGCTGCTCGACTGTACGAGCGCCGATGATGGGGGCGGTGATGATGGGTTGGCTGAGCAGCCAGCCGAGGGCGACCTGAGGGATCGTCTTGCCGAAGTCGCCGCCGATCTCGGCCATCAGGTCGAGCAGGGCGACCTTCCGCCTGTCCGCCGCGTACCCCTGGATGCGCTCGCTGCCTGCGCCGCGCGTCCCCGCCGGGACGTTTCCGCCGCGATATTTTTCGGTGAGAAAGCCGCCTGCCAGCGGGCTGTAGGGGATGACGCCCAGCCCTTCCTCCTCGCACAGCGGCTTGAGTTCGGCCTCGAATTCCGAGCGGTGGACGAGGTTGTAGTGAGGTTGAAGGGACTCGTAGCGGGCGAGGCCGTTCACGTCGCTGGCCCACAGTGCCTTCGCCAGCCGCCACGCCGGATGGTTCGAGCAGCCGACGTAGCGCACCTTGCCCTGCCGCACGAGGTCGTCGTAGGCGCGCATCGTCTCCTCGATGGGCGTGTCCGCGTCGAACCAGTGTGACTGGTACAGGTCGATAGTGTCCGTGTCGAGGCGGCGCAGACTGTCCTCGACGGCCCCCATGATGTGCGCCCGCGATAATCCCTCGCCGTTCGGGCCATCCCACATCCGGGCGCGCACCTTCGTTGCGATGGTGACCTGCCGCCGATCTTTCGTTTTCAGCCACTCCCCGATCCACGTCTCGGCGACGCCGCCGGGGTTGCCCTCCGCCCAGTTCGAGTACACATCCGCCGTGTCGATGAAGGTCAGCCCGGCGTCGAATGCCCGGTCGAGGATCGCGAACGTCGTCTCTTTATCCGCGCCCCAGCCGAACGTCATCGTGCCCAGGCACAACTCGGATACCTCCAGCCCGGTCCGGCCCAGCCTGCGTGTTTCCATCCCTCCAGCCTCCCTGCTGACTTAATCTGGTGATCTCAAAAATAAAAAACGCCCCGGCGCAGTGGATCGACGCCGGGGTGTCGCTGTGATCGGGGTGAGCTTATAACCGGGCGCGTTTGACGGTCTCTTCGACCTTCGACCGCAGGTTGGGGATTTCGTCCTCAAGCTGCGAAAGCGCGTCATCCGTCGCCCTGCGCCCGCGCTCGAAACCCTCTTCGAGCGTGTCCCGCATGATCTGGCGCGTCTTCTCGCCCTCCTGCGGGGCGAACAGCAGCGCCAGCGCCGATCCGATGATCAGCCCCAGGCTGAAGGCGGCCAGCACTCCCATAAGCTGGCGGCGCTCCATGAGTCGCCTGGCTTCCTCACTATAGTAAATACGATCAGGCATAGTTTTCTCTCCTGCTAGCGTGTTGCCCGTCCTGTCGTGTAAATAATGACCTGTCGCGCGCCCGCTCAGGCGGGCGTTCCCTCCGGCTGGCGGATATCCTGCCCGTCCTCCGACGGTGCGATGTCCAGCAGCCGCATCACCTCGTCGCCGGGGAGTTCCTCGCGGTCGAGCAGCGTGTCCGCCAGCCTGTCGAGCGCGGGCCGGTGCTCTTTGAGGATCTGCCTGGCGCGGGCGTACGCCTCCTCCACGATGCGCCGCACCTCCTCGTCGACCTCGCGGGCGGTCGTCTCGCTGTACTCGCGCATCTGGGTAAGCTGCTCGCCCAGAAACACCTGCTCGCGCCCGGTGCCCAGCGCGACGTGGCCCAGCTTCTCGCTCATCCCCCAGTCGAGCACCATCTTGCGGGCAAGCTGCGTCGCCTGCTGGAGGTCGTTGGCCGCCCCGCTCGTCGCCGTGTGGAGCACGAGGTCCTCGGCGGCGCGTCCGCCCATCATGACGGCCAGCCGGTCCCGCATATAGTCACGCGAATAGAGGTATTTGTCGCGATCGGGGAGCTGCTGGGTGACGCCCATCGCCCGCCCGCGCGGCACGATGGTCACCTTGTGGATCGGCTCCGCGTTCGGCACGAGGGCGGCGACGACGGCGTGGCCGCCCTCGTGGTAGGCCAGCAGTTCGAGTTCGTCCTTGGTGAGCGCCAGATTCTCGCGCTCCAGCCCCAGCAGGATTTTATCGCGGGCCTCCTCGATGTCGTCCTGCTCGATCACGCTCTTGTCCTGGCGGGCGGCGAGCAGCGCCGCTTCGTTGAGCAGGTTCTTGAGGTCCGCGCCGCTGAAACCGGGCGATCCGCGCGCGACGCGCTCCAGATCCACATCGGGTGAGAGCGGCTTGTTGCGGGCGTGGATTTTCAGGATTTCGACGCGGTCGTGCATCGTCGGCAGGTCGACCGTGATCTGCCGGTCGAAACGGCCCGGACGCAGCAGCGCCGGGTCGAGGATGTCCGGGCGGTTGGTCGCCGCCATGACGATCACGTTTTCGTTCGGGTTGAAGCCGTCCAGCTCCGAGAGAAGCTGGTTGAGCGTCGGCTCGCGCTCGTCGTGGCCGCCGCCCAGCCCCGCGCCGCGCCGCCGCCCGATGGAGTCAAGCTCGTCGATGAAGATGATGGCGGGCGAAACCTTCTTGGCCTCCTCGAACAGGTCGCGCACGCGCGAGGCCCCGACGCCGACGAACATCTCCATGAAGTCCGAGCCGGTGATGCTGAAAAACGGCACCCCGGCCTCCCCCGCGACGGCGCGGGCGAGCAGCGTCTTGCCCGTGCCCGGTGGCCCGATGAGCAGCACGCCCTTCGGAATCTCGCCGCCGAGCTTCTCGAAGCGGGACGGGTCTTTCAGGAACTCGATGATCTCCTCAAGCTCCGTCTTCGCGCCGCGCGCGCCCGCCACGTCGCCGAACGTCGTGCGTTCCTCGCGGCGGTCGTACAGCCGGGCGCGGCTCTTGCCCATCGAAAAGACGCCCTGTCCCTGCGAGCGGGCGCGGTTGAAGAACATGTAGCCCAGCCCCAGCAGCAGAAGCAGCGGCACGACGTTGATCAGGATCGCCAGCCACGAGAAGCCGCTCTCCGGCTGGGTATCGATCTCGACCCCCTGCGCCCGCAGGTCGGACAGCAGGGTGTCGTCGCCAAACGAGGGCACGAACGTCCGGAACGACTCGACCTCGACCGGTTGATCGGCCCCCGGCTCGTCGATCTGGATGGGCGTCGAAAATTCGCCGGTGATCTCATCGCCCTGCACGAGCACCTTCGGAACGTTTCCCGCGTCAACCTGCTCGCGGAACGTCGTGTAGGGGACCTCCATCTGCACGCTGCTCGCGCCGCCAAGCTGGCTCCACAGCCAGGGTGCGACGGCGGCAGCCAGCAGGACCCAGATCAGAAGGCGCCAGATTCCGCCCGGCATATGCGGTCGTCCGCCCCGGCCCGGTCCCGGCTTCTGGTTTGGTTGTTGGTTGGAATTATCGTTTTGACTCATTCAATCTCCCTGTGAAACTCAACCTGATTATATCAGCTCACAGGGGGTGATTTGTAACCGGGCTGGCGTGGCGGCGTCTTTCAGGCGCGCTGGCGGGCATTTTTTACGCGGTTCTTAGGTTTGTCACGGTCCGATCCGCACCCGGCTGAGCCGCGCCGGGTCGTCGACGAGCCGCCCGTCCGCCGTCACGAGCTTGAGCCGTTCGATGTCGTCCGGCTCGTCGCCCCGCAGATAGACGATCACCCGCACCTCGGCCATGCCGGGCGCGGCGTCGGGCGCGATGGGCACGGCGTGTATGTCCTCGACCGTCTCGCCCGGCGTCCAGCCGCTCGTCGGGTAGGCCCCGTCGCCCGGCCAGTTGTCGTAGCCCCCGGCGGGCTGCCCCGCCGCGTCGATCACCTGCACGGAGACGGTGTAGTCCTCGTCCATCGGGCGCAGGCCGCGCCAGTAGAGCGTCACGTCGAGCGCCCCGCCCGGCGTGACGCGCCGCGCGTCGTAGGTGTAGCCCACCAGCATCAGCTGGCCGCTGAAATTGGTCTGGACCGGGTTGGGCAGACCGCCCTCCGCCGCCGGGTGGAGCGCCACCTCGCCGACCGCCGCCGAGGTCGCCCCGCCGGGCAGCGTCATCCGCACTCCCGAATCGAAATCGTACAGCCCCACGACGACGGTCAAATCCTCTGGCGTGTAGGCCGCGTCGCTCACCGGCACGACGTACTCCGAGCGCCAGCGGCGGCCCGGCGACAAATCCGCCGTCGCCAGCAGCCCCACGCCCGGATAGGTATCGCGCTGCCCGGCGATGACGCCCGCGCTGTCGACCAGATGGATGAACACGCTCCAGTTACGGCCCATTCGCGCGGTGGCCTGCCACGTCAGCGTCACCCTGACGTTTTCGCCGGGTGTCACCTCGTCAGGGGATACATGCGCCGCCAGCAGACGCATCGCGGGCGTGTCTTCGCCGGGCGGCTGGAATTCGGCCAGCGATGCGCTCACCGGCCCCTCGATCTGGCCGGGAGGCCGGTACGCCGGGCGAATCCACGCGAAAGGCGCGGCGATGCTCAATGCGAGCATGAATCCGGCGGCCCCGCCGAGGGCGATCCGCCCGACGCGCTCAGGGAGCCAGCCGCCCAGCCCCGCTGCCATCCACAGCCCCAGCGGCGCGATGGCGGGGAACATCAGCCGTCCCTGCGAGGCCTGCGTCATGCTCGTCCAGCGGATCAGCGGGCCGCCCACGCCCGGAATCCACAGCAAGGTGATGAGCGCCGGGGCCAGCCAGGCCCATGCCAGCCCGTCCCGCCGAATCCGCAAAGCGAGAAACACGATCGCGCCGATCGCCGCGACTGCCGCCAGCGCGTTCAGCGCCGTGTAGGCCCAGCCCGCCATCGGCACGTTGACGCCGCCGAACAGCCCCCAGTAGCTATAAATAAAGCCGGTGCGCTCGCCCCAGAGCTGGGCCAGCGACGCGCGCCCCGGACGCGCCCCGGCGACCGCCACGAAGGCGTTCAGGCCGAGTGGATCGCCGTACAGCCGCCAGTTACGGACGTACCACCACCCGGCGATCGCGGCGGCGGTGACCACGATGACCGGCCCCTGCACGAAAAACGCATCCCAGCGCCGCCCCCTCCATGCGGTGTAAGCCATCGCCAGCCCCGCTAACCCGAACAGGCCGAGTGTGCTCTCCTTGGTCAGTGCGGCGAGGCCCAGAACAACACCCAGGGGAAGGTTCAACCGCCAGGTGGATTCCCCGGCGTCCGCCGCGCGGACGATGCGCACGAGCAGCCATATCGCCGCCGTCGCGAGCAGCACGGCGAGGTTGTCGTTGTTGACCGACGCGCTGATGAAGGCGAACATCGGCGTGAAGCCCGCCAGCGCCGCGCCGCCGAGCGCCAGCCAGGGCCGCGCGGGGAACACCTCCCGCCCGATGCGATAGGTCAGGTAGACGGTGGCCGCGCCCATCAGCGCGGAGAGCAGCCGCACGATGTGGACGGCCAGCGCCGTCCCGCGCCAGGGCCACGCCTCGGCCCGCTGGTTGTGCACGACGAGGTTAATGTTGCCGTCGGGGGTGATCACGCCGCTGTCGACGTGGGGGTTGAGCCGCCGCACGTCGGCGGCGTCGGACGTGTCGATCCACGCCGTCGCCAGCGCCCCGACCGCGTAATAGAGGGGCGGCTGGCTGCCCTCCTGCTTCCAGGGGCCGGGGTCCGCCGGGTCCTGCACGGGCAGGCCGTTCCCCTCGGCCAGCGTGCGGACCATCGGGTAATGCCACACCTCGTCCGATATCTCGAACAGCGGCACGGAGATGCTGTACAGCGCCGCCAGCGCGAAAAACAGCGCGGCCAGCGCCAGCGCGAGGCGATCTTCAGTTTCCGGTCGATGTGCGGGTGTGTGGGAAATAGCCGTCGTCTCCCCCGTCGTGCGCCGGGCGGCGCGGACGAATCACGCGCAAGTGTATCCCGCCCTGTGGGGGGCGGCAAGCAGGCGGCGACTTATATCAGTGCCGAGTGCCAAGTGCAGAGTGCCAAGTGCCGGTGTAGAACTTTCGGTTCTACCTGTGAGTTTTGCTTCGCAAACTCAACGTGCCGAGTGCCGGGTGTCGGCAGGCCGGGGTTGGGGTGCGCTCACCGGCCCGGCGTGGTCCTCTCGCGCAGGCTGCGAGGGTTGGGGATGCCGATCTCAGGGCCGGAAACACAGCTATCGCCCGCTGTCACGGTCGGCTGGCCGGGCGGGTGATGGTTGAAAAACGCGGAGCGTGCCTTTCACTGGGGGAACGGCGCAGCCGTTCTCCACGCTCACCGGGTGGTTATGACCCGGAGGTGACGAACCGGCAGATAGACGCATCGCAACCTGGGTACCCGACCGCCGCCTCACGCACAGCCGCCCGGCTGCGCACAGCCGAGCGGTTCATTCCCTGACTACTATTTATAACTGACAGCAAGCGTTGAAAACGGCTGCGCCGTTTCCGCGCGTACCGAAAAGCCTGCGAAGCAGGCCACTTGATAGGCTGATAGACTACTCTGCGCCGGGCGGTTCGGCGGCGGGCAGCCATGCGGTGAACGTCGCGCCCTCGCCGGGGATGCTCGCCACCTCAACCTGGCCGCCGTGTCGCTCGACGATCTCCCTGGCGATAGACAGGCCCAGCCCGGTACCGGGCGCGCCGGATGCCTCCGCCGCCTGCCCCCGGAAGAACCGCTCGAACACACGCCGCTTCTCGTCGAGGGTGAGGCCGGGGCCGTTGTCGGCCACACTGATGCCTACCCACCGTTTGCCATCTTTCTCCTTCACCCCGGAGCGGACCGTCACCGCGCCGCCCGATGGTGTGTACGCGAGCGCATTCGTCAGGAAAACGCTTAACGCCTGCCCCAGCAGCCCGGCGTCGGCCTGAACCAGCGGCACGTCCGGTGTGGGGTCGAGCCGCAGCGTCAGCCCCCGGCTTTCCGCCACCGGGGTGCGGTCGCTCACGTAATCGCTGGCGAGCGCGTTCAGGTCGATAGCCGCCACGGCGAGCACCACACTGTCCTGATCCAGCCGCGAGAGCCGCAGCAGGTCCTCGATGATCGTGTTCAGCCGCTCGATCTCCCGCGCGATGCGATCCATGTAGACGGCGCGGCCCGCCGGGTTCCGCATGAGAAGCTCGTAGTTGAGTTTCAGGCTGGTGATGGGCGTCCGCAGCTCGTGCGACACGTTGGACACGAACGCGTCCTTCATCCGCTCGACTTCTTTCAGCGCGCTGATGTCGCGCATCCCGCACACCGCCCCCAGCAGCTCGCCCTTTTCCTCGATGGGGGCCAGCGCCACACCCACGTCGAACGTGTTGGCGTTCCCGTCCCTCGCCACGACCTCCAGCCGCGCCGTCTCGGCGTCGCCCAGAACGTCGAGCAGCACGGATTCGAGGGCCGCCCGGTACCCCGGCTCGACGAGCATCGTCGGCGGTTGGCCGTACACCTCGTCGATGTCGTAGCCGAACATCCGCTGAAACGCCGGGTTGCCGGACTCGATCCCGCCGTCGGGCGCGAGGATCAGGACCGCGTCCGGGCTGTTCTTCAGGATGGCTTCGACGTGCTCTTTGGCCTGCCGCAGCTCGAAGGTGCGCTCCTCGACCGCCTGCTCCAGCACGACGTTGGTATTTTGCAGCGCCCGGTACAGCCGCGCGTTGCGGATCGCGATGGCGGCGTGGTCGGCGAACGCCTGAAGCCACTGCGCGTGCCGCTCGTTAAACGCGCCGGGTTCGTCGCTTTCGAGGTTAAGGAAGCCGATTACACGCCCGTCGCTGCGGATCGCCGTGCCGAGGTAGCTGTGCGCCTGCTCCATTCTCGGCAGGATGGCCTGCCCCGCCCCGGTCGCCAGCTCGTCCGCGATCAGCGGCTCGCCCGTCTCCGCCATATGGCGCAGGGCCGGGAACGCCTCGATCGGGACACGCAGCGCGTCGAGCACATTGGATGAACCGTCTCCGTAGTTTCCCTGACTGCGGGCGACGGAAGCCATCTCGTCCTCAATCAGCATGACGCTCGCCCGCCGGTTAGGCACGACCCGCCGCACGTTGGTAAGAATGCGATCCAGCACCTCGTCGAGGTCGAGCGTGCTCGTCAGCAGCGCGGAGATGTCGCGCAGGGCGTCGACCATCGCCCGGTGGGTCTGCTCGGCGGCCTCAGCCCGGCGGCGATCGGTGATATCGCGGCAGGTATACAACCGCGTGCCGCCCTGAATCTGCACGGTTTTGACCGTGACTAGAAACTGCCGGGCGTGGCCCTCGCGGTCGACGATCTCGCACTCGATGTTCGTGATCTCCCCCTGCCGCGCGAGCGTCACGGGATCGTATAGATCCGCCCCCAGCAGCGACCAGACATGATCCAGCGCCTCGACCTCCCGCACCGTGTAGCCGAAGATCGACTCGACGCTGGGGCTGACGTAGGTGAAACGCCCCGCGTCGTCCGTCATGAGGACCACATCCGAGATGTTCGCCAGTGTGACACGGTGCAGCAGCTCCGACGCGCGCAGCCTGCTCTCGGCCACCCGTTTTTCCCGGCGCAGGTCTCGGTCGTGCAGGGCGCGCTGCACCGCCGCGCCCAGCCGGGCCAGCCGGTCTTTGAGCAGGTAGTCATCCGCGCCGCGCTTCATCGCCTCGACCGCTGCTTCCTCCAGCGTGCCTGTGACGACGACGAACGGCACGTCCAGCCCGCGCGTCTGGAGCATCGTGAGCGCCCGCAGCGCGTCGAACTGAGGCAGGCTGTAGTCGGCGAGGATCAGATCAAGCCCAGGCGAGAGCGCGGCCATGAACCCGGCCTCGTCCTCGACGCGCTGCCAGTCCGGCTCGTATCCGGCCTCGTGCAGCGCATGGACGATCAACAGCGCGTCGTCTGCGTTATCTTCCAGTATGAGAATCCTCAACGGGGTGGCCATCGGGGTTCCACGTGTTTCCTAACCGGGCCGCTGGTTAAGCAGCAGCCAGTAAAAACCGATCTGGCGCACCGCTTCCACGAAATCCTCGAACTGGACCGGTTTGCTAATGAAGCTGTTCACGCCCTGTTCGTAGCTCTCCACGAGATCGCGCTCCTCGCGCGACGATGTCAGCATGACGACCGGGATCGCGCGGGTGACGGGGTTCTTTTTGATCTCACGCAGCACATCGAGGCCGTCCACTTTGGGCAGCTTCAGATCGAGAAGGATGACGTTCGGCGCGTTCCTCACGTCGCGCCTCGCATAGCCGTCACGCCCCAGTAAAAAGTCGAGCGCCTCTTTCCCATCGCGCACCACCTCGACGTGGTTGGCGAGGTTGTTCTCGCGCAGCGCCAGCAGCGTCAATTCCAAATCATCCGGGTCGTCCTCAACGAGCAGAATATCGACCTGCACCTCGTTCATCGTCTTCCCTTTCCAGTGTGAAGTAAAATACTGCTCCTTCCCCCTCCTCGGCTTCCGCCCAGACGCGCCCGCCGTGCTGGTGAACGATGCGCTGCACAATCGCCAACCCGATACCTGTCCCCTCGAACTCCTCCGCCCGGTGGAGCCGCTGGAACACGCCAAACATTTTGTTTGCGTAGGCCATGTCGAACCCGACGCCGTTGTCCTCGACGATGTAAACTGTCTGATCGTTCTGTGTCTCCGCCCTCACCCTGATTTTCGCCACGTCGCGCGGGCGCGTGTACTTGAGAGCGTTTTGCAGCAGATTGGCGTACACCCGCTCGAGCAGCCGGGGATCGGCCTCACAGAGCGGCAGGTCCTCGATTTCCACCACGACCTCGCGCCCGACCTGCATGGAGGCCAGCCTGTCAAAAGCCTTCCGGGCAATGGCCGCCGGATCGACCGTCTGCCGGTTGAGCGCCTCGCGCGTCAGCCGCGACAGGGCCAGCAGATCGTCGATCAGCGTGCTCATCTCCTGCGCGTTCTTGCGCACCCGTTTGAGGTAGTGGGCCGCCTGTTCGGGTAGGGCCTCCGCGTACTCGTTGATCAAAATACGTGAGAAGCCATCCATCGCCCGCAGCGGCGCGCGCAGGTCGTGCGAAACCGAGTATGTGAAGGCTTCAAGCTCCTTATTGGCTGCCTCAAGCTGCTCGGTTCGCCGCTTCACCCGCTCCTCAAGCTGGACGTTGAGTTCTCGAATCTCCTGCTCGACCTCTTTCAGATAGGTGATATCGTGCGCGATAGCCGCCGCGCCGATGAGACTGCCGTTTATGTCCCTGACGGGTGATACCGTCAGCGAAACCTCGACGACGGTGCCGTCCTTCCGAACGCGCTGCGTCTCGTGCCCGGTGATGACCTCCCCGCGCCGGACAACGCCCATAATCCAGTCCAGCTCGTCCTCTTTGCCGGGCGGAGACAGGATGCTGATCGGCTGGCCGACCGCCTCCTCGGCGCTGTACCCGTACATCAACTCCGCGCCGGGGTTCCAGCTCAGGATCGTGCCGCCGAGCGTCTTGCCGATGATGGAGTCGGTCGTCGTTCTGACAATCGACGCGAGAAACCCCTGCTCTCGCTCGATGCGCCGCTGCTCCGTCACGTCGTGCGCGCTGAGCACGATGCTGGCCTGGGCCAGATCGTCGGCGATGATGCCGCCCATCATGGCCAGCACCCGCCATGTACCATCGTGGTCCCGCACGCGGCAATCTACCGGCGCTACCCGCTCCGGCGCGCGCGCAGTTCCGCCCAACCAGGCGCGGAGGCTGCCGGCATCCTGTGGATGAACGAGGGTGAAGAATTCGAGACCGGCCAGTTCGTCCGGCCTGTAGCCCAGAATCCGCTCGCAGGCCGGGCTGATGTACAAGATCGTGCCGTCCGCGTCGAGCACGGCCAGCAGGGTGGCGGTGTGCCACAGCAACGGGCGCAGGCGCTGCTCGCTTTCGACGAGCATATGAAACGCCTGCCACCATCCCGAGTGCGAATCTTCTGGTGAGACAACCTGCCGACGCAGCCGAGTCACCTCGTCGACAGGCTCATGTTCATCCCCGTCGCGCTTATCCGCGGTCCCACTCATAAATGCCCGCTCCGCTGCACCAGTTCGTCTTCAGCATAGCACACTTCCGGGATTTCGGCGTACAGGCCGTCCCGCCCGGCCCCCGTTTTTCTGAATATGTATCCCGGCGTCAGGAAAGGATTAATTACGACAACATTTATCTAGTATATGCCATCCGGCCCTAATCGGGTAGTCAATTCTGGGTGGATTCGCCGCTTTTCCCCGCAGGGAGCGGGTTTGCGGCCCCGCCATTCATCCCCACCGGGGGTGGGGGCTTTCTGGAAATGGAGTAAAATAGTCCGGCAGGGAAGGGGGCGCATATTTCCCGCCGCGATCGGGCTGCGCCGTCCCTGCCGGGTTACGCCGTCCCCTGTCGGGTTACGGTGTTACGATTCCACAGATTGACCTGTTCACAATCCGATAACTCACACGTTATGGCCGTTCCATCGAGCGATCACCTCTCCCAGCTTTTACGCGGCGCGATCGAGCTTGTCAGCGCCGGGCGTTCCGAGGCGGCGGGCCGCATCGTCGACGCGGTGCTGCACCGTGACGAGACGAACGGCGCGGCGTGGATCGTCGCGGCCCGGCTGGCGGAGGGCACGGATCGCGAGCGGCTCTGTCTGGCGCGCGCCGTGTCGTGTGTCTCGTCGGATAATTCGCCCGCCAATCAGGAGGCCGCCGCCTTTGCCCGCAAAAGACTGGAGCAGATGGCCGGAAACGCCACTACAGATGATATCGTGAGCCGGGTTGAGCTTCTCATCCTTGCCGATCTTCCCGGCGAAGCCCGCCGCCTGCTCGACCGGGCGCTCGAATCCGACCCGACGAACGGCCCGGCGTGGCTGCTCGCCGCCCGGCTGGCGACGAACCGCGCCGGGGTGCGCCGCGCCCTGCGTCGGGCCGCCGCTGCGCCCCGGCTCAAGAACTCCCCCGCCAACCGCGAAGCCGCCGCCCGCGCTGAGGAAGGGCTGGCGCACCTTAAGTAGATCGCAAGCGGGGGTACACGACCCAGGAACCACAACAAAACAAGAGACGGTGCGGGTGCACCGTCTCTCATCATAAATCAGGTAAGCGGGTGAGCGCGCCGGGGTGTCTACCCCCGCGATCCGCTCAGGCGCGGGTCGATGATATCCCGGAAGGCGTCGCCGATGAGGTTCCACCCCATGACGAACAGCAGGATCGCCAGCCCAGGATAGATCAGGATGTGCGGATACCGGGCGAGGGCCGGTATCCAGTTGCGTGCGAAGCTGATCATCTGGCCCCAGTCGGCATATCCGGGATCGGCGCCGAGGCCGAGGAAGCTCAGGGCGGCGAAGCTCAGCACGTACGACCCGATGTCCATCGACGCGATCACGAGCGTGGGGAAGATGGCATTGGGGATGATGTGGCGGAACAAAATGCGGAAGTCGCTCGCGCCTACCGCGCGCGCCGCCGTCACGTAGTCCTGCTCTTTGGTGACGAGAATATCGCCCCGGATCAGGCGCGCGTAAGTCGGCCAGCCGAACGCGATCAGCGCCAGCATGGCCGCAGCGAGGCCGACTCCCAGCCGGGCGCGCAGGATCGCGGCCAGCGTCAGCGCCGCCAGCAGGAACGGGAACGCCTGGACGATCTCGACGATTCGCATCAGGACATCGTCGACTGCCCCGCCATAGTAGGCGGCCAGCGACCCCACGCCGAGGCCGATCAGCATGGTCGCCCCGGTGATGAGCAGCCCGACCCGAAACGCAGTTCGTGTTCCCCAGATGACGCCGTAGTACACATCGTACTGGCCCTCGGTCGTGCCGAGGATGTGCTCGGCGCTGGGGGCCTGAGGCTCGCTCCGGTAGCCATCACGGGGAATCTGCATGGGCCGGTTCGGGTTTTCCGGGGGGGCCAGCACGGGTGCAGCAATGGCGATCACGATGAACGTCGCCAGGATGATGATCCCCGCCAGCGAGGTCGGGCGGGTGAAGAGCTGGCGGACGACGTACCGGGTCCGATCGCCAATGTGAATACCGAATAACGTCTGCTGTTTGGGTTGTCTTGCTGTTCCGGCGAGAGTCGTAGCCTGCTCGGTCATGTGTATCTCACCCTTGGATCCAGAAATGCATACAGGATATCGGCAGCCAGGTTGCCCAGGACGACCAGGACTGAGTAGAACAGAGTAAATCCGAGAACGGAGATTACGTCGAGATGCAGGGCGGCATCGGCAAAGAAATAGCCGAGCCCTCGAAAATTGAAGACGGTCTCCGTGATGACGACGCCGCTCATCAACCCGATGACGACCAGCCCGCCAATCGTTGCCACCGGGATCAGCGCGTTGCGCTTGACGTGGCGATTAATCACGACCCGTTCCGGCAGGCCCTTCGCGCGGGCCGTCGTTACGTAATCCTGTCGCAGCGCTTCCAGCATCGAGGAGCGCGTCACCCGCAAAATTTGCGCCCACCACAGGTAGGAAAGCGTTATGACGGGTAGAACGAGATGGCGTATTGCATCCCAAAAAATGTCCAACCGGCCATTGACCAGGGCGTCGACCGTGTACATACGTGTGTACTGAGTGAAACCCGCCGGGTCCTGTACGGCGCGCAGCGCCCACTCCGACAGGCGTCCTGCCGGGAACCAGTCGAGTTTGGCGTAGAAGATCATCAGCACGAGCAGCCCAAACACGTATGTGGGGAACGACCACCCGATAATACTGAACACGCGGAGAACGTGGTCGACAATTTTCTCGTGGTTGATGGCCGACCACACCCCCAGTTGGATGCCGATGGCGAGCACCGGAATGACAGACCACAACGTGAGTTCGAGCGTGGCCGGGAAAAATTGCTTGAGTGCGTCTGCGACGGGCTGGTGACCGCGATACGAGAAGCCCAGGTCGCCGTGTGCGACATCGTTTAGCCAGCGCCCATATTGCACGTAAATGGGATCGTCGAGGCCGTACAACTCGACAAGCTCGTCGATGTCGCCGCGTTCCGGCCTGTCAGGTAAGTACAGGCCAAGGCGCTCGTAAGGCGTCAGCAGCATCAGCATCCCGAAGATCAGGAGGGTGACGCCAAAGACAATGATCGGGAGCTGAAGCAAACGTCTTGTGATATATGTGAGCATAAGTCAAAAATCCTCGCAGCCAACCCGGCTTGTGAACCTTCTAGAGTAGGGGATGGGTGGGGCTGAAAACCCCACCCATCGCCAGTTGATATCGCGCTATCGAACGCCTACTCCGGAGCGACCTTGCTCAATCCGGCGAAGTAGGCTGTGTCCATCATCGGGTGGTAGTACCAACCGTGGACCCACATCTGCTCGTAGTGGCGCGTCGCAACCTGATCGATGAAGATATCGATCGCGTTGTCGATGGCCTCTGACTGAAGCTGGGCGTAGATTTCCGCAGCCGCATCCGGGTCTGAGCCGGAGAGGCGCACAGCCTCGTTCATCTGCTCATCCCACGCCCCGCATAGCTCCGCCGGGAAGTGCTGCGACCCAGAGAAGTCGCCGTTGCACGACATGTAGGGCACGACCCAGTTGTGCGGGTGGTGGTAGTCCTCCAGCCAGCCGGTCAGGTGAACCGGGAAGCGCCCGGCGCGCCGCTCGGCCAGGTAGGTCGGCCAGGGCATGTTGGCGATGATGACCGTGAAGTTGTCGTTCACGGAGCTGATGTTCTCGGCCAGGATTTCCTGGGCGATACGGCGGCTGTCGTTGCCGGAGTTGTACACCAGCGTGATCTGGAAGCCGTTCTCCCACAGCTGGCCGTCGAACGCCTGCTGGAACTCCTCGGCGCACTTGTCGAGGTCGTACTCGTAGATCGTGGAGTTCTCATCGTATCCCAACATCCCCGCGATGATCGGGCCGCGATGCGGAAGAGCCTCACCCTGACGCACTTCCTGGATGAACGTGGCGCGGTCGAAGCAGTAGTTGAACGCGCGGCGCACGTGGATGTCGGAGAAGAAGTCCGGCGGGATGCCCTGGCCGTCAAGCTGGCCGGAGCCGATCCACTGGTTGCCGCCCTCGGTGTCGATCGCGAAGTTGAAGAACATATCCGCTGTTGCCGGTCGCGGCAGGCCATGATACATGCGCAGGATGCCGTTCGGGTTGTGGACGGTGGTATCCCCGTTGTACTCGATCCACTCGTTCACCATCTCGTCGGTCTGAGCGGCAAACGCGATCTCCGCGTCGAACAGGTCGGCGTCACCGGCCTGTACTGCCGCGAGGCGCGTGCCCCATTCCTCGACAAGGCGCTGGACGACGGTCTTGATTTCAGGCACGCCGTCGATGGTGCTGCCTTCCCACAGCGGCTCGCTGACCCACCAGTCCTCGTTCGCGGTGAGGACGATTTCCTCGCCAGGGGTCCAGTGATCGAGCACGTAGGGGCCGGTCCCGTTTTCAACCGCGTACAGCGTGCTCTCCGAAACCTCCGGCAGATACCAGTCACGCCAGGTCGCGCAGTCGCCGTCCCAGGCGCCGTTCTCGACCATCCACTCCATATCCTGGATGCCGGACCACGTCTGAGCGACAAGCTGCGGGAAGAAGCCTGCCGGGTAGTTCAGGGTCATGGTGACGGTCCCGGCGTCGTCGTCGGCTACGACGGCGTCCTTGACCATCTGGCAAACCACCTCGTCGTCGCCACCGGCCATGTCAAGCAGGCCGCCGTCGCCCGCCTCGCCGATGCCGATCGTGCCAAAGAACGGATCGAAGAACAGGCCCATCGGGCCGCCGCCGCCGAGGAAGTCCCATCCCAGCAGCAGGTTGCGCTGGAAGGTGTAGGCCACGTCGTGCGGCTCAAGCGTGCCGCCCTGGTGGAAGGTCACACCTTCGCGGATATCGAACGTGTAGGTCAGACCATCATCCGACACACTCCAGTCGGTCGCCAGCATCGGAACGAATTTGTCAACCTCGCTGCCCTCGAAGAAGATCAGCGTGTCGTAAACCTGGCGGATGATCCCTGAGCTGCCCGTGTCGTAGTGGATGGCCGGGTCGAGTGTCTCCGGCTCGCCGATGACCATCTCGGTCAGCGTATCCGGGTTCTTGAATGCGACATCGAAGGACGGAAGCGCGCCTTCCTCTGCCATTGGCTCCTCGGTGGCAGCGGGTTCTTCGGCAGCGCTCTGGAGTTCTTCCTGAGCCTGGGCCAACTGCGCTTCCAGCTCGGCGATGAGATCATCCGTCTGACCGGATTCGCGAGCGGCTGCAAGCTCATCCTGAGCGGCCTCAAGCTCAGCCTGTAACGCAGCGATGTCGTCCGCCTGTGGGGCGCTTGGGGCGCAGGCCACGCCGAGCAGCGCGACGAGCGCGAGCACGCCTACAACAACCCACATCTTTCTAGACATTCGTGCTTCTCCTCTCCAAATAGACAAGAATTCACCTGCGGAGGAAAGCGCTCTCCTCAACGCAATGTACTCCTCACCCGCTTATTGCTTTCGCTGCACCTCCTTCACTTACGAACTGAGGGTCAGGCTCTCTCCCGCCTCCAGCCTTGCTTCTGCCACAAAACAGGCAGCCCAGTGATTGGGCTTGAGTTCCTTAAGTTCGGGTTCCTCCTGGAAACACCGCTCGACGGCCCAGGGGCAGCGTGTGTTGAAGTTGCAGCCCCTGGGAGGGTTGGCGGGGCTGGGAACGTCGCCCTCCAGGATCACGCGCTCGCGCTCCTCCTCGACATCCGGGTCAGGCACCGGGATCGCCGACAGGAGCGCCTGCGTGTAAGGATGGATCGGGTCGACGTAGATGTCCTCGACCGCTGCCATCTCGACCATCTTCCCTAAATACATCACCGCGACCCGGTCGCAGATGTGGCGAACCATGCTTAAGTCGTGGGTGATGAACAGATACGTCAGGTCGAATTCCTCTTGCAGCTCCTCCAGCAGGTTGACAACCTGAGCCTGAATGGACACGTCGAGCGACGTGATCGGCTCGTCTGCCACGATAAATGAGGGATTCAACGCCAGCGCGCGCGCAACCCCGATGCGCTGTCGCTGCCCGCCCGAAAACTCGTGCGGAAACCGGCCAGCAAACATGGGGTTCAACCCGACGCGCTTTAACAGCACGTTCACGGCATTCTGTCGTTCAGCATGGTTGGCGATGTTGTGAATGATGAGCGGTTCGCTCACGATCGCGCCCACCGTCATACGTGGATTGAGGGAGGAAAATGGGTCCTGAAAGATGATCTGCATGTCGCGGGTCATGCGGCGCAGTTCACGGCGAGAGAGGGTCGTCAAATCCGTGTTCTGATAATACACCTTGCCTTCAGTCGGCTCGTAAAGCTGGAGCACGGTCCGGCCCAGCGTCGTCTTACCGCAGCCGCTCTCCCCGACCAGCCCCAGGGTCTCCCCCCGGTAGATGGTGAAGGACACATCATCCACCGCCCGAATCCAGCCCACCGTTCGCCGGAACACCCCCCGGACGATGGGGAAGTACTTTTTCAGGTGTTCGACGCGGACAAGCGCCTCACCATGTCCGTTATCATGAAATACATCGCTCATTCAACAACCTCGACTTCGACTTCATTTGGGGTAGCGGTGCGGACATCCACCCAGCACGCGACTTCGTGATTGTTATCCACTTTCAGCAGCGGTGGGTTTTCGCTGCACCGGTCGATGGCGTAGTGGCAGCGCGGGCGGAAGGGGCAGCCCTCCGGCAGGCCGATCAAATCCGGCGGGAGGCCGCCGATGGATTGCAGCCGCCGGCTCTGCTCGCGGCGCTTGTCGATGCGCGGCAGCGAGGCCAGCAAGCCGAGCGTATACGGGTGGCGCGGCTCGTGGTATAACAGCTTAACCGGGGCCTTCTCGACGATAAACCCGGCGTACATGACGTTTACCTTCTCCGCCAGCCCGGCGACGATGCCCAGGTCATGCGTGATCCAGATAATCGCCATGCCGAGCTTGTCACGCAGCCGTTTGACGAGGTCGATGATCTGCGCCTGGATCGTCACGTCCAGCGCGGTCGTCGGCTCGTCGGCGATGAGCACCTGCGGGTTACACGAAAGCGCCATCGCGATCATCGCGCGCTGGCGCATCCCCCCTGAGAATTCATGTGGATAGGAGTCGATTCGCTCCTCCGCCTGCGGGATACCCACCATGTCGAGCAGTTCGATGGTGCGGTCGCGGGCCTGCCGTTCGGTCATCCCCAGGTGCAGAGTTAATGCCTCGGAGATCTGCTTCCCGATGGAGAGCACCGGGTTGAGCGAGGTCATCGGGTCCTGAAAGATCATCGCGATCTCGCCCCCGCGCACCCGCCGCATCTGGTCTTTCGACAGCTTGAGCAGGTCGCGGCCCTTGAACTCGACCGAGCCGTCCACCACCTTGCCCGGCGGGCTGGGGATGAGGCCCATGATCGACAGGGCGTGTACGCTCTTGCCGCAGCCGCTCTCGCCGACGATGCCCAGCGTTTCGCCTTCGTAGAGGTCGTAGGAGATGCCGTTGACGGCGTAGACCGTCCCATCTTCCGTATAGAAGCGGGTGGTCAGATTCTGGACTCGCATGAGGGGTGTATCGGTCATTCCGTTTTGTATCCTGTTAGCGTTGGAAAGGCGTTTTCAACGGGGGGTGTGCCGGACCATTCAGAATCGGGAACCTCGCAGTGAGCGCAGACGTGTGAACCGCGTCCGCCCGGCGGCGCGTGGCAGGTGCCCACCGCAAGATGGAAGCTCACGTTATCTCTTGTACGCTGTGCCCAGATGGTTGTCATGTGTTCTTGGTTCATCGCGCTTTGTGTGCGACGCGAGCAAGCATTTGCTGCTCACCGCCACCCCTGTCCGGGCGGATCCTCTGCCGGGCGGCGGGTGTGTCGGTAACCTTCTTAGGCAGATCATTCTACCGTCTAACGGTTAGTTTTGCTAATCAAACTCAAAAAAATCATGGGGCCCGATCGGGTACTATGCCGGCTTGCAAGGGCATCGAGCATCTGTTTTCCCTGCGCTTGCCCGCCGGAGCCTGTCCGCGCCCTGTTCCCCAGACCCACCCGGCCATTTCTCCTAACTAATACTTCTGCATCAGCAGCCAGCGGCTTCCCCAGCCCTCCACCGTGATCGCATACGGTTCCTCGCCCACCATCGGATGCACACGCGCCGGGTCGAGGATGTTTCGCGGCGACAGCCCGGCGAACGCTGCGAGGTCGAGTTCTGTCGTTTGCTCCTCCGGGCTGAGGTTATGCACGACGACGACGGTTTGATCCTGCCACGACCGCGTAAAGATCAGAAACGCCGGGTTGTCGACCTCCATCGGGCGCAGATCGCCCGGCCCGAACACCGGATAGCGCTTACGCAGCGCGATGAGCCGCCGCATCCGGTTGAGCAGCGAGTCCGGGTCATCCTCCTGAGCCGCCACGTTGACGTGCTGGTAGCCGAACCCGAACCCATCCGCGATCACCGGGGCGTAAAGCCGATCGGGCGGCGCGTCGGAGAACCCCGCGTTGGGGCCGTCCGTCCACTGCATCGGCGTGCGGACCCCGTCCCGGTCGCGCAGCGCGATGTTGTCCCCCATTCCGATCTCGTCCCCGTAATAGAGGATCACCGCCCCCGGCAGCGAGAACAATATCCGGTTGGCGAGCATGATCTTGTCGAGGTTGTTGTCCAGCAGGGGCGCGAGCCGCCGCCGGATGCCGAGGTTGAGCCGCATCCGGGGTTCGGGGGCGTAGGCGTCCCACATCCACTGCCGCTCCTCGACCGAGACCATCTCCAGCGTCAGCTCGTCGTGGTTGCGCAAAAACGAGCACCACGCGCATCCCTCCGGGATGGGCGGCGTCTCGCGCAGGATGTCGACGATCTTCGTCGCCTCGCCGCTGTACAGCCCCATGAAGATACGCGGCATCACCGGGAAGTGGAACGCCATGTGGAACTCGTCGCCGTCGCCCAGGTACTCGACGACCTCCTGCGGCGGCTGGTTGGCCTCGCACATCATGACGGCTTCCGGGTCCCGCTCGTCGAGGAAGCGCCGCATCGTCTTGAGGTAATCGTGCGTCTCCGGCAGATTCTCGCAGTTCGTATGCTCGCGCTCATAGAGGTAGGGGACCGCGTCCACACGGAACCCATCCGCCCCCATGTCGAGCCAGTAAGCCATCACGTCCAGCATCGCCTGGCGGACCTGTGGATTATCGTAGTTGAGATCGGGCTGGGATGAGTAAAACCGGTGCCAGTAGTACTGCCCGGTCGCTTCGTCGTAGGCCCAGTTCGAGGATTCCGTGTCGATGAAAATGATCCGCGCCTCCAGGTAGCGCTGATCGGTGTCGCTCCACACGTACCAGTCCCGGCGCGGGCTTTCCCGCGAGGCGCGCGCCTCGATAAACCAGGCGTGCTGGTCGGACGTGTGGTTGACGACGAGGTCCGCGATGACTCGCAGGCCGCGCTCGTGGGCCGCCTCGAGCAGCGCCTCGAAGTCCTCCACCGTCCCGTAGTCGGGGTGGATATCGTAATAATCGGAGATGTCGTACCCGTCGTCTTTGAGGGGCGAGGGATAGATCGGCAGCAGCCAGATACCGTCCACACCCAGATCGCGGATGTAATCCAGCTTGTCGATGACGCCCCGCAGGTCGCCGTGCCCGTTCCCGTCGGAGTCGCGGTAGGCGCGCACATAAAGCTCGTAGAGAATGGCGTTTTGATACCAGCGGGCTTGTTCAGAA
>CAZWUX010000027.1:0-22159 GCA_964637665.1 uncultured Anaerolineae bacterium
GATCGGCTTGCGGCTCTCCTGAAAAAATCCTTACGCCTCCGGCGTGGCCGTCGGCTGCGCGATGCCGCCGCCAGGCCGCGTGACGACGATGGGCACGTCACACGGGGTGAGCGTCGAGCCGTCCGTGCGGTGAACGACCAGCCGCAGCGTGTATTCCCCCGGCGAGAGCGAGGTTGAATCCCACACGCCGAGCAGCCCACCGTTCGGCACGAGGTTGAAGTACGTCCCCACCACGACCCACTCCCCCCCGGTCCCGTCCCCTCTTAACTCGAACTTGTACTGCTGGAAATTGAGGATGTTGACCGTGCCCTCGACCGATACCTGCCCCGACACGTTCTGGTTGGGCGTGGGGTTGGTGACGGTCTGCCCCAGAATCTCGCAGCCCGGCACGTCCTCGGTGGGCAGGGCCTCCTCCGTGCCCTCGCCTTCGCCCTCCGCCGCCGCGACATCGGCGGGCGGGATGCCCGGTGTGGGCGTGATGGTCGGGTACAGCAGCAGGGACGCCGTCGGCGTGGCAGGCTGGGTGACGAACACGACCGACGTGGGGGTGGGGGCCTCCGCGACCGGGGACGTGTTCGGCACGACGATGTTGTCGACCGCGTAGACGACGAGGATCAGCAGCAGCAGCGTGATCAGCGCTGTTGCCGACCGCCGGAGCTGGTCACGCGCGGCCTCGCGCTCCAGCCCGAAGAAGGCCACCCGCAGCCTGCGCCGCGAGCGCATCAGCCCCCGGATCGCGAACAGGACGCCTGCGGCGGACAGGACGTAGATCACGATGGATATGCGCGCGATGAACTCCAGCAGCGTTCTCATCAGGCAGATCGGATGGCGGCTATAACGCCGGGTGGATCAGGGCGGTTAAACAGAGGGAAGGCCGCGTAAGACGCCGCGCAGCACCTTTTCGAGCCGGGGAACGAGCACCTTCCCCGCTTCCAGCACTTCCTCATGGGTGGGCAGATTATCGTCTGTGGCCTCCGTCAGCGCGACGTTCGTGATCCCGGAGATGCCCAGCACGCGCATCCCGGCGTGGCGTGCGACGACCGTCTCATGCACGGTCGACATGCCGACCGCGTCCGCGCCGATCGCCTTCAGGAAGCGGATCTCCGCCGGGGTCTCGAAGGACGGCCCGGCGACGGCGGCATACACACCCTCATAAACCGGGACATCCGCGCCCTCGGCTGTTTGCCGCGCCAGCGCGCGCAGCGCCGGGTCGTAGGGCATCGTCATATCCGGGAAGCGCACGCCCAGCTCCGGGTCGTTCGGGCCGCGCAGCGGATTGTGCCCCGCCATGCCCGGCAGGTTGATGTGATCCGAGAGGATCATCAGCGTGCCGGGGGCCAGCCCTTCCGCGATGCCGCCCGCCGCGTTCGTCAGGATCAGCGTCTCGACGCCCATCAACTGCATGATCCGCACCGGCAGCGTGATCTGCGACATCGGGTAGCCCTCGTAATAGTGGGTGCGCCCGCCCATCACCATCACCGGCTGCCCCTCAAGCTGCCCCACGTAAAGCTGCCCGCTGTGCCCCTCGACGGTCGACACCGGCCAGTGGGGGATGTCGCCGTAGGCGATCACGTCCGCCCCCTCAACCGAGGCCGTGAACTCACCCAACCCCGATCCCAGCACGATGCCGACGCGCGGCTCTTGCAGCGTCTTCCCCCGGACGGCGCGGACAGCCTCGTCAAATTCCTTCCGTGAGTAGTGTTTCATCGAGGGTCGACCTCCTGAATGTGGAGTAAGGGATTGGTGTACCTGGGGCAGGGAGTTCGCCCGATTATACCCCGCCCCGGATGAGCCTCACAAACGCCCTGCTCACGGCCTCCACTGCACTTTTTGCCGGAAGGCATACGATGCGCTGCTTCTTCGGCGAAAACCCCCTCTGCCTCGCTGCGCTCGGCTGTCTCCCCTCATGCTGTGGGGAAGGCGAAGCCTTCTCTTTGTGAGAATCGCTCCGCCATTCTCTACAGGGGAGATGCCCGAAGGGCAGTGGGGGTTCGTCCCGCTCTGGCGCTGAAAAATAGCTTATGGTATGATCCCTGCGTTCCCGCGAACCGCGGGGCGAGCACACACGATCACACATGATTCTGGCCCGCCGAGGAGCGCATCGTGACAAGGTCGCGCACCGAGCAAATGACAGATCGTCTGCGTCAGCTTCAGCAGACCGCAGGTATCGAGGCATCGGCGGTGGTCAGCGGGGACGGCCTGCCGCTGGCGTCGGCGCTGCCAGCCGACACCGAGGAGGACCGCGTCGCCGCCATGAGCGCGGCCATGCTCTCGCTGGGGGAGCGCATCGCCGGGGAGCTTGGGCGCGGCGAGCTGGAGCAGGTGTACGTCCACGGGGAACACGGGCGCGTGCTCGTCACGGCCATCGACGAGGAAGCCGTGCTGACCGTGCTCGCCACCGAGGACGCCAAGCTCGGCCTCGTGCTGTTCGACATGCGCCGGGCTGCTGAGGATTTCCGGGAGTTGCTCAAATGAACAGATTGGTTCGGGACACGTCCGCGCCACAAGCGGACGCCCGCACAGGCGAACATCGACGGGGAGCGTAGCACCAGGCTACACGCTCCCCGTCTCTCGTTTATGGCCGCGCGTGACACGCAGTCGCAAGGGGAGAAGGACAGCGAGGATGGCAAAGTATATTTTTCTTACCGGTGGTGTGGTCAGTTCTGTGGGCAAGGGGGTGATGGCCGCCGCGATTGGCCGCATCCTGCGCGCGCGCGGCGTCCGCGTGACGCTGGCGAAGCTCGACCCGTACATCAACGTCGATCCAGGCACGATGTCGCCCTACCAGCACGGCGAGGTGTTCGTCACCGTCGACGGCGCGGAGACGGATCTCGACCTCGGCCACTATGAGCGGTTCGTCGACATCGACCTGACGCGCCTCAGCAACTTCACGACCGGGCAGGTCTACAACGCCGTGATCGCCAAAGAGCGGCGCGGCGACTACCTCGGTGCGACGATCCAGACCATCCCCCACATCACGAACGAGATCAAGCGCCGCATCGCCGCCCTCGCCGAGCAGGGCGAGACGGACGTGGCGATCATCGAGATCGGCGGCACGGTGGGCGACATCGAGAGCCAGCCGTTCATCGAGGCCATCCGCCAGATGCGCACCGACATCGGGCGCGACAACACGCTCTACATCCACATGACCTTCCTGCCCTACATCGGCGCGACCGGCGAGCTAAAGACGAAGCCCACCCAGCACAGCGTGCGCGAACTGCGCGGGCTGGGCATCCAGCCCCATGTGATCGGCGCCCGCGCCGACCACCCTGTGCCTAACGCGGTGATCGACAAGATCGCCCTGTTCTGCGACGTGGAGCCGCGCGCCGTGATCCCCCTCACGACGACCCCCGTGCTCTACGAGGTTCCGCTCGCCATCGAGGACACCGGGCTGGGCGATTACCTCGTCGAGACGCTGTCCCTCGACGCGGAACCCGCCGACCTCGCCGACTGGCGTGAGCTTGTCGCGCGGGTCAAGATGGATAAGCCCCGCCTGCGCATCGGACTGGTCGGCAAATACACCGCCCTGCACGACGCCTACATCAGCGTGCGCGAGGCCCTGATCCACGCCGGGGTCGCCAACGGCTTCGACATCGAGATCGACTGGATTTACTCCGGCGATCTGGAAAAAGACAAAAGCTGGGACCGCCTCGCCAACGTCGACGGGATCGTCGTGCCGGGCGGGTTCGGCTATCGCGGCATCGAGGGCAAGATTCTCGCCGCGCAGTGGGCGCGTGAGAATCGCATCCCTTACCTCGGACTGTGTCTGGGGATGCAGGTCATGACGGTCGAATACGCGCGCCACGTCCTCGGCTGGGAGGACGCCAACAGCACCGAGTTTGACAAGGCGACGACTCACCCCGTCATCGACCTGATGCCCGATCAGCGCTCGCTGGCCGACATGGGCGGCACGATGCGGCTGGGCCACTACACCTGCGTGCTCAAGCCCGGCACGATCAGCGCGGAGGCGTACGGCGTGCCGCAGGTCGACGAGCGCCACCGCCACCGGTTCGAGGTCAACAACACGTTTCGCGCCGAGCTTCAGGACGCCGGGCTGATCTTCAGCGGCGTGTCACCCGACAGCCGTCTGGTCGAGATCGCCGAGGTCGCGGGCCATCCATTTATGGTCGGCAGCCAGTTCCACCCGGAGTTCCAGAGCCGCCCGACGGCCCCACACCCGCTGTTCGACGCATTTATCCGGGCCGCCATCGACCTCCGGGCCAGGCGGCGCGGCAAGGCCGACGGGGCGCATTCCGCCGCCCTGCCAGAACCGGAGCGCGAGAGGGGCAAATAGCAGTGGCGACCCATATTGCGGCGGCAGTCGTGCAGCGCCCCGACGGCAAGGTGCTCCTGCTCAAGCGCGCACCGGGGCGCACGACGAACCCCAACCAGTGGTGTTTCGTGACGGGCTTCGTCGAGGAGGGGGAGGAGCCAGCCGCCGCTGCCGCCCGCGAGCTTCACGAGGAGCTTGGCGTCAACGCGCAGCCTACCCGCACCGGGCGGGTCGTCGTCGTGCAGACCGGTGAGCGCGACCTGCGCATCCACCCCTATCTGTTTCAGGTGCCCGATTTCGATGTCAGGCTCGAAAGAGAGCACGTCGCCTATACGTGGATCGACCCGCCGGAGGTCACCGGCTACGACACCGTCCCGCAGCTTGACGACGATCTGAGGGCGCTGGGCCTGCTGTAGGCCGGATCGATTGATCGACATCCCGGCTGTGTGCCAGAACGTGATAGATTCGCAGTCCGGGGGGTGATGGGTTATTCTCCCCGCCGTATAATCCATCACTTCCCTATAGAACTACTTCACACCCGGAGCGACATCTTCATGAATCTGGCGGCGGTAATCTCAAAAGGCGACGCACACAACAAACGCTGGTATGCCCTTGCCGTGCTGTGCATGGTCCTGCTCATCATCTCCATCGACAACACGGTTCTGAATCTGGCGCTGCCCTCCATTTCGAAGGGGCTGGGCGCGACCGCCAGCCAGCTTCAATGGATCGTCGACGCTTACACGCTCGTGTTCGCCTCACTGCTGCTGACGACCGGCTCGATCGGGGATCGCTACGGGCGCAAGCGTATGCTGGAGATGGGCCTCGCGCTGTTCGGGCTGGGATCGCTCGGCGCGGCGCTCTCTACCACGACGATGATGCTGATCGCCTTCCGCGCCCTGCTCGGCATGGCCGGGGCGATGGTCATGCCATCCACCCTGTCGATCATCACCGACGTGTTCCGCGAGCCGGGGGAGCGCGCGAAGGCCATCGCCATCTGGTCGAGCATCTTCAGCATCGGGGCAGGGGTCGGCCCCCTCGTCGGCGGCTATCTGCTCAGCATGTTTAGCTGGTCGTCGGTTTTCTACCTGAACCTGCCCATCGTGGCGATCGGCCTGATCGGCGGCTTCCTCGTCATCCCCGAATCACGCGACGAGACGGTTCCCCGCCCCGACGTGCCGGGCGTGCTTCTCTCCATCGGCGGGCTGGTCTCGCTCGTCTACGCCATCATCCGGGCCGGTGAGCACGGCTGGCAGGCCAACGAGGTCCTGCTGACCTTCGCCGCCGCCATCGTGCTGCTGGCCGCGCTGATCTGGTGGGAAAACCGGTCGCCGCATCCCATGCTGCCGCTTGAGTTCTTCAAAAACATGGCCTTCACCGGCTCGAACATCGCACTGACCCTCAGCGCCTTCGGCATGATGGGGTCCATCTACTTCTTCAGCCAGTATTTCCAGTCTGTGCACGGCTACACGCCGCTCGTCGCCGCGCTGGCGATGCTGCCCATGACGATCATCATCTTCCCCTCGACCATCATGTCTGTGAAGGTGGATCAGCGGCTGGGCACGAACAAAACCGTCGGGCTGGGGCTGTTTCTGGCCGGGTGCGGCCTGTTGATGTTCTCCCTCGTCGTCGAGGTCGACACGCCTTACATCACCATTCTGGGCGTGCTGGTCCTGCTGGCGAGCGGCCTGAGCATCATCATGAGTCCCGCCACCAACGCTATCATGGGGTCGCTGCCCGTCAGCCGCGCCGGGATCGGCTCCGCCATGAACGACACGACCCGGCAGGTCGGCGGGGCGCTGGGTGTGGCGGTGCTCGGCGCACTGATGAACACGACCTACCGCGCCGAGATCGACGGCCTGCCGGTGACAGGGGGCTTACCCACCGGGCTCTCAGAGGCGATCCGCAGCGGCATCCAGAGCGCCCAGATCGCGGCGGCGAACCTGCCCTCTGACGTGGCGGGGGCCATCCTGCGGGGCGCGAGTCAGGCGTTCGTCGACGGCATGAGCCGCGCCCTGTTGATCGGCGCGCTGACCATGTTCGCGGGCGGGCTGGTTGCGCTGTTCGTCATCCCCGCCCGCGTCAAACGATCACCGCACCCCCAGGGTTGATGCAGGCTGGATATAAAACGAGATGACCGGACGGGCCGCCCCATCCGGTCATTGTCGATCTCACACCCATATCGTTGGCCGGTTTCCGGCCTTGCAGACGTTTGTCCCGCTGGCTGCTCAACCCACCGATTTTTTTCCGCGCCGGTTGCCTGGAGGGGTTTAACCCTACCTCTCGCCCATCTTCTCCTTGTCGAAGTCGACGAACCGGTAGCCGATCCCCCGCTCGGTGAGGATGTATTTCGGGTTCGCGGGGTCCTCCTCTATCTTTTCGCGCAGATAATTGACGTACAACCGCACGTAATGCGTCTCCTCGCGGTACTCGTAGCCCCACACCTTCGCTAATAACTGCTCGTGCGGAACCGTCCAGCCCGCGTTCTGCATGAGGTGGTAGAGCAGACGGTACTCGGTGGGGCGCAGCTTGATGTGCTTCCCCTCCACGATCACCTCACGCTTGTTAAAGTCGACGCTCAGCCGGTCGTCCACCTTGATGATGCTCTCGCTCGGCTCGGTCAGCGACTCCGTGCGGCGCAGCACGGCCTTGACGCGGCTCACCAGCTCCCGCGCACCAAAGGGCTTCGTCACGTAGTCATCCGCCCCCAGTTCGAGGCCGCGCACCTTGTCCTCCTCCTCGCCTTTGGCCGTCAGCATGATGACCGGCACGCTGGAGAACTCGCGCAGCATCTTGAGCACCTCGAACCCGTCAAGCTGCGGCATCATGATGTCGAGGATGATCAGGTCAGGGATGTGCTTGCGGACCTGATCGAGCGCGTCGATGCCGTTCGACGCCTCAAGCACCTGGAACCCCTCAAGCTCCAGATTCATCCGGATGAGGTCGATCATGTGCTGCTCGTCGTCGACGACGAGGATGCGCATCCCGGTGTATTCTGGCTCGCTTCGTTTTTTCTCGATCATCATTCACGCACGAAGGTCATGATGTCCTCTTCCTGCTCGCTGGGGAGGATCTGGATGAAGTTAATGCGCCACCAGGGGAAAATAACCTGATTCACCTCGCGCAGGATGTACGGCACGTCCTTGCCATCCCTCCGCTGGGGGTTCGTCCCGATGATGTACTGGTGCGTCGGATCGGGTAGTTCTTCGACATCGAGCACGATGGGATCATCGTTCGCAATGTGGATCTGAAGTCGATATACCATAATTGCTACCCTGTGTGAACTCGATTAAATAAATAAGAGTAAACGCGCGGACCTCGCCGCTGCCTGGCCGCTTGCAGCGCAGCTATTTGAAGTAGATGTGCATCGTCAGCTTGCCCAGCCGGATCTCGTCACCGTCGCGCAGCAGGCGCGGCTGCTGCGGCGCGAGCCGCTGGCCGTTCAGGTAGGTGCCGTTCGCGCTATCTAGGTCGACGATGGAAAGCACATCCTCACCGCGCCGCAGCGCAGCGTGTACGCGCGAAACGCCTTTTTCGAGCGCGCTGTACGGCGAGAGGTCCAATCCGGGGTCGATCCCGCTCACCGCGTCGTGCCGCCCGATCAGCAGTTCGCCGCCCGGCGTCAGCGTAATCGGCTCTTTGGCGTCTCGAATGTGAATGATGACCTGATTTCTGTCCTGAAAGGTCGCCGTCCCCCAGCCGGACTTAATGCTGAGGTCATCCGCGTTCTCCTCAAGCTGCCGGGTCGGGGCCGTGTCGTTTGGGTCCCCCCACAGGCTCAGCCCGCACTCCTCACAAACTAGCGCGCCTTCCATGTTTTCATGTTCACAATAAGGGCACTTGATCATGTCTCTTCTCCCGAGTAGTCCCACAGCGCCCGTGTCCCATATTTTATCTGCTTTGCCCCCTCGTCGGATAGGCTCTGTGTCTGGGCTACCCGCCGCGCTTCATACAGGGCTGTCTGGCCGAGGGATTCCTGGCCCTGTTCAAATAATCGGGTCGCAAGATACTCCAGACTGCGGGTCGCCGCCACCACGTCGCCATCCTCCAGCGCCTCATTCGCCCGGCTCTGAAGCCGGTAAAGCGACAGGTGGCTGAGCGCGTCGAGCAGTTCTGCCGGGGGCTTCTCGTCCGTGCTCTTGCTCGCCACCTCCACCGACAGGTCCTCGAAGACGCGCTCCGCGCTCTGGCTGATCCCTAACACCTGCGCGCCGACATCCACCCGCCCGACGAGCAGCGGGCCGGGCTTGCGCGGGCCGGTCTGGAGCCTGAACTCCAGCAAAATTTTGCTGGCTTGCGTACCGTCCACCGATCCCAGCGCGAAGGGCTGCGTGTCGATGTCGAACATCATCGGGTTCGGCGCGATGCGTGCCACCGTCACCAGCTCCACCTGCGGGGTGGGGGCGACCAGCAGCCGCGCCTGCTCCGCGTAGGCCGTCGCCAGGCTGCGGATGCGCTTCTCAAGAAACTGGCTGACGCTCTTCGTCGACGTGATATACGCCGAGCTTCCACCCGTCCGCGAGGCCAGCGCGTCGAGGAAGCGGTCATTCCAATCCTCACCAATGCCCATCCCACTGATCCCGATCCCGCGCTCGTGGGCCTGGCCCGCCAATTGCAGCGCCTCTTCTTCATCGCCGTAAGTGCGCCCATCGGTGATCAACACGAGGTGGTTCACGTATCGCGAGTGGCGGTACCGCTCGATCTGATGGATCCCGGCCCGCAGCCCGGCGAGGATCGCCGTCGCCCCGGAGGCGCGCAGCGTGCTGATGTTTGCCTTCAGGCTGCGCAGGTCCTCCACGTACTGGGCCGGGATGAGCACTTCCGCATTGTCGCTGAACGTCACGACCGAGAGCACGTCGTCCGGCCCCAGGTCATCCATGATATGGTGTACGGCGGACTTGAGGGCCTGGAGGCGGCTGCCCTTCATCGACGTGCTGCGATCCAGCACGAGCGTTAGATTCAGCGGGGCGTCGCTCGCCACGCTCGACTCGACGAGCGGCTGGATCTTCAGCAGAATGTAAAGCGCCTGCGGCTCGTTGATAGGCCTGACGTGGCGGCGGCTGTAAAGCGTCTCCAGCAGCAGGCCGGGCGGAGTCGAGGTGTAATCGCGCCACAGGTTATCGTAATCCCCGCGCCGCTCCTCATCCGACAGGACTTCGTATGCCCGGTTGATCTGCTGGAAGATCGCAGTCGCACCGGGCGATTTGTTGGCGTCGGGATGGTAGCGACGGGCCGCCTCGCGGTAGGCTTCTCGTAGCTCGCGTTCGCTGCTGGAAGGCGAGACGCCCAGTATCGCATAATAATCAACGAAGTCCATGTTCGTCACGTCGTTTATGGGCTAACAGGTAGAAGAAGGCATTAGTCTGGCATTTGCATCAGCACTGCCGTGATGTTGTCCGGCCCCCCGCGCGCGTTCGCCTCCTCTACCATCAAGTTGCACGCCTCCTGCGGGCTGTCGACCTCATCCAGAATGGCGGCGATACGATCATCCCCCACGACGCCCCACATCCCATCGCTGCACAACAGCAGCCGCGATCCGGGCGGCAGGCGGCGGGTGGCGGCGTCGGTATCCATCGTGTCACCCTGTCCCAGCGCCCGGTAAAGCACGTTGCGCTGCGGGTGGACTTCGGCTTCCTCCGAGGTCAACCGCCCAAGCTCCTGCAAGCGGCGGACCAGCGAGTGATCCCGCGTGATCAACTCCATGTTGCCATCGGAGATCAGGTACGCGCGGCTGTCGCCCACATGGGCGATGTACGCCAGATCGCCCCGCACGATGGCGCAGGTCGCGGTCGTGCCACCATCAGGAACCCGCTGCTGAACGGCCTGGTTGGCCGCCGACATCGCCTCGGCCAGCACCTCCGGGATGGTCATCTGGTCCGATGATCGCTCGCTCGGCTCGTCGAGGTGGGGACCGATCACACCGTCCACGATGTGGCGGGCGATGGTCTGCACGGCGATGGCGCTCGCCAGCTCGCCATCGTGATGCCCTCCCATGCCATCCGCCACGATGAAAACGCCGATGGGCGGCGGGCCGCCCGCCAGCTCCGGCGTGATGACCATCGTCAGGCAGGCATCCTGATTGTTGTCTCGCACCTGCCCCACGTCACTGGCCTGCCCGTACTCGATCCGCCGGATCGCGCTCTGGAACGGCTGCGGCGGGGCCAGCGGACGCGTCTGGAGCGGCTGGGTGTCCTCCTCGTCGACGGGCGGCTCCATCGCTTCGAGGTCAAGCGCCTCCACCGGTTCGAACATCTCCCCTGCGGGGGGCAAAGGGCGCTCCGCTCCCTCGTTCTCTTCCGGGTGTGAGCCAAATAAGCGGCGTAACAGGTCCATGAGCGTTTTCTCCGCGGGCGTCGCTATGCCTGGAAGGCATAGATATGGTGATCATCGGAGCCGACGTAAACGATGTCGTCGACGGCGTGTGGCGAGGAAATGATCGGCCCCTCGCTCTGATAGCGCCACAGCAGTTCGCCTGTCTGTGCGTGGAGCGCGTACAACGCGCCGTCGACCGCGCCCACGTAAACTGCATCCCCGTAAAGCGTGGGCGACGAGGTGACCGGCTCGCCCACTTCATACTTCCACATTTCCCGCCCACCGAGTGCTTCAACGGCGTAAACGAACCCATCCGCCGACCCAAAGTAGATGTTCCCATCGCCCATCGCCGGCGAGGAGACGATCGGCCCCTTCGTCCGAAAGCGCCAGATCGGGTAACCCTGATCGGTGTCCAGCGCATAGAAGTACCAGTCGTCTGACCCGAAGTAGACGAGGTCTTCATGCACGAGCGGGCTTGACATGACGCGGCGGCGCGTCTCGAACCGCCAGCGCAGATCGCCCGAAACGTCCATACATATGAACTCGCCCAGATCGGTGCCGCAGTAAAGTCGCTCGTTCGCGACGGCGGGCGACGACCGGATCGGCGACATCAGGTTAAAGGACCACATCTCGCGGGCGCTCGTCCGTCCGGGCCGGAGGGCGTATATGTTCCCGTCGTCCGATCCGAAAAAGACGAGGCCGAGCGCCGGGGCGGGCGTCGTGTAGATCCGGCCCTTCGTCTTGAACAACCATTTCCGGTTGCCGGTACGCACGTCGATGGCGTGCAGCGCCTCATCCGTCGAGCCGACGTAGATCGTCCCGCCCGCGTAGGCCGGGCTGGAGCCGATGCCGTCGTCCGTCGCAAACTTCCACAGCAAACTGCCGTCCTTCACGTCGAGCGCCCACAGATTGTGATCGTACGCCCCGACGTACACCACGCCGTTGTGGACGAGCGGCGTCGAGCGCACCGCGTCCTCCACCTGAAACGACCAGATCGGCTCGATGCTGCTCTCGACCGGTGCGACCTCCGGCACGGGCACGACGGCCTCGTCCGGCACCTGCGAAACGGGCACGGCGGCCTGCGACGATCGCGTGGTGGGCTGCTGCTGGGGCCGGGCGGGGCGGGTTCCCGGCTCCACGACCGTCATCTTGCCGTCCCCTCCGGCGCCTTCCAGCGATTGCTTCATCGCCACCGCGCTCGCGTAGCGATCCTCCGGGTTGTAGTTCACCGCCCGCATGATGACGGCGGCGAATGCCTCCCCAACGTTCGGGTTTAGCTCCCGGATCGGGCGCTTATGGAATGAGAAGGGCGGTTCGAGCCGCGGATCGCGCCGCGTCAGCAGGTGGTGCAGCGAGGCCCCCAGCGCGTAGATGTCGGCGGCGGGCGACGCCATGCCCTTGTACTGCTCCGGGGCGGCGTAGCCATCCGTGCCGATCATCGTGCCCGGCTGGCCCATCTGAAACGTCTTGGCGATGCCGAAGTCGATCAGCCGCACCCGCCGGTGATGGTCGATCATGACGTTCGACGGCTTCATGTCGCGGAACACGATCGGCTCCGGCTCGTGATTGTGCAGGTAACCCAGCACGTCGCAGATTTCGATCCCCCACTGCCGGATCTGCTCGACCGGCAGGAAGGCATCCGTGCTGTTGAGGATCGCCTCAAGGTCCTTGCCCTGAATGAATTCCATGACGAGGTACGCGCGGTCCCCGAAGCTGAAGAAGTCGTAAATCTGCGGGATGGCGGGGTGGCTCAGCGTGGCGAGAATCTCGGCTTCGCGCTCGAAATTCTTCATCGTCGTCTCGCGAAGCTGCTGGTCCTGCGCCATGTTGATCATCTCTTTGACCGCGACCAGCTTGGTGACGGTCGGGAAATGGAGGTCGCGCGCCTGGTAAACGGCCCCCATGCCGCCCATTCCGATGATCCCCAGAATTCGGTAGCGGCTGGTCAAAACCTGGCCCGGCTGGAGGGACGTGTCCGGCGTCGAGAGCGGCCCCTCATCCGTTTCTATTCGTCTCGTGTCATCCGACATGTAAAATCAATCCGATGATAAATGACCGGCGTTAAGGAAAATGATCGATCTGTCTGCTCGTCTGGCCCCGCTGGCCGTTGAATGATGTGTCGTTTCGGCAGCGTAGAGCCGCGCGACGAGAGCGAGGACGCACTTGTCAAGTTGGTTTCATTATAGGCCCTTCAAGGTAATCCTGCAAAGGTGGGAGGGGGTAATTAATTCCTATATTACAGGGGGAAGCTGGCTAGTGGCGGCGGTGCAGCAGCCGTTCCACGAGGTCATAAAGGGCCTGCCCCGCCCCGGCGCGCGGCGCGGCTTCGTCGAGATGTTGGATGGTCTGCTCGGAGTACTCCCGCGCGAGTTTTTCAGCGTATTCGCGTGCCCCCGCGCTGTCGAGCAGTGCAATGGCCCGCCGGACCATGTCCGCGTCGAACGGCGCCGGGTCGGCATACAGCGCCCGCAGTTCCGCGCTCCGCGCGAGGCCGTACAGCACCGGCAGCGACTTCTTCCGCTGGTGGATGTCGATGGCCGCCTGCTTGCCCGTCATCGCCGGGTCACCCCAGATGTCGAGCACGTCGTCCAACGCCTGAAACGCCAGCCCCAGATGCCGCCCGAACTGGCGATACGTCTCCTGTTTTTCCCGCTCCGCACCCGCCGCTAACGCGCCGAGGTGCGCCGCTGCGCCCAGCAGGGCGGCGGTTTTCCCCTCGATCATGTCGAGGTACGCCTCCACGCTCACGTCCTCCTGGCTCTCGAAGGAGATGTCAAGGTGCTGCCCGCGTGTCAGCGCCAGACAGGTCTCGTCCAGAATCGTGAGCATCCGTGCGGCGAGCGGGTTTGCATCGGCGGGCAGCAGCCGGGGGATGGCGAGGTGCGCCAGCGTGAACAGCGCATCCCCCGCATTGATGGCCTGCGGCTCACCCCACACCGTCCACACGGTCGGGCGGCCCCGCCGCGTCGGGCTGCGATCCTGGATGTCGTCGTGCAGCAGCGAGAAGTTGTGGATCAACTCGACCGCCGCTGCCGGGGCGCGGGCCGGATCGCCATTCCCGCAGACCGCCTCACAAACCAGCAAACACAGCAGCGGTCTGATGCGCTTTCCGCGTTCCGCTCCGGCGGGGCGGCCCTCCGGGTCGACCCATCCCATGTGATACCGCAGCATCCGGTAAAACAACGGCGGCGATCCGGGGGGCGGATCGAGCGCCATTTGAAGATCGTCCTCGATGACGGGCAGGTAGCGGTCGAAGGCGGCGGTCAGCGCATTCATCAGGTCTCCTGGTGGTTATCATCCTGAATCAAGGGGATGGTATGCAGCGTGTCGAGGTCTCCTGCTCCGGTGGCGAACATCGCGATGCGAAGCTGGGCGACGATCACCCGGATCGTCTCGTCGAGCGCATCCTCGGATTCGGCAGCCGCCCGCAGGAACGGTCCCGCCATCCCGCACAGCGCCGCGCCGAGCGCGACACACTTCGCCACGTCGATGCCATCCCGCAGCCCCCCGCTCGCGAACACGGGCAGGCCCGGCGCGGCCCGGCGGGCCATCAGCAGCGTTTCCGCAGTCGGGATGCCCCAGTCGGCGAACGCGCGGGCCACCCGCGCATGAAAGGCGGTCGGCGCGCGATGGTACTCGACCTCGCTCCATGACGTTCCGCCCGACCCGGCCACGTCCAGCGCCGCGATCCCTGCATCGGCAAGCTGGCGCGCCGCCCGCTCCGACAGCCCCCAGCCGACCTCTTTTGCCAGCACGGGGACATCGGACGCCCGGCACAGCGCTTCGATCCGGCTGAGCAATCCACTCCAGCGCGTGTCGCCCTCCGGCTGGACGGCCTCCTGCAGCGCGTTGAGGTGCAGGTACAGCCCATCCGCCTCGACCATCTCCACCGCGCGCCGCGCCTCGTCGATCCCATATCCATAATTAAGCTGCACCGCGCCCAGATTGGCGAACAGCAGGATGTCCGGCGCGGTTCCCCGCACGCGGAAGGTGTCGGCGGTGGCGGGGTTCTCCAGCGCGGCCCGCTGCGATCCGAGACCCATCGCCAACCCATGCGCCTGCGCCGCCGCCGCCAGCCGAAGATTAAGCTCGCGGGCGCGTTCCGTCCCGCCCGTCATCGACGAGATGAGCAGCGGCGCGCGCAGGTCCCGCCCGAACAGCGCCAGCGACGTGTCCACCGTGTCGAGGTCGATTTCCGGAAGCGCCTGGTGGACGAACCGGTAGCGCTCCAGCCCGGTCGTCAGCCGGGGGAAGTCGACGTTCTCTTCGAGATTCACGCGGATGTGGTCCGCCTTCCGCTGGCGGATGTCAGGCGGTTGGCCGGGGTCGGGCTGCGTAACTTGAGGCATGGGGCAGTGTTCCCTTAGATTAGATGGCGCTCATGTTACATAGTTCTGTGATGACTTGTCAAGGCGCGCCATGCACTCTCTGTTTTGAATAACCAGCCAGACATGATAAACTACCTGCGACCTATCAAGCCAACCATCAGGAGGTGACTAATGGCGACCACCGAAGAACGCGTTCGGTCGATTATCGTCGAATTGCTGGGTGTCGAGCCTGAAAAAGTGACGCGCGATGCGCATTTTCGTGAGGACCTGGAAGCCGACTCGCTGGACCTCGTCGAGTTGATCATGGAGTTCGAGCAGGAATTCGGCGGCGAGATCTCGGATGAGGAAGCGCAGCAGATCGAGACGGTGGGCCAGGCCGTCGATTATCTAAACGAGCACATGGCCTAGCTCGCCGCACTCCAGCGCGACGACCACAGAAGAATAGTTCAGGCTTACCGGGTCAGGCAACTGACCCGTTTTGCGTTACACAGGCGGCGCTTCCCGCGCCCGCCGGACCGCGCCGGTCGCTTCCAGCGCGGCGGCGATCGCCAGCCCACCGACGAAGGCCGCCACGCCCCAGCCGGGCGGGATCGGCGCGGCGTAATGTGCGGTGTAAGGTTTGCGCAGCAGGGCGAACGTCCACCCGCCCAGCGCGGCCCCGCCGATCGCCAGCGCGGCGGCAGCCGTCCGCCGTATCCGGGGGGGCAGACGTTTCACCAGCAGGCTGGCAGCAATGCCCAACCACAGCCCGGCGGCGATCAAAAAGCGCGGCAGCGCCTCCGCCGTCCACGGGCGCAGCACCGCCGGGTAGGGCGGCAGCAGGACGAGGCCCGGCAGCGCGGCGGCGATGCGCGCCGCCCAGCGCAGCGCGGCGTTGTTCAACGCACCCGCCGCCACTGCCAGCGCCAGCAGCCCCAGCGCGATGCCCAGCCTCAGCAGGTCCGGGACCGCGCCGAGCGGCCCGCTCTGTACGTCCATCAGCAGGCCCGACCAACTCGCGAGGTCGACCGCGTTCTGGGTCAACCCCGCCGTTTTATGGGGGATCCAGGCCCCCCACAGGCCGACCCACGCCAGCGCCAGAGCGAGTATCGCCAATCGGTCGGCTGTCCGCGTTTCGCGTTTCGCCGTCATTCCGCTTCCGCTATTTCGTCTAACAGGGCGTCGATGCGCTCATCTTCCTCCCGCTGCCCCGCGAAAAAGTCCTCGATGAACGCGCTCTGTCTCATGCGGATCGTCATCGGCGCGACGACGCGCAGGTCGCCGACCTTCGCCTCCGTGCGCCCATCGGCGGCGGCGTACGCCCGCGCCGCCTCGAACATGACGAACTCCGCCCGGTGCGAGTGGACGTTCAACCGCCGCACGAGTTCGAGGCCCAGCGCCTCCGCCTCCGCCTCGACCGTCACCTCCGGCAGCAGGTCGCGGGCGGTGGCGATGTCGTCCTGCGCGAGCCGCATCTCCGCGTCGAACGATCCGATGAACGCGCGCGGATTGGCCCGGTATTTCCGCATCCTCTGGTAAACGAGCAGCCGCTCCTCCGGCTCCGTCAGCCCCCCGACGAGCACCCGCAGTCCGAAGCGGTCGAGAATCTGCGGGCGCAGGTGGCCCTCCTCCGGGTTCATCGAGCCGATCAGCACGAAACGCGAGCGGTAGGTGGCCCGCATCGGCCCGCGCCGCACCGTGTACTGGCCCTGCGCGGCGGCGTCGAGGATCGCGTCCACGATGGGGTTGTCCAGCAAATTCACCTCGTCGATGTACAGCAGGTTGCGATCCGCCCGCGAGAGGATGCCCCGGTCGAGCCGCACGCGGCTGTGCTGCAAGGCCGACCGCTCGTTGATGCCGCCGATCACGTCGTCCAGCCGCGCGTTGAGCGGCAGTTCGATCAATCTGACGGGTTCGAGCCGGGTGATGTCCTCACCGGCCTCCAGCTTTTCCGCGCACTCGTCGCACACGCCCACGCGCCCCACCGCGTCGTAGTCCTCCGGCATACAGCCATACGGGCACGTCGAATGGGGAATCCAGGGCAGCAGGTCGCTGACCCCGCGTGCGGCAGTCGTCTTGCCCGTTCCGCGTGGCCCGATGAGCAGCACGCCGCCCACGTTGGGGTTGATGACGGCCAGCAGCAGCGCGGTGCGCATCTCGACCTGCCCGACGAGCGCCATGAACGGGAACGGCAGGTGCTCCGCGAGGCCGAGGTCCTCCCCCGGCACTTCGAGCACGCGCTTGGCCGATCCCTGTTCGAGCAGGCGCATCAGCATCGACGAGCGCGGCTGGTTGTCGCCCTCTAATAAGTAGGCCGGAATCTCGCGGGGATCGTCCCCGTCGCCTCCGGTCTGGTCGTTCGTGTCAACGGCGTCTTCGGCCATGTTGTCCCATCACGGTGATGTGCTTATCTGCCCGCCGATCATACCACAACGGCGGGGATTCGACCCGGTAGGCCAGAGGTATACTATAGTCGTTATCATCTTGCTTGAAGTGAGTTGGAATGCGGATGAGTGGCCGATTAGCTGGTTTTTACTGAAGCCCCGACCAGCTATCCGGCCACTCATGTTCAACACACTGAAGGAGAGCTTACGAACAAGCTACTCTAACGTTAACTCCCCGGCAGCGCCCTTCATCCCTAGTCGCCGATGAGTTCCACAAACTTCGGCGGCTGGCCGGGCATCAGCTCAACCAGGCCCCGGTTGGAGACGTGCAGCTCGACCAGAACGATCAGCGGCAGCAGGCTGAGGGTCATCTCGATGGAGTCGTATGGACACCCCGCATCCCGGAATGCCTGCTCCAGCGCGTGCAGTTGTTCCGTCACCGTCACGGCAGGCTCAAGGGACATCAGGCCAGCCAGCGGCAGGGGAACCACCGTCACATCGTCCCCATTGACGACGACCATGCCGCCGCCCGTTTCGATCAACGTGTTGGCTGCCTTGACCATGGCTTCATCGCTGGTGCCCATGACCATCAGGTTATGGCTGTCGTGCGCGACGGTCGAGCCGAAGGCCACGTCATCGTCGAAGCTTGTACCGGCCACGAAGCCGAATCCGCGCCTCGCATCCTCGCTCACGTCGGGCGCGTGGCGGTAGAAGATCGCTATTTTCGCCAGATCGCGCGACGCATCCGCCCGAAGTGCGCCGTCGACCGGGGTGAGTTCCATCGTCTCCTCGAGGGTGTGGACCATGCCCGGCACGATGCGCATCACACGCACCTCGGCCCGCTCGCCCTCGAAGGGGATGCGCAGGTCGTCCGTGCTGATCGGGTCGACGTGGACCGACTCCAGCGCCCAGCGGGGATATTCGTAGGGCTTGATGTCGACGGCCATCTCGCCGCTTTCGGAGACGAGCACGCCGTCGGAGTAGACCTCGTCGATGACAATATTATCAAGATCGCTGACGATCAGAATGTCAGCAGCCCGGCCCGGCGAGACCGTGCCGATCCAGCGGGATTTTTCGAGAAGCTGGGCGGCATTGATGGTCACCATCTGGATGGCGAGCATCGGGTCGAGGCCCTCTTTGATGGCATCACGCACGACGCGGCTGAGATGGCCGTGCTCGACGATGGTGGCCGGTGTCACGTCGTCGGTGATCAAGCAGAAGAATCGGGTATCGATATCCGGGTTGTCGAGCACCGCCCGGACGGTCTGCGGCATGTCCAGCCACGCTGTGCCGTATCGCTGCTGTGCGTAACAGCCCAGCTCGGCGCGGCGCATGGCCTCCTCCGCAGTCGTGGCTTCATGGCAGGCTGTGATGCCAGATGAGACAAACGCGGGCAGCCCAACGGCGATCTCAGAGCTGGAGTAATGGCCGGTGAGGATAGCCCCCTCGCGCAGCGAAGCCTGCGTAATAGCGTGGACGCCTGGGTCCCCGAAGATGACGCCGGGGAAGTTCATCTGCTCGCCCTGGAGTTGGGCCCAGTCCTGCTGGTAAGCCCTTGTCACTTCTTCATCTGTGATCGTCGCGCCTGCATCCTCGAAGCCGGGGATCGAAGGCACGCACACCGGCATGGCAATCAGCACCTTGAGCGGCAGGCCTTGAGCGGCTTCATGGAACAGCTCGACGGCGCGCAGGCCGAACACATTCGTAATCTCGTGATTGTCACAGGCGATCGTCGTCGTGCCCTCGGGCAGGACGGCTGCCGCAAAGTTACGCACATCGATCATGCTGCTCTCGACGTGCAGATGCGTATCGATGAAGCCCGGCACGATGTAGCGTCCGTTGGCCTCCACGATACGGGTAGTCTCGTCAGTCTGGATGTGGGAAGAGTCCGGGCCAACGTAGGCGATCAGCCCGTGCTTAACGGCAACGTCAATCCCCTCCTGGATGCGCCCAACGTTGACGTTAACCAGTTTGCCTCCCCGGATGATCAGGTCGGCCGGTTCGCGTCCCATGGCCGTGCCCACGACTTCCTGGGTGACTTCGTACAGCATTCGACGTTGATGAGTGTAACCATCTGACGACATTGCGTTGTTCCCCTTTGCTCTCAATCTCCCGGTGCCACGCCAGTTCTTTCAACAGCGCATTCAGGCAGCCGAAAGAATGTATTGAAGGGAGCAGCTGCTTGAGCCGCTCCCTTTTCTCGTCGACTTACATGTGCTTACGCTCTACGTTCTACTATTCGCTGGGGCCCGTCATCCCCTCAAGCAGCTGCGGCAGGTACCAGATCTCAAGGTCGGTAGCTACCTCACCATCAGGGATGTATTCGGTGCCATCCTGGAGGTTGATGGGGCCTTCCCAGAACCCGGCCTCGCCGTTGGCCAGCAGGTCGATATAGGTGTTGACGGCATCCAGCCATTCGGGGTTAGCTTCCAGAGCCGGGCCGGGGACCCAGCCCGCGTTGGTGACGGTGTTATCGCTCAGCGCCGCCCAGTCCGGGCCGAGCCACTGCCAGTCCTGCTCCCAGGTGCCCTCTTTGACCTGCGTCACAAGATTCAGATAGGAAGGACGCCAGTTAAAGTAAGGCACCCCCAGGCAGATGTCAGGCGCTTCATCGCAGGCATTTTCATAGTCATAGCCAAGGGCATAGACACGCTCGCCCCCATCGGCGCGCTGACCGGTGACGACGATGGCTTCTGTGGTGTCGATACCGTTGATAGTCACATCGTTCCCCGTGTCATAGAAGTTGTTCACGACCTCGGTGGGGTCGAGCGTCACGCCGGGGATGTTGAACCAGAAGCCGATCCAGCTCACGGTGAAGCTCAGATCGGCGGGGTCCTCACCGCGGAATTCCTCCCAGCAGTACCGCGCGCCGAGGTAAGCAGAGGAAGCGAGGCGGCGAGTCTCGAAGTTGATGAGCGGGCCGAGATAGCCGATGCCGCCCGTTTCGGTCGCCATGGCTGCGGCGCAGCCTGCAACGGCCTTCAGTGGTTCGAGCTTGCTCATGACGTTGCCCTCGTTTGGCGGGGCAGCGCCAGCGTCATGTCCCTCTGCCCAGGCGTCATCGCCGGAGGCGTTGATGAACACAACATCCGGGAAGTTTTCGGCGGCTGTGGCTGTATCCTCCTCAAACTCGTCGGAGGTTGTGATGATCATCTGCGCGCCCTGGGCGATCATGTCAGCGGACACGCTCTCCACAGAGGCTTCGGGCTTATCTGCCGGGTTCAGGCTCTCGAAGACGATCATGCGTGCGCCGGGGACGTTTTCCTCGACGTACTGACCGGCTTCGTAGTGCGCCTGGCTCCACCCGCGGTCGTTCTTGGGGCCGACGAGGATCACGCCAAAGACGAACTCCTCCGATCCGGCTTCCATCTCTTCCGTCGCCGCCGGTTCTTCGGTCATTTCCTCTTCGGTCGGTTCCGCCATCTCTTCTTCGGTCGGTTCGGCGGTTTCTTCTTCCATTGGCTCTTCGGCAGCAGGCTCCGTCTCAGCGGCCTCTTCCGGTGCTGGCTGGGCACAGCCTGCTAACAGCAGCAGGGCAACGACCCCTACCATGAGCCATAGAAAACGTTTCTTCAACATATGGGTCCTCTCCTCCGTTTCAGTTAAGAACAAGAGAGATGATCGGTGAGTCGTTTTGGTCTGTTTTCCTCCTTCTATTGTTTCCACCACAGGTTTGCAGCGACTTAAACCATGGTAAACGGGGAGGAGCCAGCGTCCGGCTCCGCTTGTCTGATAGATCAGAACTCTCAGAACTATTGTAAGATTTGTATCCCCATTCGCAAATTTTGGGCAGGCAGGCATCGCGGCAGGTAACGCAGCACGCTTATGCCCTTGTCTGGCGGGCGCTATCCAGATGAGAGCAGTATAATGGGCCGGAACTTGCATACATGACGAGCCACAATCGGCCCCGATTTACCCTTTCCCGGAGGATCTATGTCCCTTCCACCCCGTGAACAATCCGAGCAGCTTTTAGAGAAGCATGTTGAGAATGACGCGCTGCGGCATCACTGTCGTATGGTCGCCAGCGCTCTGGAGGCCTACGCCGGGAAGCTCGGCGAGGATGCCGAACTCTGGTACCAGACGGGGCTGCTGCACGATCTGGACTGGGATAAATACCCCGACGAACACCCGCATAAAGCGGTGAACGAGTTCCTGGTGGACTACCCGGAGGAACTGCGGAACGCCGTCCTCGCTCACGGCCCGGAGCTGACAGGTCGCGAGCCTGAAACGCCGCTTGAGCGCTATCTTTACGCCTGCGATGAGATTTCGGGGTTCATGCACGCCTACGCCCTGATGCGCCCGCAGGGGTTCGAGGGCATGAAAGCCAGCAAAGTCCGCAAAAAGCTGAAGGACAGCTCTTTCGCGGCCAGTGTGAACCGCGATGATATTGCCAAAGGCTTCACGTTGATCGAAGAAGAGCCAGCCGAGCACATCAGCTTTCTAATCGAAATTTATAACGAGATGTAGATACCTCACCAGACCCGGAATTGATTTTGGGATGTGGATGTCGGCGGGGCAGCGGATTCGGTGGATCGCAGCCGATCCGGATGCCCCGGCGACCTTTTCCGCCCGACTGAAACCCGGTGGCAGACCGTCTACCCGGCGGTTGGGAAACCCCTCGCGAGGCGGTATACTGCCCTGCGCGGGAAAAGGACAGAGAGCGCGGGGGAGCCTATGGGACGCCGGATCGATTTTGACCTGTCGAACTTCGGGCGCGGCCAGCTTTACGTGCTGATCGGCGCGGGGCTGCTGATCGTCGCGGCGGTCGTCGGCCTGATCCTGCTGCTGACGGCGCCGGGCGGACCAGAGCCAGCCGCCGAAACGCCGGTCGCCGCGACCGGCATTCCCGACACGCCCACGCCGACCCCCTCCCCACCGCCATCCAG
>CAZWUX010000028.1:0-21983 GCA_964637665.1 uncultured Anaerolineae bacterium
CTGCCCGATCCCAACCTGGAGCGCCCGCACCTTGAGCAGATCTGGAACCCGACCGGCAGCGAGACGTACGAGCTTCGCTGGAACTGGCACGGCGGCGGGCGCGTGTCGTTCATCGTACAGGAATCGACCAGTCCCGCGCTGACCGACGTACGCGCCATCAACGTGCCGTCCGGGCAGACGACGTGGAAACCCACCGAGCCGCCCGCGCCCGGCCATTATTACTACCGCGTGCGCGGCGTGCGCCGCTTCGGCGGTCTGACGCCCTGGAGCGAGCTTCGCCAGACGAGCGTCGCCTTCCCGCCGCCGCCCGCGCCGGAGGTCGCCGTCAACGAGACGGGCGGCGCACCGGTGTTGAACTGGGAGGGTGAAGGCGAGTCGCTCGAATACATTGTAGAGCGCGCAGCGACGCCCGATTTCGAGGAGCCATCGGTCGTCTACGAGGGGCGCGGCACCTCGTGGACCGTGCCCGCCGACAAGCCGGGGACCTATCACTTCCGCGTGCGGGCCGTCTCGACCGGCGGCCCCGGCCCGTGGAGCGATGGGCAGACGGTCGAGATCACGCTGCCGCCGCCCCCTACCCCGCAGCTTTCGAGCGTTGGCTACGGCTACAGTCACGGCGAGTACGAGCTGCGCTGGCAGCCCGTCGCCCGCGCCACCCATTACGAGCTTGAGGAGGTCGCCCGCACGGAGAATGAGGACGCCGAGCCGGAGATCATCCGGGTCGACGATACGATCTACCACGTCGAGGAGCAGCCTACTGGCCAGTATGTCTACCGCGTGCGGGCCTGCCACGATTTCGGGTGCAGCGCGTGGAGCGGCGAGCAGCTCGCCGTCGTCACGCCCCGGCCACCCACCGCCGCGCCGGAGCTTTCCGCCGAGGGGCCGGACGAGGAGGGCGTTCTGCACCTGACGTGGACCGAGGTCCCCAACGCGTCCTCCTACGTCGTCGAGATGTCGAACGATGAGTCGTTCGAGAACGCGCGCGTCGTCACGACTGAAGATCGGACGCACGACCTGCCGCGCCGCGAGCCGGGGCAGGTTCTCGTCCGCGTGTGCGGCATCAACGCCGGGGGCGAAGGCCCCTGGAGCGAATCGGTGCGCCACGCCGCGCCACCCCCAGCGCCCGACTGGGTGGAGGCCGATCTCGTTCCGGGTGGCGGGGGCGTGCTCGTCTCATGGGGTGCGGTCGGCGGGCGGGTGACGTACCAGCTCGAGCGCGCCGCCGGGGCCGAAGGCGAATATGAGAAGGTCGCCGACGTGAAGGGCACGCGCCACGAAGTCCCGCCCGGCGATTCGACGGAAAGCCCACTGCGCTTCCGCGTGCGGGCCGAGCTGCCCGGCGTGCACAGCGCGTGGGTCGAGGCCCAGCCGGTCCGCGCGGCCCCGCATCCCAACGCACCGCGCCTTGAGAGGCCGGAGATCGACCCGCAGGGGCAGGTCCAACTGCGCTGGAGCGAAGCGGCGGACGCCGACGGCTATCAGGTCGAGGTCGCGACCGACGAGAACTTCACCAACCTGCGGGCGGTGGATGTCGACGGGGCGGGGGTCGATTTCCGCCCGCCGAAGGCCGGGCGCTACTGGTTCCGCGTGCGCGTGCGTCACGGCGAGGGCGGCGACGCCCACTACGACGCACCCGGCGAGGCGGCTAACGTCGACGCGGGTCGCCCTGCCGCGCCGCGCCTGTGGCCGCTCGATCCGGTGAAGGCCGGTACGCCGTTCACCGTCACGTGGACCGGCACGCCGGGCTGCACGTTCTACGAGTTTCAGGCCGCGCCGACCGAGGACTTCCGCCCGCGCCAGACGGAGGTCGACCGGGTCTTTCACCCGGAGCAGAAGGCGGCGGTGAAGGCCCGCCCGGCGGGAACCGCCTATTTTCGCGTGCGGGCCGTGCTGATCGAGGATGGCGGGCGCGAGTCAAGCCCCTGGAGCAAGACACTTGCCGTTCAGGTCGTGCCCTGACGGCGGTTAACGAACAACGTCGATTCGAAGTAAGTCGGAAACGGATACGTAACGGAAAGCACTTTCATGGCTGATTTCAACCCATCCCCACGCGACCACGTCACCATCGGGGGGCTGCCCTACACGGTGATGCCGCACCCCGCTGTCCCGTCGTTCGCCTTCGGGCAGGAGGGGCGCAAGGCGTTCGTCTACCAGCTTTCGGGCGGGCCGGATCAGGGCCTCTACGCGCTGAAAAAGTTCAAGGAGGCCTTCCGCCTGCCGGAGCTGGTCGACATCTGCGATCAGCTTGCCCGCTTCGCCCGCTGGCCGGGGCTTGAAGTCTGCAACCGGGTTTGCCTCAACGCCGAACGTCACCCTGACGTGCTAAGCGCCTACCCTGATCTGCTCTATGCGGTGTTGATGCCCTGGATCGGTGGATCCACCTGGTACGACATCGTCATCGGCGAGACGCCGCTCACCCGTCTGGAGGCGCTGGCCTACGCCAACGCGACGGCGCAGGTGCTCGCCGCCATCGAGGAGGCCGGGCTGGCCCACTGCGACATCTCGGCGGCCAACGTGATCATCAACCCTAACACGCAGCGCGCGCACCTCATCGACGTGGAGGACCTGTACGCGCCGGGCTTCTCACCGCCCGCCTCACTGCCCGCCGGGACGGACGGGTACGCTCACCATACCGCCAGAGACGGCATCTGGGAGTCGGAGGCTGACCGCTTCGCCGGGGCCGTCATCATCGCGGAGATGGCGGGCTGGTTCGTGCCCGAAATCCGCCATGAGGCCGAGGAGGAGCACTACTTCGCCGCCGACGAGATGCAGCAGGACAGCCCGCGCTATCGGCTGATGCGCGACTCGCTGGCGTCGATCACGCCGCCGCTGGCCGACCTGTTCGATGCGGCGTGGTTTTCGGACGCGCTGGCCGACGCGCCGCGTCTCCGCGAGTGGCAGGCCGTCATCGGCGAGGTGTACCAGCGCGAGTCGGTGGCCCGCGTCGCCCCTGAGTGGCGCAGCCTGTCACTGCCGGGTGTGGACCCTGCTCCCGCGCCCGCTGCTGAGTCGGCGGCTGAGCCGGAGGCGAAAGCGCCGCCCGAACGGTTGGAGCCGTCCGATTCCGGCGATGGTGCAGACCTCGAACCCGGCCCGGCGGCTTCACCTGCCGGAGCGCATCCGGACGCCAAACCGGCCCCCATGCAGGGCCTTCCCGCCGCACCCCAGGGGGCCGTTCCGCCGCCCGCCGCCCCACAGCGAAGCGCGGGCCACCAACCGAGCGTGGGATCATCGCGCCCGCTTCAGGCGCGGCCCACCCCCAAGACGGGCGGCCCGGTCGTCGAGTGGCTTCCGCTGAACCTGCCCGCGAGCGCCCCTTCGCCCGCGTCCGCCGGGCCGGTGGGGGATCGCCGCCCGATCTGGCAGCCCCCCGCCGAGGCAGCGCCGGAGGAGGAAGCGGAGGCCGAAGCCGAGCCGGAATCCATATCGCCCGGCGGGGATGGCCTCGCCGGGGACGCCGGGCCGGAATCGTCCGTTGTCGACGCGGTTGATCCCGTCGATACGGCTGATGCATCCATCGCGGAGGACGACACCCGGCCCAATGAGGCGGTGGACGAACCACCCGCCGGGGTGTCCGGGGATGCCGCTCCGGTTTACGACGCGTACGGCGGCTTTGAGGGGGAACTGCCGGACTGGGAGGAATTCGAGCCGGAGCCACAGGCCGTGACGGAGGAACCCACTCCCCCACCCGACCCCGACGAGAACGGCGTGCGCCGCGCGGCGGCGATGGGGCTGCTCAGGCCGCTGCTCGACCTGACGTACGTCGACGAGCGCAACCGGCCCCACCTCGTCTGGTCAGAAAGCCCCGGGGCGATTCAGTACGTCTTGCAGGAGGATGGCAGCCCGGATTTCGATGGCCCGCGCGAGTACCGCGTGAAGGGCAGCGAGAACACGTCGTGGTCGCCGCCGCGCCTGCTGTGGCGGCGGGCCGGGCGGCTCTACTACCGCATCCGCGCCGAAGCCGATTTCAACGCCGGTCCCTGGAGCGAGGTGCTTCAGGTGCGCATCGGGCGGGAATAAGCGGCGAGGCGTCCTACCCGGTTTCACCCTGCCACGTTCGCAGCCGCTCGAAGTCGACGCCGGTCCCGCCCTCGTCGAACGTCTCGACGTAGAAGCCGACCTGCGGGGGTGTGATGAGCCACACCCCCGCCGCCTCGTCGGCGAACTCGGCGGCCCGCTCGTCGTTAATCCACACGACGACGCGCCCATCCGCGTAGAGATCGACCCGCAGGCGGTTGACCTCCCCCTGCCCCGCGACGTGCGGGAAGCGGTGCCAGTCCTCGATGAAGCGGACCTCGCCGCCCTCGACGGCAAACACGCCGAAGTAGCCGTCCGCGTTCACACCGACGACGCGCGCATCCTCCCGATCCTCACCCCACCAGAACCCGTAGCCCGCCGTCCCCGGCCCGTACGACTGCCGCGCCGCGACCTCGACCGTGCCCGGCACGGCGACGGTGTACGCCGCGTCAAGCAAAACGCGCTGCTCTGCCTCCTCGACGCTGATGAGACGGTCAAGCTGCGGGCTTACGTCGACCGCCTGCTCGCCTAGCGGCTGCGGGTCGCTCACCCCGGCCAGCGACAGCGCCAGCAGGATCGCCATAAATAAGATCGCGCCCGCCAGCGCGCCGACCCCGGCCCACCACAGCCAGCGCGGGACCTGCTCGTCCGGGCGCAGGGCCATTCAGCAAATCCGGGGAAGCTGCTCGCCGACCAGCGTGTCGATCACCCGCGAGCCGCCGATGCCGGTCCGGGCCGTCACCACGCCGGGGTGATCCTCGACCGCCCGCCCGATGATGGCCGCCCCCCGCCCGCGCGGGTGGGCGCGTATCGCCTCGAGCAGCCGTTCGGCGGCGTGCTCCGGCACGGCGGCGACGAGCTTGCCCTCATTGGCGACGTAGAACGGGTCGAGGCCCAGCAGCTCGCAGGCCGCGCTGACTGCGGGCGGGATCGGCACGTTTTCCTCGTCGATCTCGATCCCGACGCCCGCCGCCAGCGCGAACTCGTTCAGGCTGGCCGCCAGCCCGCCGCGCGTCGGGTCGCGCATGGCGTGGATGTCCGTCGTCTCGTCCAGCATGGCGGCGACGAGGTCGTGGAGCGGCTGAGAGTCGCTCTTTAGCTCCGTCTCGAACGTCAGCCCCTCCCGCACGGAGAGGATCGCGATGCCGTGCTCGCCGACCGCGCCGCTGACGATCAGCACGTCGCCGGGTCGCACGTTCCCGGCGGCGATGTTGACCCCGTCCGGCACGAGGCCGATCCCGGTCGTGTTGATGTACAGGCCGTCGCCGTGCCCCCGCTCGACGACCTTCGTGTCGCCCGTGACGACCTCGACGTTCGCCGCGCGGGCCGCCGCCGCCATCGAGGCCGCGATCCGGCCCAGCAGATCGATCGCCAGCCCCTCTTCGAGGATGTAGCCCGCGCTGAGGTACAGCGGCGTCGCACCGCTCACCGCCAGATCGTTGACCGTGCCATGCACGGCCAGGCTGCCGATGTCGCCGCCGGGGAAAAACAGCGGGCTGACGGTGAACGTATCGGTCGAGAAGGCGATCCGCATCCCCCCTAACTCGACGATGGCCTGATCGCCCAGCATGTCCAGCACCGGGTTGTCGAACAGCGGCTTGAAGATGTGCTCCACGAGGTCGGCGGAGAGCTTGCCACCCCCGCCGTGCCCCAGCACGATGTTCGGATAGGCGCGGAGCGGCACGGGGCACACCCAGCCCTCCGGGTTGATGGTTTCGGGTTGGTCGCGGTCCGTCATGTGATCTCCTGCGACGCTGAATTCAGGGGCCAAGTGCGCGGGGCGCATCGCCCCCTCGCCTGACTTGATCCAGATCATACCAGCCTGAGCATAACGGTGGTAGGGTTAGATCACAACCGGCGACAGGGTAAGGGGATCAGGTGGATGCGTGTTCTGACCGTCATCACAGGTGAATACGGGCGTCGCCACGTCGAGAATCTGGAGGCGCACGCCCCAGCGGGGTGGCAGATTCTCTCATGGTCCACGCCGCGTGTTCTGCCCCCGATCCTCGACTACCCGGAGGACTATCTGCCGGACTCGCTGCCCGCCGCCGACCTGATCCTCTCGCTGGCCGAACTCGCCCCCGCCGCCGAGCTGATCCCCGACATCGCACAGATGACGGGCGCGCGGGCCGTGATCGCCCCCATCGACAGCCAGGCGTGGCTGCCCTTCGGGCTGGCCCGCCAGCTTCGGGACTGGCTGGCCCGCATCGACGTGGCCTGCGTCGCGCCGATGCCGTTCTGCTCGCTGACCGAGACGCACGCGGGCGTGCTGCGCTACCGCGAGGCGTACGGCGGCGAGCCGGAGGACGGCTACGCCCTGATCCGCGATTTCGCCCGCCACTTCGGGCGGCCAGCCTTCACAGTCGAGGTCGACAAGCCGAACGGGACAATCACCGCTGCCGGGGTCGTGCGGGACGCCTGCTGTGGCTGCGCGCGTTTCATCGCCGGGAAGCTGCCCGGCACGCCCGTCGAGGACGCGCTCGAAGGGGCCGGGCTGCATCACCACCACTACCCCTGTCAGGCCAGTATGGGCATCGACCCGCTGTGCGGTGACACACTCATGCACGTCTCCGGCAACCTCGCGAAGGACGCTCTGCGCGAGGCGCTGGGCGACAACCTGCGCGCGAACACCATCCGCCCGCAGGGTCGCGCCGAGGACTGATCGACCGGATCGAGTGCGGCCTTACAGCCGCACAGATCGCCCTCCACATGCCCCATTCAGGCCAATTCTGGCCCGACTCCGGCGTAAGAAAAGACTTTTCCCCCCCGTCACGATAATATAAGATGAACATTATAGCCTTTATCCGTAAGGCGCGGGCGGCCCTCGGACACGGCTGCCCGCCGGTGGGCCTGCGACAGAGAGGGGGACCGTATGGATGACCGGCGAATGACCGCACAGGAGTGGTCGAACATCTACGGCTGGGAAAGCGCCCGTCGTGGAACACGTTTTTGGCTGCTGCTCGTATTTATCCTGATCGTCGGGGCGGCGGGCGGAGCGGCGCTCGGCCTGTTCGTTCTGCCCGGCAGGCTGCCCGGCGTATCGGTGGCCCGCGCGGCCTCCGCCGCAGACGCGAACCGTCTGGCCGAGATGGAGGCGCGCATCGCCCAGTTCGAGGAGCAGTTCGCCCAGCAGCAGGCCTTCCGATCTGCCCTCGACGAGGAGCTGGACAAGGTGGCCGCCGACAGCGACAACCGCTACGTCGTGAACGACACCTTCCCCGCGATGGGCTATACCGTGCAGGTTTCGGCATCCGAGCAGTGCGCCGACCTGCTGGCCGTTCAGCGCGACGGTGACGTGAGCATCTTCCAGTTCCGGTCCCCTTACCCCTGTAATGAGGGGGCTGAAGGAGTCTCGCCGTGACGACGAACGGCGCTCAATCCGACGGGAAAAAAGGACTCAGGCTCAGGCGGCGCTCAGAGCCTAACGGGCGCAAGCCCCGCCACGAAAAGACGTTCGTCGAGCAGCGCAGCGGCCCGGTGCGGCGCATCTGGCGCCGCGTCAGGGTGATCATTCCGCTGGGGATGCTCGCCTTCTGGCTCTACGGCATGATCGCCAGCCCGGCGGTGCGCTCCATCTCGCTGACCATTCTGGGCTTCATCCTCCGCCTGATGTTCGTCGTCTCGTTCATCATCATCCAGTTCGCCGCGATGTTCTGGTTCCTCAGCCGCTCGCGGACCTACGACATCTACCCCGGTACGAAGGGCCTCACCTACGAGGACTATCGCGGCCAGCCGGAGCTGCTGGAGCGCGCCAAGCAGATCGTCGCGCTGCTGCGCGGCGTGCGCCGCTTCGAGGAGATGGGCGGCGAGCCGCTGACCGGTCTGCTGCTCGAAGGCCCGCCCGGCACCGGCAAAACGCGCCTCGCGCAGGTGATCAGCACCGAGGCGGGCGTGCCCTTCTTCTACACGGACGCCTCCTCGCTTCAGGCCATGTTCATCGGCATCGGCCCGCTGAAGGTCATGCGCATGTACGGCAAGGCCCGCAAGGCGGCCCGCGAGTACGGCGCGTCGATCGTCTTCATGGACGAGATCGACAGCATCGGCGCGTCGCGCGGCGGCGTCAGCGGCGGCCAGGGGCCGGGCCAGGTCAACGGCGGGCTCGCCGGACTGTTCGGCGGCGGCAGCTTCGGCCTGCTCTCGACGCTGCTCGTCGAGATGAGCGGCTTCGGCCACGAGCACGGCGCGCGCGCCAAGCGCCGCGCTTTCTTCTGGAAGCTGCGCCACATCCACCTGAAACTGCTCGGCAGGCCGGTTCCGCCCGCGCCCAAGCCGCACAAACGCGTGCTGACCATCGGCGCGACGAACCGCGTCTCCGTGCTCGACCCCGCCCTGATGCGTCCGGGCCGCTTCGACAAGGTGATCCGCGTCGATCCGCCCACGATGGAGGGCCGCAAGGACATCATCAACTATTACCTCAAAAAGATGGCGCACGACGACACGATCAACGTCGAGCGGCTGGCTCAGGACATGGTCGGATTCACGCCCGCCGACATCAACCACATCCTGAACGACGCGCTGCGCGTCGCCCTGTTCGACGGGCGGGAGCGGATGACGTACAAAGACATCCTGCAAGCGATGCCCGAATTCACGATGGGCCTGCGCCAGCCGATCCCCAACCAGCTCGAGTCCGACCGGGTGGCGACCGCCTATCACGAAGCCGGACACGCCGTCGTCGAATACGCGCTGCGCCGCAACAAGACGCGCATCTCGCGGCTGGCTATCGTGCGCTACGGCGGGGCGCTGGGCCACATGGCCCCCAAGCAGATCAAGGAATCGACTCACACGAGCCGCACCGACCTCGAAAACTCGGTCCGCGTCAGCTTCGGCGGGCGCGCCGCCGAGCAGCTTTTCCTGGGCGATGTCCACACCGGCGCGGCGGGCGACCTGCAAACCATTCAGGCCAACCTGCTCGCGATGGCGAATTCCGCCATGCTGGAGGATGTCTATCTCGGCTTCCTGAACAACAACGAGTACCAGGAGGCCCCGGCGTCGCTCAAGCGCAAGTTCGATGCGCTTTATCAGGACACGCTCGACATCCTCGAACGGCACGGCGACGCCGTCGAGGAACTCGTCGGCGCGCTGCTCGAAAAAGAGGAGCTGTCGAGCGACGAGGTCGAGGCGATCCTGTCCGGCTACGAGTGGGAGCCGGTCCCGCTGCCGCCGGGCGTTCAGGAGGGCCGGACACTGGGCCGCCACTACGTCGAGCGCGTGCTGTCGACCTACACCGCTGACAACGGACATGAGGGGACCGCCGAAGCGGCGGATTCCGCTCAGGCCGCTGACTGAGTCTGCAACCAGTCACCGGTCGACCGAAGGGGCGCAGACGGCGCCCCTTTTTGCTGCCGCGCGATGATACCGGCCCCGGCAAATGTTATAATCACTCAGCAATCTGTGATGTGGAATCGCCTCAAACGGAACGGAGACAAACGTCATGAGCGAGCAAACCATCCCCGCAACCGGCGCGGAAGAGATCGCGTGGGATTTAACCGATCTATACGGCGGCGCTGACGATCCCGCCCTCGAACGCGACCTGAAGGAAACTGCGGCCCGCGCCAACAACCTTGCCGACCGTTATAAGGGCCGCATTGCGGAGCTTGACGCCAGGGAGATGGCCGGGATGCTCGCCGATTATGAGACCATCGTCGAGACGATGCACGCCATAGCGGGCTTCGCCTACCTGAACTGGGCGACGAACACGGAGGACCCCGCACGCGGCGCGCTGCGCCAGAAGGTCACCGAACACGCTTCCCGGTTGGAGCAGACCCTCGTCTTCCTCGAACTGGAATGGGCCGATCTACCCGACGAGCAGGCCGGGGCGCTGATGGCCGATCCCGCGCTGGCCGGATACCGTCACTGGCTGGAGGTCAACCGCCAGCGCCGCCCGTACCTGCTCAGCGAGCCGGAGGAGAAAATCCTAGCGGAGAAGGCCGTCACCGGATCGAGCGCGTGGTCGCGCTTCTTCAACGAGACGCACAGCGCGGCGCGCTACGAGTGGCAGGGCCAGGACGTGCCGCTCCAGACCGTGCTGACCCAGCTCTACAACCCCGACCGCGCGATCCGGCAGCAGGCCGCCGAGACGATCACCGGGGGGCTGGCGAAGCTGGGCCGGACGAGCACCTACGTCTTCAACACGATCCTCGCCGACAAGGCGTCGACCGACCGGCTGCGCGGCTACCCATCGTGGCTCACCGCCCGCAACCTGTCGAACGAGGTCGACGATGCGTCGGTCGAGGCGCTGGTCGAGGCCGTCACCGGGCGCTACGACATCGTGGCGCGCTACTACCGGCTGAAAGCGCGCCTGCTCGATCTGGACGAGCTGTACGACTACGACCGCTATGCCCCGCTGCCCGCTGCCGACCGCTTCTATCCCTGGGATGAGGCGGCATCCATCGTGCAGAACGCCTACGACGCCTTCCATCCGCGCATGGCGGAGATCGTCGGCGAATTTCTGGACCGGAGCTGGATCGATGCCCCCGTCCGCCCCGGCAAGGTGGGCGGCGCGTTCAGCGCCGGGCTGACGCCCTCCACACATCCCTACATCCTGCTCAACTACGAAGCCAAGCCGCGCGACGTGATGACGCTGGCCCACGAGCTTGGGCATGGCATCCACCAGTATCTCTCGCGCGGACAGGGGATGCTTCAGGCGGGCACGCCGCTGACGACCGCCGAGACGGCCTCGGTATTCGGGGAGATGCTCGTCTTTCAGGATATCCTGCGCCGCGAGGACGATCCGGCGACCCGGCTGGCGCTGCTCACCTCCAAGCTGGAGGACTCCTTCGCCACCGTCTTCCGCCAGATCGCGATGAACCGCTTCGAGGACGCCATCCACACGGCGCGTCGCGAGGAGGGTGAGCTGCCCACCGACCAGTTCAACGAGCGCTGGCTGGACACGCAGCGGGCGATGTTCGAGGACAGCGTCACGCTGACGGACAACTACGGGCTGTGGTGGTCGTACGTCCACCACTTCGTCAACTACCCCGGGTACGTGTACGCCTACGCCTTCGGCGAGTTGATGGTGCTCGCGCTTTACGCGCGCTACGAGGCCGCCGGGCCGGGCTTCGCCGATGGTTACATCCAGATGCTCTCCGCAGGCGGCTCGGATTGGCCGCACGAGATCGTCAAGCCGCTGGGCATCGATCTCGGTGACCCGGACTTCTGGGACAACGGTCTGGACATCCTAGACGAGATGGTGAGCGACGCCGAGGCGCTGGCCGCCGACCTGGCCTGAGCGCCGACTTTCCACCCGAATCAAAACAGCCGGGCCAGCGTTTTGACACTGGCCCGGCTGTCGTTTTTCTGATAAAAGCTACGCGGGCTGCGAGCGCACGACGTTCTTCACGTCGACGACCACGTCGTTCGCGCAGCCGCCCAGCTGCTCGAAGTCGCTGACGTTTTGCAACGTCGTCTCCGCGATGTTCGTCAGCGCCGTGTCCGTGAAGAAAGCCTGATGCCCGGTGATGAGCACGTTGGGCAGCGTCAGCAGCCGGGCGAACACGTCGTCCTGAATCACCGTGCCGGACAGGTCCTCGAAGAACAGGTCCGACTCTTCCTCGTACACGTCCAGCCCCAGATACCCCACCAGCCCGGTTTTCAGCGCGTCGATCACCGCCTCCGTGTCGACCAGCGCGCCGCGGCTCGTGTTGATCAGCATGACGCCCGGCTTGACGTGTGACAGCGCCTCGCTGTCGATCAGGTGGTAGGTCTCCGGCGTCAGCGGGCTGTGCAGCGACACGATGTCCGACGCCGCCAGCAGGTCGGGCAGGTCCATATACTCGCCCCCCATCTCGACGAACTCGTCGTTGGGATAAGGGTCATAACCCAGCAGACGGCAGCCGAACCCGGCGAGAATGTGCGCCGTGATGCGCCCGATCTTCCCCGTGCCGATGATGCCCACCGTCTTGCCGTGCATGTCAAAGCCGAGCAGCCCGGTCAGCGCGAAGTTGCCCTCACGCACGCGGGCATAGGCCCGGTGGAAGCCCCGGTTGAGCGCCAACATCAGCCCGACGGCGTGCTCCGCCACCGCATAGGGCGAGTAAGCGGGCACGCGCACGACCGTCATGCCCAGCCGGTCGGCGGCCTCCAGATCGACGTGGTTGAACCCCGCCGAGCGCAGCGCGATGAGGCAGGTTCCCTGTTCCTCCAGCCGGTTAAGCACACGCGCGCTGAGGTCGTCGTTGACGAAGGCGCAAACCGCCGGGCACATCTCGGCGAGTGGAGCCGTCGCGTATGTCAGGCGCGTCTCGAAAAAGATGAGATCGTGCCCGTGCTGCTCGTTCGCCATCTCAAGATACCGGCGATCGTAAGGTTTCGTGCTGAATACCGCTACACGCATCATTGTCTCCTTTCCGAATATTCCCCGCGTCTGAGTATAACGAGCCGCAGCGCGGTTATCCTGCCCGATCGCGCCTGTGACTGGCGCGGCGATCACCATGCCGGGGATGGCCTCAGCCGCCCAACAACCCGCCGATCACGAACCCCGCCGCCACCGCGACGTCCGCCGCGATGACGTACCCGATCAGCCCACCGGCGATCATGCCGATAAGCTGCGCCCCGGTCAGCTCGCCCACAGACGCCCCCTTCCCGCGCGGCCCGCGCCGCGCCTCCGGCATCGTCTGCTAAGTTACGAAGAAGTGAGGGTCGACAGGTGAAGAATAACTCAGGGGTGTATGCGAAAGCGACGTTCATGTGCGGCTATCTACATTATACGGCAGAAAAAGTGGGCGCAGATCGGCCATCGCGCGCCTGCCGTCTGAGAAAGTCGCATCCTGCCCCGGCGGGGTGCTATAATCTGCCCCGGCGTACCTGTGAATGTGAGTAACTGCGCCCGGAGTGTAACCTTGAAGAAACATCCCATCGCGGCGCTCGTCGCCGCGCTTTTTGCCGCCGCCATGCTGGCAGCCTGCCAGCCGACAGACGCACGCGCCCCGGAGGCCGTCGCCCGCCACGAGCGGGCGCGGCCTGCCGCCGATCCGGTCGATCCTGCACCTGCCGCCCCGTCAGAGGGCAGCGCCGCGCAGGCTACCGCCACACCCGCGCCGACCGCGACTCCTGCATCCGTCGCAGCCGAGCCGCCGACCCCTCCCCAGCGGATCGGGCCAGCCCCGGAGGACTTCCCGCCGGGCGTCGATCCGCTCACCGGCCTCACGGTGGATGATCCTGCCGTGCTGGACCGCCGCCCGCTGCTCATCAAGATATCGAATGCGCCGGAGATCGTCCGCCCGCAGAGCGGCACGAGCTTCGCCGACGTGATCTTCGAGTATTACGTCGAAGGCGGCTGGACGCGCTTCGCCGCGATCTTTTACAGCAACGATGTTCACCACGTCGGGCCGGTGCGCAGCGCCCGTCTCGTCGATCTCCAGCTTACACCCGCCTTCGACGCCATCCTGAATTTTTCCGGGGCCAGCCAGGGCGTGACGGATTCGATCCGCGAGTCGAGCATCTACCCCAACAACGTGATCTCCCCCCAGTTCGGCTACGGGGAACCCTGGTTCACGCGTTTTCCGCGCGAGGACCTGGCGTGGGAGCATACGCTCTACACCGACACGGAACTGCTGTGGGGCACCACCGAGGAGCGCGGCGTCAACCACGCCCCCGACCTCGGCCCGCGCGGTTTCGCCTTCAGCCCGGTCCCGCCCTCCGGCGGAGAGCCTGCCTCGACGGCGCGGCTCGACTACGCCAAGACGAGTGTCAGCTACCAGTACGACCCGGTGAGCGGCACATATCTGCGCTGGACGGATGGCATCGCCCACACCGACGCGCTGACGGGTAAACAGCTTGGCTTCGAGAATGTGATCCTGATCGGCTCGACGCTGGAGATGCACGACCTGTTCCCGGAGAAGTACTTCGGCGCGGAACAGTCGCTCTACATCGAGATGACGGGCTTCGGCCCCGCGACATTGCTGCGCGATGGGCAGATGTTCGAGGGGCGCTGGCTGCGCGAGAACGAAGGCGACATGCTGACCTTCATCGGCGCGGGGAACGAGCCGCTGCTGCTCAAGCCCGGCCACACGATGATCCACATCGGACGCACGGGGTTCGAGCAGTTCATCACACGCCCCTGACCGAAAGGCCATACTTTGGATGAATCACGCCGGGCCGTCATCACCGGGATGGGCGCGCTCAGCCCGCTTGGCACGCTCGACGCGTTCTGGGAGGGCCTGAAGGCGGGCCGCTCCGGCATCCGCCGCGTCACCCGCTTCGATCCGTCGAACCTCGACGTAAAAATCGGCGGTGAGGTCGATTTCGACCCGACCGATCACATCAATTACAAGGACGCCCGCCGCATGTCGCGGGCGTCGCAGATGGCGCTCGTCGCCGCCCGCATGGCGCTGGCCGACGCGGGCCTGACGTACGGCGAGGTCGCCGCCGACCCGGAGCGCGCCGCCGTCGTGATGGGGACCGCCGCCGCCGGGGCCGAAATCCTGATCGACACGACCATCGACTACCAGAATAAGGGCCGCCGACCGCGCCCCTTCGCGTTGATCAACGGCCTGCCCAACATGCCCGGCCACTACGTCAGCGCCGACGTGGATGCCAGAGGCCCGCTCGCCACGATCTCGACCGCCTGCGCGAGCGGCACGCAGGCCATCGGCGCGGCGGTCGACCTGATCCGGGCCGGGCGGGCGGAGATCGTGTTCGCAGGTGGGGTCGACTGCCTGATCCGCGAAGAGGTGTTCGCCGCCTTCACCGCGATGACCATCCTGCCGACCGGCTATAATGACCACCCGCAGGCGGCCAGCCGCCCGTTCGACGCCGAGCGGAGCGGGTTCGTGCTGAGCGAAGGCGCGGGCGTGCTCGTCGTCGAGTCGCTGGCCCGTGCGCGGGCACGCGGCGCGCGGATCTACGCCGAAGTGCTGGGCCACGCCGCCTCGTCCGACGCGCACCACAGCGCGGCGCCTGACGAGGAAGGTCAGGGCGCGCGGAATGCGATGCGCTGGGCGCTGGAAGATGCCGGGCTGCCCGCAGACAGCGTCGACTACGTCAACGCGCATGGCACGGGCACGGAGGTCAACGACGCGCTGGAGACGTATGTCATCAAGCAGGTGCTCGGCGAGCGCGCCTACGAGGTTCCCATCAACTCGACGAAAAGCATGATCGGGCACTGCATGGGCGGATCGGGCGCGCTGGAGGCCATCGCCTGCGCGCTGACCATCTACGAGGGCGTGATCCACCCTACCGTCAACCTGCACACGCCCGACCCGGCCTGCGATCTGGATTACGTGCCCAACGAGGCGCGCCGGGCCGCCGTCCGAACGGCCCTATCGAACAGCTTCGGCCTCGGCGGGCAGAACGCCTGCCTCGTGCTGGGGGCCGCGCCGGATTAATCGTCGCCGTACACCGCCCGGTCGACCGTCCACCTTTCGAGGCGGTCGCGCTGCACCTCCACGCCGATGCCCACCCCACCCGGCACGTCCATCGTGCCGTCGTCGTTGAGCGTGAAGGCCGGTTCGACGATGTCCTGCTCCCAGTAGCGGCTCGACGCCGAGATGTCCCCCGGCAGGGTGAAGTTGGGCAGAGAGGCCACCGCCAGATTGTGCGCCCGTCCGATGCCCGTTTCGAGCATCCCACCGCACCACACCGGGATGTCGTTCGCTTCGCACAGATCGTGGATGCGCTTCGAGGCCGTGATGCCGCCTACCCGCGCGGGCTTGATGTTGATGATGCCGCACGAGCCGAACTCAAGCGCCTCCCGCGCCCGGCCCAGCGTCGTGATCGACTCGTCCAGGCAGATCGGCGTCTCCATTTGGCGCTGGAGCGCGGCGTGATCCAGCAGATCGTCGTGCGCCAACGGCTGCTCGACCATCAGCAGGTCGTAGCCATCCAACGCGGTGAGCATGGCTGCGTCGTCGAGCGTGTAAGCCGAATTGGCGTCCGCCATCAGCGGCACGTCGGGGAACCGCGCCCGGATGGACGCGATCACCTGCTCGTCCCAGCCCGGCTTGATCTTGACCTTGATCCGGCGGTAGCCCTCCGCCCGGAAGGATGCGATGCGGTCGAGCAGCGCATCGACCGTCGCCTGCACACCGATGCTCACCCCCACGTCCACCCGTTTCCGCACCCCGCCGACCAGATCCGCTACCGGAACGCCCGCCCGCTGCGCTTCGAGGTCCCACACAGCCGCCTCCAACCCGGCCTTCGCCATGTTGTGATCGCGCACGGGCGCGAACAGTGACGGCAGGCCGGAGGCGTGCTCGACGGCGTTCTCCAGCAGCAGCGGGATCAGCATATCGCGCTGGACGTGCCAGCAGGTCTCGGTCGTCTCGGCGGAGTACAGGGGCAGCAGCCCGACGGGGGCCTCCCCCCACCCCCCCAGCCCGTCGGCGTAGACCGCCGTGATGACGCGGTCCGCCGCATCCTCCCGCCCAAAGCTCGTCTCGAACGGGCGCAGCAGCGGCATCGTAATGCGGAACTGTTCGACGCGCTCGATCCTCATGCTTTACCTCCCGTTATCTGGTTCATGTCAGAGTCACGCTCAAGCACGTAGTAGCTGCGCCGCGCGCCGCCCTCGACCGCCGTCGCAAAGTGGACGATGGCGCAGCCCCCGGCGAAGGCCTCCTCAAGCGCCGCGCGGACGTGCATCCGCCAGCCGCGCGCCAGCGGCATGTCCGCCGCCTTGAGCGCGTCGAAGTCGCCGGGAATCTCGACGAGGAAGTGCGCCGCATCGGGCAGCCGGAACGAGTCAGGCGGCGCGCGGAACCCGCCCTTCGTCTCGCCCGTCGGGTTGGCGACCGGCGCGCCCGCTTCCCGCCATGCGGCGGGCGTCAGCGACTTCTCCGCGCGTTTGCCGCGCAGCCACCACTCGACCTCCAACCGGTCGGTGGGCAGCCCGGCGTTGATGCCCGGCAGTTCGTCGTACAGGTTACGCAGGTAGTGCCGCGCGACGGCGCCCAGCCGTGACAGGTTGAAGCGCGCGTTGCGGCTCAGCAGCGGGTCGAAGGTCCACGTCATCAGGTCGATGCCCTGCGCCAGCGCGACCTCGCGCTGCCTCACCTTCAGCGCGTAGCCGATCCCCTGATTCTGGTATTCCGGCAGCACGCCGAGCATCTGCGAAGCGTGGAAAAAGGGCGATCCCAGCCAGTGGATGCGCTCGTCGCCGGGTTCGAGCATCCCAACGTAGCCGAACAGAAAGCCGACGAGCCGGTCGCCGTCCCGCGCACCGAGGATGATCCCGCCGTGCATCCGTATGGCGACGAGCATGTGCATCGGCACGATGTCCGTCTCTGGCATCCTCCACGTCTCGCGCTGGATGTCCTCGCAGGTTCGGAGGTCGTCGTGGGTGGTCAGTGGTTCGATGTGAATATCAGGTGGCATAATCCTTCCCCGTCATGCGGTGGCGGCGTCGAGGTTGCCGCCTGCAAAAAACGAGTGTTACTATACGCACGCCGGTGAGGTTCCGCCACAACGTGGCACAAAAAGGAGGGGCGATTCGTGTCAACTCGCGTCGTTTTTATGGGCACGCCCGATTTCGCTGTCCCCAGCCTGAAGGCGCTGGCGGCGAGCGATGCGTTCGAGGTGGTGGGCGTCGTCACCCAGCCCGACCGTCCGGCAGGGCGCGGACGGTCGATGCGCCCGCCGGAGGTGAAGCAGGCCGCCATCGCGCTCGACATCCCCATCACCCAGCCCGCTACCCTGCGGAATGAGGAGGCCATCACACAGTTACGTGCGTGGGAGCCGGACGTGCTGGTCGTGGCCGCCTTCGGCCAGATTTTGCGCCGCCCCGTGCTGGAGCTGGCCCCATACGGCTGCGTGAACGTGCACGCCTCGCTGCTGCCCCGCTGGCGGGGGGCCGCGCCCATCCATTACGCCATCCGCGCGGGGGATAAAGAGACGGGCGTCACCATCATGAAAATGGACGAGGGGTTGGATACCGGCCCGATCCTCGCCCGCCGGACGATTCCCATCTTTCCGAGGGACACTGCCGCCACCCTACATGACAGGCTCGCGGAACTCGGCTCGCAGCTTCTACCCGGCGTACTGGACCAGTACGTTGACGGGGATATCAGCCCGCAGCCGCAGCCGGAGGAAGGCGTCACCCACGCCCCGACGCTCGACAAGGATGAGGGCCGCATCGACTGGGCGGCGAGCGCCGCCGCCGTCGACCGGCACGTCCGCGCCTTCGATCCCTGGCCGGGGACCTTCACATTTCTAGACAGGAAGCGGATCAAGATCGTCGGCGGGACGCCCCTGCCGGATGAGGACACGGGCACAGCGCCCGGCACGCTCGTCGCGCACGGCGATGGGCTGGCGGTCCAGACCGGAGAGGGGCTGTATGTGCTCGACGTGATCCAGCCCGCCGGGAAGGGGCGCATGACGGCTGAGGCCTACCTGACCGGGCACCGGGACATGATCGGCAGGCAGTTTGCGGGGGGCTGAGGATCGGTGAGGGCCGCTAGAACGCTCTGCCCTCAATCGCGGCGATGTACCGCTCAGCGGAGCGGCGCACCGCCGCTTTCGCGTCTCGTCTCACGACGCGCTCCGGCCAGGCTGCATACAGCCGGTCGAAGGCGTACGGCTCGACAGCAGCGGCGATCTTCTGCACGCTTTCCGCCGGAAGCGGGATCAAATTCGGGTAGCTGTACATGAACGTCACGTAGCGCGTGTCGGAGACGACGTAGATCGTGTCCCCGGTGAGCAGCACGCCGCGCCCCTCCGCGCCGTCCGCCCAGTGCAGAACGGTCGATCCGGGGAAGTGCCCGCCGCACCGGATCAGCGTCACCCCCTGCCCTAATGAGGTCGTCTCGCCCGACCAGTACACGATGTGCTCATCCGGGCGCATCACCCAGTCACGATTCGATTCATGTAGATAAATTGGCGCGCCGCCGAAGGCCCGGCTCCACACGGCCATGCTGGAGTAGAAGTGCGGGTGTGAGATGGCGACGGCATCCACCCCACCCAGCGCGCCGAGCGCCTTCACGGTGTCGTCGTCGACGAGGCTGATACAATCCCACAGCACGTTGCCTTCCGGTCCCTGCACGAGCAGCGCACGCTGCCCGATGGCGAAGCGCGGATCGGTCTGCACGCCCATCAGCCCCGGCTCGACTTCGGTGATCTGGTTGGCGTGATCGGCCCGCAGTGCGGCCAGCGTGGTCCACGTCTGCCCGTTGGGGTTGACGTACTGGCGGTCGTCCTCGCAGATCGGGCAGTGGTCGGGCGGCGTGTTGGCGGGCGGATATCCCGTGCCGCAGGTGACGCAAATAAACGTATCCACCGGGCTAGTTCTCCTTTTCGAGCAGCGCGCGGATATCCGCCACGTGTTCTTCGCCATGCCCGGCAAAATGCGCCAGCAGATCGTCGAGCGACACCATCCCCACTTCAGGGTGATGGGCCGTCCGGGTCCACGCATCGTCTGGCAGACTGTCGAGCAGATCCGACCAGCGGCGGTGCAGCCCGCGCAGCAGGAGCAGCGACTCCTCAATGCGCGGGTGCGTCGCATCGGGCGACGCCGCCCAGGCGTCCTGGTCGAAGACCATCAGCCGGGGATGTTCCATCGTGGCGGCGGCCTTCATGCGGATGTACCCGTTGACGTTCGAGTCGGCGAGGTGGTGCACGAGCTGGGCCACCGTCCACGAGCCATCGTGGGCTGCCGTCAGCGCCGCCTCGTCCAATCCCGCGACGGCGGCCTCCACCCACTCTGGAAGCTGCCGGATGGCCTCGACATACGTTTTTCGCTGCTGCTCAGTCAGCATGGCGCTCTCCTTCGCGAGTTTGTCCCCACTGGTCCCAGTAGACGACCTCATCGAACGCCCGTCGTCCCCCGACGACGATCCCCGGCTTGTAGTTTTCGTCCGCCGGATAGCCGAACGAGATCGCCCAGTCGACGCGGTAGCCATCCTCCGGCACACCAAGCGCGCGGGCCGCTCTAGCGGGATCGTGCAGCCGCGCCACACACGATCCGACCCCCTGCGCCCACGCGGCCAGCATCATGTTCTGTGTCGCCCGCCCGAAGTCATAATCAGGCGTGCCGCTCGGCGAGGGCACGGGCTGGACGATGACGACGCCCAGCGCCGCCCCGGCCAGGTGATCCGCATACCTGCCCGCCTTCGCTAAATCGTTCAGCACTGCGCGGTCGGTCACCGCGATAAACCGCCAGGGCTGGGTATTCTTGCTGCTTCCTGCCAGCCGCCCGGCATTGATGATCTCCCGCACGAGTTCATCCGGCAGCGGCTTGTCCATAAAACGCCGTATGGCGCGCTTGCTCACGATCAGGTCGTACATCTCGCCAGACATCGCCTTCGCCCTTCTTACAGCTACCACATCTCGTAGTGAACAACGTCCGCCAGCCCCTGCCTGCCGCCTTTGCGCGCCGGACGATCCTGCGGCTCCGCCGGATAGCCAAACGAGATACACCAGGGGATGATGTGATCCGGCGGCACGCCGAGGGCCGCCCGCGCCCGGTCGGGCCAGTAGATCGTCGCCATGACCGACCCGACGCCCATCTCCCACGCCGCCAGCATCATGTTCTGCGTCGTCCGCCCCAGGTCGAAGGGAACCGACAGCCGGTAGAACGGGTCGGGCGTCACGAGCGCAACGCCCAGCCCCGCCCCGGCCAGATGCCACGCGCCCTTTCCGCAGGCCGACAACGCTTCGAGTACCTCGTGGTTCCGCACGGCGATGAACTGCCAAGGCTGCATGTTTTTCGCGCTTCCGGAGCGCCGCCCGGCGTCGAGAATCCGCTCAACGACCTCGTCAGGCAGTGGCTCATCCGTGAAGGTCCGCACGGCTCGTTTGGCTTTGATCGTGTCGAATACAGACGAGGGCATGGCTCGATCTCCTGTTGGCAGAAGTCATGGTTTTGATCTTAGCCGCTCTGCCCCGGAATACAAGCCGGGGGGACTATCCACAAAGGCTGCCACCGCGCCGCGAGCTTTGCCGGGGCCGTGCGGGGTATGTTACAATCTGCCCTGCGCTGGGGAGTGGCCAAGTGGCAAGGCAGCGGCCTTTGGAGCCGAAGATCGCAGGTTCGAATCCTGCCTCCCCAGCCTGATCGATCCCCCATCGAACGACAACCTCAAGCAGTTGAGCAGTTCTTTGAGATACCTCGCTTTGAACAGTGGGGCAAACTCGCCGAATTGCCGATCAACGTAGTAGAAGGTGGTTTGACACGAGCCTACTTCTGACCCTCATGATATTTCTGACGATATGGTGCTGGATAAAACGTCTCGACAAGACCGCCGCAGAATGCTCCGGGTACAATCTCCAATATCTCAGACGCTTGCTTCGCACCGGCTCAATTGAAGGGCTGAAGATCGGTCAGGTGTGGCTGGTCGAGATCGCATCGCTTGATGCGTATCTTGCCGAGGTCCGCAAGACCAGTGATCGGCGCTGCGGTCCCTGCGTCTATCACGAATAGGTTGGGAGGCAGTAGGGCAGCCGCATCCCCCCAAGCGCGTGGCCATTGCCGCAGTCCCAATGTCAAGATAATATAGTGAAGCTTATACAGTACTTCTTCAGAACAGCTTTGGAACGTATCAGAGGGACGAATAGTGTATGGACACGATAGGGAAACGGCTGAGGGCTGCCCGCAAGCGCAGGAAGGTTTCACTGAGGGAGCTGTCTGAAGAGGTGGGCGTTTCAGCCAGCTTCCTGAGCCAGGTCGAGCGCGGCCAGGTGATGCTGAGTATTAACTCGCTCCGGCGGATCTCGGACGCCTTGAAGATACCGGCAGGCCATCTAATTGAGAACCCACCCACAAGAGACCCGGTGGTGCGCCATGACCAACGCATGAGACTGGCGCTTCCGGGGAGCGAGGTGGGGCTGGAGAATCTGACGCCGGGGCTCGATCACCGGATGCAAGTGTTCCTCTGCACCATGAACCCCGGCGAGGTGAGCAACAAGGAATTTCTTTCCCACGCCTCTGACGAGTTCATCTACATCCTCACCGGAGAGCTGGAGGTCACCGTCGACCAGGACGTTTATCTTCTCTATGAAGGTGATTCGATCCTGTTCAACGGACTCCAGCTACACCG
>CAZWUX010000029.1:0-15306 GCA_964637665.1 uncultured Anaerolineae bacterium
AGGGACGTTTTGCCGACGCCGGGCGGCCCGACGAAGCACAGGATGACGCCCTCCCGAATCTGCCGGACGTAGTCGACCGGTTCATCATCGGCTGGCTCATCCAGCTCCCCCGCCCGCTCGCGGCGCAGTTTGCGCACCGCCAGATATTCGAGGATGCGCTCTTTGATATCCTCCAGATCGTAGTGATCCTCATCGAGCACCTTGCGCGCGTGCGCGATGTCGAGGTTGTCATCCGTCGATTCACTCCAGGGCAGCGAGGTCAGCCAATCCAGGTAAGTGCGAATGACGCCGTACTCGGCGGCAGCCGTCGGCAGCGTGGAGAGCCGGTCAAGCTCCCGGACCGCCTCTTTCTCAGCCTCTTCGGGCATTCCAGCCTCGGCGATGCGCTGCCGGAACTCCTCGACCTCGACCTGCTGCTCATCTTCTTCGCCAAGTTCACGCTTAATGGCCTTAAGCTGCTCGCGCAAGTAGTACTCGCGCTGCACCTTATCGATCTCGGTCTGCGTATCCTCTTGAATCTTGCGGCCCAGCTCCAGCACCTCAAGTTCCTGGCCGAGCAGAGTCATGGCCTTGCGCAGTTTCTCGACGGTGCCATTCATTTCGAGAAGCTGCTGTGCCTCGTCAAGCTCCATGCGCATGTAGGTGGCGACCGTGTAGACGAATTGCAGCGGGTCCTCGACGTTGAGCGCCGTCCCAAGCAGCTCACTGGGGATGCTCGGCACCAGCTCGCTCAACCGGCGGAATTGGTCGCCGATGTTGCGCACCAGTGCCTCAACTTCGAGGGTTTCTTCGACTTCTTCGGGGATCAGGCTAACGCGCGCCTTGAGGTAAGGCTCAGTGGCCGTGTATTCCTCCACACGGATGCGCGTCAGGCCCTGTACGAGCAGGCGGATCGTGCCATCCGGCGCCCTGAACAGCCGGTGTACGGCGGCAGCCGTCCCGACCGTGTAAATCTGGTCAGGCGACGGTTCTTCCAGTTCGGGCATCTGGCTTGCCACGAGGCCGATCAACCGGTCGCCGCCGACCACCTCGTCGATGAGCCGGACTGAACGCGGCTGCCCGACCAGCAGGGGCACAGCGGTTTCGGGATAAACCACCATCCCCCGCAGCGGCAGGATAGGAAGCTCCTCCGGGATTTCAATCTCTTCGTCATCCACATCTGCCGTATCGCGCGGCTCGATGCGGACCTCCTCACCGGCGCTTTCCTCAACGGGCGTTTCCTGTTCGCCCTCGCCGGGGTCTTCTTCCTCGCTGAATATCCAATCCGGCTCGTAATGTGAATCTAAGTCTAAATACGCCATTCGCCGCTCCATCAGCGCCCGAAGGCCGTGCAAAATACGCACCGGCAGCGGTGGGCGCTGCTAATTAATCTACCTGTTTTTTGTTGACCGTAATAACCCGGCTGTCCTCAGCAACCAATCGCGGCAGCTCCACCCGGAGAAAACCATCCTCGTAGTGTGCTGTAACGTTCTCTTCGTCGACATGCCATGGCAGCAAAATCTCGGTGCGGAAGTCGCCATAACGTACTTCAAGCTGGTGGTAGGCCACACAATCTCGATCACGCTTCGATCGGGAGCCAGCAATCACAAGGCGCTGCGCATCGAGGGACAGGTTAAACTCACCCGCCCTCATTCCGGCAATCTCGACCAGCACAACGAGCCGATCTTCTTCTTCTACCACGTCGGTAGGCGGGCGCCAGGCATGAGCGTGGCTCACAAACACAAACGATCCCGGCCCACCCATTAAGACATGATAGTGTGTCTTTGGCTGATTCTGCAAGCGTGGGGACGAATCACGATTCTTCTTCGCTGACACTAAGGCCTCCTCCGGGCAGTTTGATCCCACGCCGTACACCCGGATCAGGGCCAACGCCGATACCCGTCGACCCTGCCATGTTGATCCAACGCAATGAGATTTTACCACGCGGTTTGGCTTGCCCCAACTGAGGAGACGCGAAGGGCGTTAGAGCAAGATTAGAAATGAGAGTCAGATTCGCTTACCGGTTACTAGCGGCCTGTATTAATACCAAGCTCGGCCTCCGCAGTCGTACACAGCGATTGGCCGCCAGCCGCCAGCCATGCGGCCAGTGTCGGGCTGCTCTCCCAGCCCGCAGACGCCTCGCGGTAGATGCCGCTTCCCCAGCGATAGTAACGCTGTGTTTCCTCAGGCCTGTTCTCGTACGGGCGGGCGATAACGCCGTGTCCGCCATTGTAACCGGCCATTGCCAGCCCGGCATGTCCGTTGGACTGTTCGAGACCGCTGGCGAAGTAGGCCAGCCCACGCTTAGCGTTCGTATCGGGGTCGAACTGATCTTCTCCGCTCTCGAAGTGGAATGGCATCACCTGGAACAGCCCCGCCGCTCCAACCCACGATTCGGCCTCCGGGTTGCCGCACGATTCGATCTGCATCAGCGTTGCAACGGCGTTCGGATCGACACCGTTATCCTCTGCCCAGGCCAGGATTTCCCGCTCCCAGTGCTGCACGGATGGCGTAAAAATGGGGGATAGGGTTGGCTCAGGACGTTCCCGGCTGCTGGGCGCTTCGTAAAGCGCCGGAGCCTCGCCTTCCGGCACCGAGGTGGGACCAGCAGCGATGTGAATGAGATCCCCCTCCTCCTCACCGCGCAGCCAATAGGCCACGACGCTGAAGGCAAACACGCCCAGCGCGACGAAAAAGAGGACCTCAAGCCACAGCGAACGTGAAAAAATCCCCCGCTTTTGGGATTCCGGTTTTTTGGATTTTAGTTTCTCCGGCTTCTTCACGAGAGCCTTACCAGCGAATAGAACATGCGTTCGATTTCGACCTTCATTCTACCACATACCAGCATTATCGTCAATGATATTTACGTTAGAAACCTCGTCGGGTTTTAACCCTCTTTCAGGGAGATCATACCGCATGTCAGGACGGTGGACACTCCAGAGAATCCCCACTATGGCGACGAATGTCACTTCCAGCGGGTGTTTTGCCGGGCAGGGCTGAGGCTGATGAGCAGGCGCGACAATCAGCCGAGCTTGCCTCCCCCCCCACAACGAGAGTACAATCGACTTGGGCAGAACCATCACCTGCCCGACGGATTAATAACGGTATTATGAGGAGGCGCACATGGCCCTCGTCGATTTGCTGCGCAATGTGGAGATGTTCGCCGGGCTGTCTGATGAGCAGCTCGAACTGCTGGCAGACCAGTTTGAGGAACGCACACTCGAAAGAGGCGACGTTCTGTTTAAACAGGGCGAGCAGGGCGACACCATGTGTCTGATTCAAGAGGGCTTCCTGGAGGTCGTCTTTGAGCCGCAGGATGGGGCCGAAAAGCCGCTCGTCCGGCTCGGCCCCGGCCAGTCCGTCGGTGAAATGACGCTCATCGATCGCGGCCCACGTTCTGCAACGGTCTGGGTCATCAGCGAGAGGACACGGATCGCCAGCATCACGCGGGAGGCGTTTGAAACGCTTTGCGAAGCCAACACGGACCTCGGCTATCAGGTCATGCGGAACATCGCCGCCGATCTCTCATTCCGAATGCGCTTCCGCGACATCCGGGGAACATGATGCGCTTAACAATCAGGCCGTTGAACTCACACGGACAAGGGGACGGCTGGCGATGATCTACAAAGTGAGCTATGTAGTCGTCGGCGGCGGGCATCCAGGCGCGATCGCCAACGCCGACTCACCCCCCAAAGTTGGCGAGCACGTCACGCTCGGCGAGCAGGAGTTCGAGGTGCTCGACGTGGTCGAACTCATGCCGCCGCGCGGCGGTTTCACCTTTCTGCACGCTACCTGCCAGCTCATCGACTCCGAAAAATCAGAAAAGGAAACCTAACCAGGTGCCACACTCCGTCGACTGGATCGATGAGGACCGGCGTATTCTGGCCGTTCGTCTTTACGATCCCATCACTTCAGATGACGTTGATTCTCTTCAAAGCAAACTGACACCCATCGTCGAAACCGGGCAGCCCCTTTATATTCTGGCCGACATCGGGGAGGTCGATTTGATGCAGGCTTACACCGGTCTGGGCGCTGCGTTCGAGGGACTTTCCATCCCCAGTGTGCCCGATGATCAGTGGAAGCGCTCACGCGTGGCAGTCCTCGGCGGTGGGATGCTCGTCAATACGATTCTGTCTTTCCTTCAAGGCTCGGTCGAGGAAGACGAGCTGATCCGCACCTTCAAGCACGAAGACAAGGCATTCGCCTGGCTGGACGAGGAGTCGCGTTCTCATTTCGATCCATCGTTCTGAAGCAAAAAACCCGGAAAACCTCCGGGTTTTTCGTATGGATATGAAGTACAGGCCCTTTGCAGGCGCATCACCGTTCGCGCTGGCGGGTCAGCAAGCCGATGACTACCGCGAAGATCATCGAGCCGATAATCGACCATACGATCGGAAAGGGCCTGCCCCCGACGTTGACGACAAACAGCTCAGGCAGCTCGAGCTGGCGGGCCAGCCACAGGCCCAGCAGCGCGCCGATGTACCCTACGACGGCAGACACGACGCATCCACCCAACGAGTAACCGGCTAGCGCCTGACCGATCGCCCCACAGATCGAGGCGATCAGCGCCAGCAGCAGGAAATCAAACACCGACATAGCATCTCCCCCTTAGCCGAATACACACTCACTGCTAAGAATGGCGAAGCTCGATCCGCTGAAAGTCCTCGCACAGGAAAACCTCCCCGTCGAATACGCTGGCCGCCTCATCGACCAGATGTGACGGATCGGCCTCCCACACATTATAGTGAATCAGCCCCAGGCGGCGCACCCCCGCCTGCCGCGCTGTCTCCCCGGCCTGCACCGCGCTCGAATGGCCGAGCGGCTCGTGCCCCGTCGCCTCGTGGATCAGCAGATCGGCGCCTGCCGCCAGCCTGACCGTCTCCGAGCATGGCATCGTATCGGACGAGTAGGCCAGCACAAACCCGGTATCTGCGGTTGTGACGCGTAACCCTATCGTGGGGACGTAGTGACACACCGGAGAGGCTGTGATGCGATAGACCTCGTTCTCCAAGACCGGAACGCCCTCGCGCCCCGGGACGGTGTGAAATGAGACGGGAAAGAAGCCGAGCCAGTTTTCCCAGCCAAAGGCCGTCAGGGAATCCTCGACCCGCGTGATGCAGTGATCCAGCCCGTAGACGTTCAGCGGGGAAGTCCTGCCGACCAGCCAGGAGGCCATCATGAGGTTGGGAACTGCGCCGACGTGATCGGGGTGAAAGTGCGTCAGGATGAGGTCGCCAACGTCCTCGACGCCGACTCCCACCCGCCTGAGCGTCACCAGCGGACGGCCTACGCAGTCGATAAGGACCGTGCTCCGGGGGTCTTTCAGGAGCATGTGGGTGTTCTCGTGCATGGCGTCAGGCACAGCCGACGCCGTGCCGAGGATGATCAGTTCAGCCATGCCGTTCTCCGTTTGCTCAGGCTACCCGCCAGCGACCATGCCGACCACGACCGGCGTAATGTACACTTCGACGAATGCCGCGACGATCAGGAGCGGCAGCGCGAGGCCAATCGAGAGCCGCAGCGCATCGGCCAGCGCCTCGATCCACCCCTCACCCACCGTCTTGCCCGGCGGTGGCGATATGACGCTGGCCCCCAGCCGCACGACCGCAGCGCCGACCAGCATCGCGGCGGGAATCTCGATCAGGCTGTGCGGCAGCACCGTCGCCCATAGGACCTCAGGAGGGATTCCAATGGTTTGCATCTGCACGAAGAGGAAGCCGATCAGCCCGGTCGGGATCATCAGCACCAGAATGGCGAAAATCCCCAGCGTAAAGGCCGCCAGCGCCGACGCGAGCAGCAGCACCCGGATATTCTGCACCAACACCCGGAGCACGCCCCCTACCCCGTGGAAGCCGGTCTGAACCAGGACCGAGGTGAAGCGGTCGTACCAGTCCTCGACGACAAACACATCGGGCGGAATCGTGAAGACAGTCGCATAATGAACGCCGATGAAATATCCAACAGTCATCGCGAGTGCGACGAGCACGAGCGCGCCGCGCACCTGCCACACGACTGCCAGAACCTCATCTCTGTACCACTGCCACGGCGAGCGGCGCGGCGCATCCTCCCGCTTTGCCAGCGTGAGCCGGATCACCCGCTTGACGGTGCGGAACAGATTCAGTTCATCGATCTCACGTCCCAGCAGTTCCTCGCGGTTGAAGTTGCGGACGCCCATCCGCACCAGCACCGCCGTGATGATGGCGAGGCCGAGCAAAATCCACCAGAGCACGCCGTAACGCGCCCAGAACATAATCAGCGCCTCGACCTGTATGAGGAACGCCATCGGGATGATGATGAAGCTCGCGAGCAGGTTGGCCGCGCGCACGCTCGTCGTCTGGCTGGACACGACGACGGCCCCTGCGACCATAACGAGCGCCTGCATGACGGTCAGCAGTAATATCTGCACCAGCAGAACGGGCACGGGCCGCCAGTCGATATTCAAATAGACGCCGATCAGGTAGACGGAGATGCCCAGCAGGCTCCCCGCCAGCGGCGGCACGACCGAGCTGATCGTCTTGCCGATGTAAAGCTGCACGTTGGTGAGCGGCGTCGAGAGCAGGGGTTCGAGGCTGCGGCGCTCTTTCTCGCCCACGAAGCTCTCCAGCGCGATGATCCGCGAGATCGAGATGGGGATGAAGCCGACGATCATCAGCAGGAAGGGGACGAGCCGGGAGGCGACGATGTTCGCGCCGTAGTTCTCCATCCAGCGCACCATCCGCCCGGCGCCCCAGTTGGCGATCGCCGGAAAGACGAGCGTCAGGATGAAAACCGGCGCGATGATGCGCCAGTCGCGGAACATGTCGAGGATTTCGCGGCGGGCAACCAACATGCTGCGGGACAGGTTCCACCTGGCCTTCTGCGCCCAACCGGCGGACGCGCCCGGCTGGCCGTCGATCTGAGGCGACAGGGCCGTCATAACGCGGCTCCCCCTTCCCCGCTCTCCACCACCCGTAGATAAACGTCCTCCAGACTGCGGGGAACTTCACTCAACGTGACGACCTCCACACCCAGCGAGGCGAGATGCCGTATGATCTGCGGGTTGGTCGAGGTCGGATCGTCCGCCCGAAAGCGCACCCAGTCATGACCGTGACTGTCGAGGTCGACCATGCCGGAAATTTCGTCGACCACGCCGTTCAGCGGAGAGGCCAGCCGCAGTTCGAGAAGGGGCGGGCCGAGCAGGCTCGCCTTCAACTCAAGCGGCGAGCCGGTGGCGATGATCTCGCCCTGACGGATGATAGCCAGCCGGTCGGCCAACTCCTCGGCCTCCGGCAGGTTGTGTGTGCAGATGACGACGGTCCGGCCATCGCCGCGCAGCGCCTTGATCGCGTTCCGTACGAGCCGCGCGCTGTGCGGGTCCATCGCCGAGGTCGGTTCGTCGAGCAGCAGCACGGGCGGATCGTGCAGCATGGCTCGCACCAGGGCGAGCTTCTGCCGCATCCCCTTCGAGTATTCCCCCAGCCGCCTTTGCAGCGCATCGGCCAGCCCGAACCGCTCCGAGAGCTGGCGGGCGCGCCGCAGCCGCTCGGACCGTTCGAGTCCATAGAGGCTGCCAAAAAAGTCGAGGTACTCCTCGCCGTTCATGCGCAGATACAGACCGTGATTCTCGGTCAGGACGCCGACCTGCGCCCGCACAGTCTGCGCCTCAGTCACGACATCCGCCCCGGCAACACGGGCGCTGCCCGCCGTCGGCACGAGCAGGGCGGTCAGCATCCGCACCGTCGTCGTCTTGCCCGCGCCGTTCGGCCCCAGCAGGGCGAGCACCTCACCGGGGCGCACGGTCAGCGTCACGCCGCGCACGGCAACGAAATCGCCGAAATGTTTGGTCAGGTCGTGAGTCTCGATCATCGTGAAGCCATCTGTATAAGCCGCCGTCAACAAAACAGATCATAACGCTAACAGGAGGGCGCTGCATGGGGGATTCTTACGTAGAACGCGGATGGAGTGAGTGAAGAAGCGCGATTAGATAGGCGGATCGGCTTTCCTGCGGCGGCGCCAGACGAGCACGCCGCAGACCGCCACGCCGAGCGAGCAGATAACCTGAAGCCCGGTCAGGCCCAGCAGCCCCCTGCTCACGTCGAGACGCAGGAAATCGAGCCAGAACAACCCTGTTTGATAGAGTCCCGCCGCCACAACAAACCGCCAGCCGGGGCCGAACCAGCCGCCGCGTTTGCGGATCAGGAGGGCCACCGCCAGAACGATCGCCGCCCAGAGCGAGGCATAGGCGGGCGTCGGATGAAGCCGTGCGCCCTCCGAGACAACGCCCTGCGCGACGGCCAGAGTCATCCCCTCAGGGACCGGAACACCCCAGGGGAGTGAAGTGGGGGGGCCGAGAAGCTGGCCGTTGACGAGATTGGCCCAGGGAAGGATCGCCAGCATGATCAGCGTGCCGGGGGTGAGCACATCGGCCCACGCCCACAGATCACGGTCGCCGCGCCGCAGCGTCAGCGCTGCGCCGACCGTGCCGCCGAGCAGAAGCCCGGCGCGCCCAAATCCCCCATTCCAGACGGCCAGCGGCCCCACCTGAAGGTCGAATACGTGCGTCAGAAACCAGCGGCGGTCGTAGAACACGGCAACCGAAGGCGGCGGATTCCAGATATAGAACAACCGCCCGGCGACGATCGCTCCGGCCAGCGCCCAGACCGCAAGGTCGAGCAGAATACCGGCGTCGCGTCCCTGCCGGGCAGCCAGCCGGGCCGATATCGCCAGCCCGATCCCGACTGCCACGAGTACGACGAGGCCAAAGGGGCTAATCGGGAAATCTTCCAGAAGGATTCCGCCGGGGGTGAACATACGCCGTCGCTATCGCTCTGCGGATCAGGCTGAGAAACGTCTCATGGCGTTTGTTTCCCGCCGCTGCGCGTCATCCTGCGCGTGTACAGTAAGCGCTGTCCCGCCGTGATATGAGATAACACGCCGACGAGGATAAATGCCCAGGTCAACGCACCCGTGCCGATATCCAACCAGTACACGATGATTCCGGCAAACAGTATCAGCGCTTTCTCCAGCCGCCCGACCAGCCCGACGTTGCAGCTTTCGATGTCGGTCATGGATTCCGCCTTGCCACGCACATAGCTCGCCATCAACGCGCCGCTCATGGCAAAGTACACCCAGAAGGGGGGCACAAGCCCATTGAGTATAAAGCCGGCTGCGATGATCAGCTCGGCGTAACGGTCCAGGACGTGATCGAGCACACCGCCGAAAGGCGTCACGAGGTTCTGAGCGCGCGCAGTCGAGCCGTCCATCATGTCGACCAGCGCCATCAGGGCCATGATCACCAGCGCCCATGCCAGCTGCCGCCTTGCGACAAAAAACGCCGCGACGAAGGACAGCACGAGGGCGGACAGCGTCCAGTAATCGGGCGCAAGGCCGATCGCTGCCCCTACTTTGCCCAGCATCTGGCCCACCTGTTCGTATATGCGCCGGTTCCGCTTGAGCGTACCGTCTTCGTTCTTACTCATCGTCATCTGAAAACAATTCCTCAAAGCGCCCGTCCGCCACGGACCGGGTTAACGGGAAATCCGGGCCGACGTTTTCGACCATGACCGACGACACACACGACCCATAGTAACCGGCCTGCCCGACGGACTCAGTCTCAAGATACTTTGTTAAGAAGCCAGCCGCATAGGTGTCGCCAGCGCCAGTTGGATCGAGGGCATCAGTGTGGTAGGCCGGGATGCGCGTGTATGTCTGGCCGTCGAACGCTGCCGAACCTTCCGCCGCGACGGTCACGATGGCGATACGGCAGCCCATCGCGTGCAGCCTCTCGGTTGCCTCACGTAGGTCGGCCTCGCTCTGTCGAGGGTCGATGCCGGTGATGATCCTGGCCTCGACCTCGTTGGCCTTGACGATATCACAGAGTGGAATGATCGTGTCGATCTCCGGGTTGCGGAAATGCTCGATGCGTCCCCCATCGTCGATCCGCCGCAGCAGCCCTTGCGGATCGAGCAGAATCGCGCCGTGAGCCGTGTCCCTGACCCGCCGGATGAGCGCCAGCGGTGTCTCCCCCAGGATCGGGCCAATGATCACGCCGTCCGCTGCCGAAACTGCGTCCTCGGGGATGCCATCGATGGGACCAGCCTGCCCCAGCACGTCAAGCGTCCGGTTGCCAAGCTCGTCGTAGTAAATCAGACTGAACCCCCCGGTCTCCTCAGACCGGGAAATACAAGCCTCGACACCGTACGCTTGCAGCCCATCAGACAGGGAGAGTGCGAAATCACCCCCCACGCGGCCAACGAGCAGCGTCTCGACACCCAGCTTGGCGGCGGCCAGGCAGGCATTGGTCGAGCAGCCGGAGAGAATTCGAGTTTGCGTATCAACGCGGGGAGTCTTGATGTAATCAAAGACAGGATTCCCGATACAGACAAACTTCATGCGTCACCTTTCGTCGATTAGACGGGATATTATCTCGCGATCATGGCCGGAGCCCGGTGGACATCGCATGGTTGCACCTGATTATGCCATGAATGTGACACATTGACACCCCAACAGAGCGCAAGTGTAGGCAGGAAGCGCGCCTCATCCGGTCGATCCGGCACGGCGATCAGATAGCCGCTGTGCGAAGCCAGCGGCCATGGGCAACCTCGATCACATGCCACCTGATCCGACAGTATCGTGGTGTGAAGTCGCGCAGTGGGATAATGACACCCTTGCCGTCGTCTACCATCCAGCCTGGGAGGATGAGCGTCACCCACAGCCCGTAATCGATGTTCTGTACCGCTGGTATCGGCGGGGGGTTTACCGATCGAAGAAAGATATCGAGTATATCGAGGTTGACATCAGCCAGTAGCGGGGGCAGACCGAGTCTGCCCCCGCTACACGCCGACGGCGGTATTCTGGGTGGGTCCCTCTGCGCCGATCTACCTGTTCACAAGACGGCGCAGCAAGATGAGCTAGTGTCCTGCCCCCGGCTGGTACGATCCGCTGTGGACCGGCACAAGCTGCTCGTTTGTGAGCCGCTCGCCCGGATTCAGAGGGTCGTCCCACGTCAGGCGAAGCGTCACGCCAACCAGCTCAGGCTGAAGCTGGCTGACGACGAGCAGCGCCTCGGCATTGGGCAGCCCGCCCTCCTCCGCCGGTGTCTCGCGCGCTTCGTCGACGAGCTGCTGGTACTCGCGCATTACGTGCCACAGGCCGCTGCTGCGGGGAAGCTGCTCCTCGTAGTCGTCAACGCTGAGCGGCGTCCCAACCATCGCCTGAAGCTCCTCATAGGGCACCGCCCGCACCAAACCGACCTTCTCGCTGGGCGCAAGCTCGAAGAAGATCTCCTGATCGAGCGATGTCTGAACCAGAAAAGCCGGCGTGCCCATCCACGAAAGGACGGCGAGGGTCGTCATAAACACCAGACTCAACGAGATCGCTAACCGGCGTCGGTTGTAGCGGCGGAACGGCCCCACATCGACGTAGGGCATGACGAGGAAGGAGAGCATCAGCACTGTCGGCACGATGACGCCCATCAGCGTCTTGTCTCCCAACTTGAGCAGACCCTGTATCCACAGGAAGTACCAGGGGGCAAGCGTGTGCAGCGGCGTGCTGAGCGGGTTGGCGTTGTTCTCTAGCGGCGCGTCATAGAAGAACGTGACGGCCAGGACCATAACCAGTACGACCAGCGCGACCATGAACACATCGCTCGACAGCACGTTCGGGATGAAGTACACGCGATGATCGCGCGGGACGCGCTTGGCGCTGTCCTCGCCCGGTTCCTCTAATTCGGGTGGCAGGCTGTGCCCGTACAGCACCACTTTGTAATAGTGCATCCCAAGAGCGGCGAGCAGAACAGCTGGCACGGCGATCACGTGCAGGAGATAGAAGCGAAGCAGACCCGCCTGCCCCAGATTAGGCGCGCCCTTGAGCAGGATATTGACGAATTCCCCGACGATGGGCGGCGGAGCGGCCTCCGCCATGCTGGCCCCGATGGTCACTGCCCAGTAGGCTAGCTGGTCCCAGGGCAGCAGATAGCCCGTGTAGCTCATGGCGAGTGTCAGCACGAGCAATATGATGCCCGTCGCCCACGTGAACTGGCGCGGCTTCTTATACGAGGCCGTCACGAACGTGCGCAGCATGTGAGCCGCCACGACGATTACCATCGCCTCCGCGCCCAGCCGGTGCAGGTCTCGGATAAACTGCCCCAGCGGCACGTTGCTGAGGATGTTCAGCATGTTCTCGTATGCAAGCTGTGTCGACGGGGTATAAAAGACCATGAGGAAGATGCCGGTGATGGCTTCCAGTATGAAGAAAAACGTGGAGAGCCAACCCAGCTTGAACGACGGGTAAAGACCGGTTACCGCATCGTGATAGTAGCCGGGGCGAATGTGAAACCAGAAGCTATCAGCGTGCGGCGTCAGGCGTGGGTTTGGCCGTCCCGGTGCGTCACCGCGCAGCGCCGCCCGGAGGTCAACCGTGTTAAGTCCATTCGTCGTGCGATATACGATGTCGTCCACCGAAACGACCAGAGCGCCAAAAAGACCGTACTTTCGTATGCGCTCAGGGACGGGCATGTTCTTGATGTCGAGGTTGGAATCCATATGCACTCCGGCCTTCACCCACAGATAAAAGGGGACACGCGAGCGTCGGACGAAATTATACTAATAAGTTGTTTAAAACGGAAGTGTTTGGACTATAGCAATAGGCGTGATGCCTGTCAACCAAAAGGCTTGTCAAGCAGGGGGCGGTGCGGTATACTGTTTGCGCTGTTGAGCAGCAACTCGGGGCGTGGCGCAGTTAGGCTAGCGCGCACCGTTCGGGTCGGTGAGGTCGCCGGTTCAAATCCGGCCGCCCCGACACAAAAAGGCGGGATGACCGGAGCAGGTCATCCCGCCTTTTTGATTCCTTACCAGACGCCGCCGTCAGTCACGGCGGCTGTTCCCCTCATTCTGCCGGGCCTTGACCTCATTCCAGAACACGTCCATCTCAGCGAGCGTCATATCCGTCATCGGACGGCCCTGTTCCCGCGCCTTGCGCTCGATGTAGCTGAACCGCTCGTAGAAACGGCGGTTCGCCGCGCGGAGCGCGTCCTCCGGATTCACGTCCAGCCAACGCGCCCACACTGCCGTCACGAGCAGCAGATCACCGATCTCCTGAAACTGCTCCTCCGGCGTTTCCGCGTCGAGCACTTCCTGAATCTCCTCGCGAACCTTGTCGAGCACTCCCGTCACATCGGGCCAGTCGAATCCGACATGGATGGCGCGCAGATCGTATTCATGGGCCTGCGCGAGCGCGGGCATCGTCTTCGGGACGCCGTCGAGCGCGCTGCGCTCGGCCTCGCCCCTCTCCGCCCGCTCCTGCGCCTTGATCTCATCCCAGTTGACTGAAACCTGCTCCGGGTCGCCGTTCACATCGACGCTGCCCCACACGTGCGGATGCCGCCGCTTGAGCTTGGCGTCGATCTGGTGGATGACCTCGCCCATGTAAAATTCGCCTGCTTCGACCGCGATCTGCGTGTGCAGGATGACCTGAAGCAGCAGATCGCCCAGCTCCTCGCGGAGCCGCGCCGGGTCGTCCGCGTCGATGGCGTCTATCACCTCATACGTCTCTTCAAGCAGATTCTTTCGCAGCGATTGATGCGTCTGCTCGCGATCCCAGGGGCACCCCTCCGGGGCGCGCAGGTGGGCGACGGTGTTCTGGAATCCCTCGAAACCGGTGACGGATGGATGCCCGGTCTCGCCCTGTGGGTAGGATGCAGTCAGCGGCAGCACGTAGAGCGACGTGAGGTGCTCGACCGGCCCCCGGTCGATCTCGTAGAGCGGCATATCGACCACCTTCTCGTCGGCAGTGCCCGCCGCCTGAACCAGCCGGACGGGGTGATCGTCGGGATACTGGTTCATCAGCACGAGCTTCACATCCGACGCCAGCGTGCGCGAGTAAAGCTGGGCGATCAGGGCCGGGTAGTCCGGGTTGATCGGGGGATGGTAGCCCGCCGCCACGTCCAGCGCGTCGACGAGCTGCAAGCCGGGCAGCGCATCGACGGCCAGAGCGGCTAATGTCGGCTCGACGAAGCTGACGCCGCTGACGACATCGGTGCGTATATCGCGCTGTCGGCACATCGCGAGAATGCGCGACACGGTGCCCTCGGCCACCATCGGATCGCCGGGCACGGCGTATACGACATCACCCTTCGCCGCCTCATCCACGACCCGCGCCGCGATGTCGTCATACAGCCGGGCAAAATCATCGGCGGACTCGTACGCCGTATCGAAGCTCTCGTAGTCAGTGCCTCCCGGCAGGTGCGCCACAGTGGGATGGATGCGAGTCCGCAGGAATACCGTCGGGGCGCCCGAAAGCACATCCCACGCCCGGCGGGTCACAAGCCCCGGATCGCCGGGGCCGAGGCCGACAATGATCAGCATGATTAACCGGCCTCCTTATCCACACGCCGCGCGTCAGCCCGCGCGCGGAGCGCATCGACCATTTCACAGGTGACCGGCTGGGTGCCCATGCGCCTGAACGTGCCATTCCAGCCGTGCTCGTCCGAGCCACCCGACTCCAGCAGATCGAGCGTCCGAGCCACCTGCCGGAAGTGCTCCCGCGCCTCCGCATCAGCAGTGTGGTGGCTGACCTCGATGCCGTCCAGTCCCGCCTCGACCAACGGCGCAATGTCCTCAGCCGCGAGCAGGCCGTCGTGCAGCGGGATGCGAACCGGATGAGCCAGCACCGCCACGCCCCCCGCCGCGTGTGCTGCGTGGATGGCGTCCTCGATGGTGAGCGCGCCCGGCGGCACCTGCCGCCACGCGTCGAAAAACACGGACAGGCCATCGTCGAAGGTCGGCGCGTAGCCCTTCTCTACAAGCGCTTTGACGACCGCCACGCCGCCCGGATGCCGGGGGTTCTGGGCGAGAACCTCGTCGAACGTCACAGGATAGCCTGCCACAGTGAGGCGGGCGCAGGTGGCCGAAATACGCGCCCGCAGATCAGCCTGTGCGCCCTCCAACAAAGACTGAAAAGCGGGATCGGTGCGCTGCACGAAGTACGCGAGAAGATCGACCCCACCCGCCCAGCCGTTGGTCTGCCAGTGGGTGGTCAGCTCGACCGCCGGGATAAGCTCGATACCAAGTTGTCCGGCGGCGGTCTGCGCTTCGGGCACGCCCGCCATCGTGTCGTGATCCGTCAGCGCAACCACCTCGAGGCCGATACCCGCCGCGTGGCGTATCACCCGTTCCGGTGAGGTGCCGCCATCCGAATAATAACTGTGCATGTGAAGGTCAACACGAGAATCGACCGACCGAGTGTTCACAATCCATTCCTTAGTTGATGCTATTTATATGCCGTCACGCCGAACGCGCGCGGTTTCTCGACCACGCGGCTGAACCCGGCTTTGGTCAGGCGCTCGACGAC
>CAZWUX010000029.1:15406-21828 GCA_964637665.1 uncultured Anaerolineae bacterium
CGGGCGATTTCGAGGCTGGCCGGGTCGATCTCGACCGTCAGCACGTGCTCAGCCGTTCTTGCCGCCTCGATCGCCGTGTAGCCCAGCCCCGTCGCCGTATCGAGCACGTTGCCCACAACCGGGCGAGCGGCCTTGATCTTGTTCAGCGTGTCCTGATAAGGGTCGATGCCCTCGATGCGGTGCATCGTCAGCCCGGAAACGAGCGTCGTCGGCGCGCCTCCCGTCGGATATAACGTGCGAACCCAGTTCGTCGTTTCGGAAAAAACCTTGATATCCCGGATCGCGCTCTCGTCCAGCAGGAAGCACGCATTCTCGGATGCAGCGATTGTTTCGGCATCCGGCCAGCTTAACCGCTCGCCGCCGGGGTAGAGAACGCCGTCCACGTCGAGCGTCGCCGTCACGGTCGTGCGATTCAGATCGGGCGATGTCTCCGCGCTCTCCCGGCCTTCCACGCGGGCGGCAAGGAGTGGCTTCACCTGATAGTGAGACAGCACGATCAACGAAACGTACCTCCGGCGAGCAGATTATAGCGAAAATCGACAGCGGGCCGCTGGGCGGCCCGCTGTAAATGATGAGTCGATTGGACCATCAGCCATAGGCTGAACATCAGCTACAGGCTGAACAGCGCTCAGACTAACCGGCTGGGCGACACGCCGCAGCCAACTAGCGCTTGGTGTAGGTGGGCGCCTTGCGCGCACGCTTGAGGCCCGGCTTTTTGCGCTCTTTCTCGCGGGCATCACGCGTGAGCATACCCGTCTTGCGCAGGATCGACCGCAGCTCCTCGTCGTATTTGACCAGCGCGCGGGCTAGGCCCATCTGCGTCGCACCAGACTGGCCCGTCACACCGCCACCCTTAACTTGCACGGTCACGTCAAACTTACCCACCATTCCGGTGAGTTCGAGCGGCATCATCAACTGACCGACATCGCCCGTGCGCGGGAAGTACTCCTCAACGGCCTTCTCGTTGACGAGAATCTGGCCCTCGCCTCCGGGGTAAATCCGAACGCGAGCAGTGGCGCGCTTGCGTCGACCGACGCCCTCATAGTATCTATCGTTTGCCATTCGCCTGCCTTTTCCTTAACTACCTGCCTAACTCGAGCGGTTCGGGATTCTGCGCCTCGTGCGGGTGGTCGGGGCCAGCATACACCTTGAGCTTCTTGAGCATCTGCCGCCCCAGCGTATTCTTGGGAAGCATCCGCCTCACCGCCTCGGTGATCACCTGCTCCGGCTTCCGCTCCAGCATCTCCCTCAGCGTCATGACCTTGATGCCGCCCGGATAGCCGGAGTGGCGATGGTACAGCTTTTCCTCCATCCGGTTGCCCGATACGTAGATCTTCTCCGCGTTGACGACGACGACAAAATCGCCGCAATCGACGTGGGGCGTAAAATAGGGCTTATGCTTGCCGCGCAGCACCGTTGCGATCTGCGAAGCCATCCTGCCCAGCGTCTGGTCCGTCGCATCGACGAGATGCCACTCCCGCTCGATATCTGACTTCTTTGCCGAATAAGTCTTCACGCTGCCTTCACTCCTCAACAATCTCTCCTCCGGGTTACCAGAGGACAGGTGTCAGTCTATCTCAGTATGTCACTCTAACTAACGTCAAGCCCTGCGGTGGGGCCGCCGCACCCGCCAGACCCCGCTCGCGGGCGGCGAGTATACCCCGGAACTCCTCAACTGTCATCCGCCCCATGCCGACCAGGACAAGCGTCCCGACGATGCTGCGCACCATGCGGTACAGGAACGCGTTGGCTGCGATCGTGAAGCGGTGCTCGTTCGCCGGGGCCTCCTCCCAGCGCGCTTCGTACACGATGCGCACCGGGTTATCCCCCTGAGGCGGCGAACCGAAGGAGCTAAAATCGTGCTCACCAACGAGGCTCTCCGCCGCTACCTGCATCGCCGCGCTGTCGAGCGCGGACCGGATATGCCATGCCCGTTCACGTCTCAGCGGGTCGCGCACCGGGGTCACGTACATCTCGTACACATACTCACGGCTGAGAGCGTCGAAGCGCGGGTGAAAATCCGGCGCGGTCTCCCCCACATTCCTAACGGCGATCGTCTCCGGCAGATTGGCGTTTAGCGCGTCTCTCAGGTCGATGGGAGTGTGCCGCCAGGCCAGGTCGAACGCGATCACCTGCCCGACTGCATGAACACCCGCATCCGTCCGCCCAGCAGCCAGGATTCCTAGGGGCTGCCCGGCAAGCCGGTGCAGCGCCGCCTCGACCTCACCCTGCACGGTCGGTGAGGCGTTCGCCTGCCGTTGAAACCCATGAAAGGGCGTCCCATCGTAGGCCAGCACCGCCCGAAAGCGCATCCACGCCGTCCGCCCGGCTAGGCCTCTTCCCCTTCGACCAGCATCAGGTAGACCATCTCAGCCGCATCGCCCTTGCGCTTGCCGACCCGCACGATGCGAGTGTACCCGCCGGGCCGGTTCCAGTAGCGCGGTGCAATGTCATGGAAAAGGCTGTACAACACTTCCCGGTTGTGCAGCTCTCGTGCCACGCGGCGCTGCGCGTGCACGGCGATGGCCCGCGCCTCTCGCTCGAGGCCCTCTGCATCATCTGCCTCGTAAAGACGCAGCAGGCGGTCTGCCTGAGCGGTCGTCAGACAGCGGCGCAACCTTTCCTCGTTGCCCTCTTCGATGAGGTCGATCAGCCGCTCCGAGTCACCGCGATTGCGCGCCAGGGTGATCATCTTCTCCGCCTGAGAGCGGACGGCTTTGGCCTTCGCCTCGGTCGTCTTGATTTTGCCGTGCCGGAAAAGCTCGGTGATGAGCCCCCGGCGCAGGTGTTTTCTCTGTTTTGTGTCCCGCCCCAGGCGGCGACCAGCTACTCTGTGACGCATGATGCCAAAGTTCCCCAGTCAGTTTCCTGATACGTATTTGTTGATGCGACTACCCGCGCCGTGCTACTCGACCGGCTCAGGCTCGGCTTCTTCTTCCTCGGGCAGATAACCCTTTTCGTCAAGGCGGGAGAGCAGCTCATCCAGCGACTTATCCCCGAAGTTGCGGATGGCGAGCATCGCATCTTCGCCTTTAGTCAGGATGTCGAGCACCTCCCCAACCGTCGTGATGCCCGTCCGCTTCAGCGAGTTGAAAACACGCACGCTGAGGTCGAGCGTCTCGATGGGCAGATCGTAGTATTCGGGGCGCTCCGGCTCTTCCGGCTCCTCCGGCTCCTGCCCCTGTGTGAACATGCTCGGATCGACGTTGGCGATGATGCCAAGATGCTGCATCAGGATCGTCGCCGCCTCGCTCATCGCGTTTTCCGGCTGGACCGTGCCATCCGTCCAGATTTCGAGGATCAGCTTATCATAGTTTGTTTTCTGGCCGACCCTTGCCCGCTCGACGCTGTAGGATACACGCCGGATCGGGCTGAAGATCGCATCGACCGGCACTTCCCCGATGGGAAGGCGGCTGCGCTCCTCGGCGGGCGAGAAACCACGCCCCGCTTCCACCGTAAGCTCCAGTTCCACACGGGCCTGATCGTCATCGACCGTAAAGAGGTACTGATCAGGGTTCTTTAGCTCAACTTCGGGCGGACAGAGCAGGTCGGCAGCCGTCACGACCCCCCCACCCTGAACGTCAAGGCGGCAGCGAGCCGATTCGACATCGTCGTACAGAAACATCCGAAGCTGCTTGACGTTAAGAATGAGCTGGGTCATGTCCTCGCGAACGTGCGGGATAGCCGAGAACTCGTGATGCACGTTGGCAACCCGCATAGAGGTCACGGCAGCGCCCGGCAGCGCGGCGATCATGACACGCCGCAGCGCGTTGCCCAGCGTCGTGCCGAAACCACGTTCGAGCGGGCTGATGATGAACCGCCCATAATTACGCGAAACGGCGTCACGCTCTATTTTGGGCAGGACCATATTACTAGCGGTCAACGAACTTGCCTCCTAATTGATACCTTCGCGTAAACCTAACAAACCTGTACTCACTGAGGACCGGCTGCGGGGAGTGAGGCGCAGACTGCGCTGCTCGCCTCCCCAGCGCCGGGCCACCGGCCAGTTACGCTCGTATAAGCGCTAACGGCTGTAGTACTCGACGACAAGCTGCTCGTTGATCGTATAGTCAACATCCGAACGCTCCGGCACGCGGACCATCTCACCAGTCAGCTTGGTGGCGTCGCGGCGCAGCCAATCCGGCGCAGAACGATCCCCGGCGTACTCGCGAAGGTCCTTGAAATACGTACGCTTCCGGCTGCCGTCGCGCACTTCGATCTCGTCGCCCGGACGCACGATGAAGGAAGGGATGTTCGTTCGCCGCCCATTGACGTTGAAGTGACCGTGCTGCACAAGCTGGCGAGCCTGCGCACGGGAGTCGGCAAACCCCAGCCGGTAGACGACATTGTCAAGCCGGCTTTCGAGGATGCCCAACAGGTTTGACCCGGTCAGGCCCGACCGCTGCTGCGCCTCGCGGAAGTAGCGCCGGAACTGGCGCTCCAAGACGCCGTAGATACGGCGTACTTTCTGCTTCTCACGAAGCTGAAGTGAGTAGTCGGATGCACGGCCCCGGCGAAACTGCGATTCGCGACCGTGCTGACCGGGCGGGTAGTTGCGTCGCTCAATGGCGCACTTCGGCGAGAGACAGCGGCTCCCCTTCAGGAACAGCTTCTCACCTTCGCGCCGACAAATCTTACACTTTGGTCCGGTATATCTTGCCATAGCTCTTCGTGCTTCTTCCTTCTCTGCTCACTCCGGCGTCATCACCGGGGAAGTTTACACACGCTTACATCGCCGTCCACAGTACTCCGGGATCGACGATGCAAACCCTGAATGTTATTTCGTTTGTTTGTTCCGATCAGACCCGGCGCTTCTTGCGCGGGCGACACCCATTGTGCGGAACCGGCGTCTTATCCGTGATCGACCGGATCTTCAATCCGCTTGAGGCGATGGCCCTGATCGCCGATTCGCGTCCGGGGCCAGGCCCCTTCACGAAAATATCCACCTCGCGCATACCGTGCTCCATCGCGAGCTCGGAAGCGCGGCCACCGGCCACCTGAGCGGCATACGGCGTGCTCTTGCGGGACCCCTTGAAGCCGGATGTCCCCGCGCTGGCCCACGCGACGGCATTGCCCTGCTGATCCGTGATCGTGATGATCGTGTTGTTGAACGTGGCGTGTATGTGCGCCTGCCCGTACGGCACATTCTTACGTACACGGCGACCACCACGCTGCTGTCTGCTACGTCGTCCCATTCAGCTTCTCCACCTTACATCAGCCAGCGATCCACACCGCCAGCAGACGACTACTATTTCTTCTTCGCACCGCGCCGGCGGCCACGCCCCGGCACCGTCTTGCGCGGGCCCTTGCGAGTGCGCGCGTTCGTCTTCGTGCGCTGACCTCGCACCGGCAGGCCCCGGCGGTGCCGGATGCCCCGGTAGGAACCGATCTCGATCAGGCGCTTGATGTTCAACTGCACCTGGCGGCGGAGATCGCCTTCCACCCGGTAGCTGTTGTTGATGTAATCGCGCATCTTCTGGATCTCGGCTTCGGTCAGGTCCTTGACGCGGGTATCCGGGCTAACGCCCGTCGCGTCAAGGATCTCGTTGCTGCGCGATCGCCCGATCCCGTAGATGTACATGAGCGCCACTTCAACCCGCTTATCACGCGGCAGGTCAACCCCTTCAATACGTGCCATATTGCTTTAACTCCAAGCTCCTCCAGACAAGGTCGCCCACTATCGCAGAGCCGGTTATCCCTGCCGTTGCTTGTGCTTCGGATTGTCGCAAATCACCATGACTACGCCCTTGCGCTTGATGACCTTGCACTTCGGGCACATTCGTTTGACGGATGCTCTTACCTTCATCGTCTGTCCTCTCAGAGTCGTACCTGTCCATCATGAGAACGACTCGTTAGTATACCACGTTACGCCCACTTTGTCAGGATTTCGGGCCCGTTTGGCGTGACGGCAATCGTGTGCTCATAGTGTGCGCACAGCTTGCGATCCGCCGTGACCACCGTCCAGCGATCATCCAGAACCTCGGCCTTTGGGCCACCGGCCATGACCATCGGCTCAATCGCAAAGGTCATTCCTGGCCGGAGCCGTTGGCCCCGTCCGGCCTTACCCCAGTTGGGAATGTGCGGGTCCTCGTGCATGGACCGCCCTACCCCGTGACCGCCGTACTCGCGGACCACATTATAGCCCTGACCCTCGACATACGTCTGGATCGCGTGTGAGATGTCGCCAAAACGGTTGCCAACCACACACTGCTCGATCCCGACGTAAAGCGCCCGCTCGGTGACTTCCAGCAGACGCCGGGCACCGTTCGCCACGTCGCCCACCGCCCGCGTGAAGGCGGAATCGCTCACGAAGCCTTCGTACACCGTGCCGCAGTCAACGCTGATGATATCGCCCTCCCGCAGCACCCGGTCGCCGGGAATGCCGTGTACCAGCTCCTCGTTGACCGAGGTCGTGAGCGTCG
>CAZWUX010000030.1:0-3493 GCA_964637665.1 uncultured Anaerolineae bacterium
AGGTCCTCACCCATCGCGCGGGCGCGCAGCACGCGGCGCATGATCTTGCCGCTGCGCGTCTTGGGTAGTCTGTCCACAACCTCGATCTCGGCAGGCACGGCGATGGGGCCCATCTCGTGCCGGACGTGCTGCTTGAGCACGTCGCGGATGTCGAAGTCGGGGTCGTCGGATTCGACCTCGGCCCCTTCGCGCAGGATGACGTAGGCGTAGATCACGTTGCCCTTCAACTCGTCGGGCACGCCGATCACCGCCGCTTCGGCGACGGCCCGGTGGCTGACGAGCGCGCTCTCGATCTCCGCCGTGCCAAGCCGGTAGCCCGCGACCTTGATCACGTCGTCGATACGCCCGATGACCCAGAAATAGCCGTCCTCGTCGCGGCGGGCCGAGTCACCGGCCAGATACCAGCCCTGATCGCGGTAGCGGCTCCAGTACTGCTCGACGTAGCGATCGGGGTCGCCGTAGACGGTGCGCAGCATGGCGGGCCAGGGGTGCTGGATCACGAGGTAGCCGTCCTCGTTCGGCTGGCAGGGGTTACCGTCCTCGTCCACCACGTCGGCCACGATGCCGGGGAATGGGTAGGTCGCCGAGCCGGGCTTGAGGGTGGTGGCAGGCAGCGGGGTGATCATGAAGTTGCCGGTTTCGGTCTGCCACCAGGTGTCGATGATCGGGCAGCGCTCCTGGCCGATGACGCGGTAGTACCAGCGCCATGCCTCCGGGTTGATCGGCTCGCCGACGGAGCCGAGCAGGCGCAGGCTGGACAGATCGTGGCGCTGCGCCCACGCGTCGCCGAAACGCATCAGGCCGCGAATGGCGGTCGGCGCGGTGTACAGGATCGTGATGCCGTACACCTCGACCAGCCGCCACCAGCGGTCGGGGTAGGGGTAGTCGGGCGCGCCTTCGTACATGAAGTTCGTCGCGCCGAGGATCAGCGGGCCGTAGACGATGTAGGAGTGCCCGGTGATCCAGCCGGGGTCGGCGGCGCACCAGAAACGATCCTCGTCCTTGATGTCGAAGGCCCACTTGAGCGTCGCGGCGATGCCGACCTGATAGCCGCCGTGCGTGTGCAGCACGCCCTTCGGCTTGCCGGTGGAGCCCGACGTGTAGAGGATGAACAGCGGGTCCTCGGCGTCCATCACCTCGGTGTCACACGGGCCGTTGGCGATGGGGAGATTCTCAAGCTCGTGATACCAGAAATCCCGCCCGACCTCCATGTTGATCTCATGGCCGGTGCGGCGCACGACGATCACGGTCTGGACGACGGGGGAGCGCTTGACGGCCTCGTCGACGGTGTCTTTGAGGGGGACGATCTTGCCGCGAATCCAGCCACCGTCCGCCGTGATGAGCACCTTGCTCTGCGCGTCCTCGATGCGATCGGCCAGCGCCTCGACGCTGAACCCGCCGTACACGACGGAGTGGATCGCGCCGACTTTCGCGCAGGCCAGCATGGCGATCGCCAGTTCGGGGATGCGGCCCATGTAGATCGTCACCCGGTCGCCTTTCTTGACGCCCATGCCGCGCAGGATGCAGGCGAAGCGGTTGACCTCCTGCCACAGGCGGAAGTACGAAAAGGTGCGATGCTCGCCCGCTTCCCCCTCCCAGATCAGGGCGAGCTTGTTCTTCCGCCATGTCGTGACGTGGCGATCCAGCGCGTTGTGAACGATGTTCGTCTCCGCGCCGACGAACCACCGGTAAAATGGGGCGTCGGAGTCGTCGAGCACTTGATCCCAGGGTTTGTACCATTCGACCAGCTCGCGCGCGCGGTCCTCCCAGAAGGCGACCGGGTCGTCCGTCGCCTCACGCCGCAGGCGGTCGTATTCCTCCGGGCTGACATGCGCTTCGCGGGCGATGGACTCCGGGGGCGGGTATTTTTCGTGTCCCCCCTGCACGATGTCCTCAATGCGCTCGCGGTCGAAGTCGTCTGCCATCGCTGTACCCCTCTCTCTGGTTGGATGCCCACCGTGTTGGGCAGACTAATAAAAGCGGACCACATTGGTCATTATAGTAGAGAATGGGCCGGATGGAAAACCGTGCGGAGCGGCGTTGGAGATGGGAGGGGGAGGAACCGGTCGTGACCCGGAATGCGCCGACGTTAGAGCACCAGCACAATCCCGCCGACGATCTCGAAGGCCAGGCTGATCCAGTTGGAGGATTCCCCGGCTGAGCCGTCGACGAACATGCTGACGAGCCGCACCGCCCCGATGGCGAGATAGGCGATCCCCAGCATCAGATACATGTCGGGTGATGCGAAGATGAGCGGCGCAGCCCCCAGCGCGGTGAACAGCCCGCCGACGGCGGCGCGAAGCTCGGTCACGCCGCGTGCGCCCTCCGGGTCGAGGCCGGTGAAGCCGCTCGCGCGCCGGGGGATGAACACCATGTAAAGCCCGGTCAGGATCGTGCCGACAGCAATGACAATCCGCAGGATGCTGAGAAACCCCATAGCGTTATCCCCTGTCTCCGTGGGTGATGTGTGTCAGACATTATGAAGATAGCGGATAGGAAGCCAGGTTGCACGCCGGGGGTGCGTGCGAGGGGCGGGGGTCGGGTGGCGAGGGGGCGATGCGTTAAATCGGCGCAGGGGAAGACGATGGCCGGGGCGCGGAACGCATCGACGCAGGGGCATCGCGACCGCAGCCGGACGGGGATACGCAGGATGCCGGGGCGCTCCATGCCGTTCATCCCCCATCTCCGCAGAGTGTATGTTACGCGCTTTGATGATAGAGGATAGGAAGCCGGACGGCACGCCGGGGGCGGAGGTCGGGTGGCGAGGGTGCGATGCGTTAAAGCAGCGCCAGGGCGATGCCGATGATGCTGGCGAGAATACCGATCAGCCAGAAACGCTGGACGATCTGCATCTCCGACCAGCCGCCAAGCTCGAAATGGTGGTGCAGCGGCGTGCGGCGGAAGATGCGGCGGTCCTCGCCCAGAAAGCGGCGGCTGAGCTGGGCGGAGAGGACCTGAAGCAGCACGGAGATGACCTCGGCGACGGGGATGATGGCGATCAGCGGCAGGATGAGCCACTGGCCGGTCATCAGGGCGACGGTGCCCAGCGTCGCGCCGAGCGCGAGCGAGCCGGTGTCGCCCATGAACAACTGGGCGGGGTGGGCGTTAAACCACAGGAAGGCGAAACAGGCCCCCACCATCGTGAAGGCGAACTGTACGAGGAACACCTGCCCCTGAAGCTGGGCGATGACGCCGTAGGCCGCGAAGGCGCTGGCCGTGATGATTCCGGCCAGCCCGTCGAGGCCGTCCGTCAGATTGACGGCGTTCGACGTGCTGACGATGACGAAGATGGCGATGGGGATATACAGCAGGTGCAGGTCGAAGCGGTAGGGGATGCCCGGAATGGCGACCGAGTGAACTTCCAACCCGTAGTACAGCACGAGGGCCGTGCCGACCGCGCCGATCAACTGAGCGGCGAACTTCAGCCGGGCCGAGATGCCCAGCCCGACCGGGGTCTCGTCGCGGACGCCCTCCCAGTCGTCGAGCGCGCCTA
>CAZWUX010000030.1:3503-21022 GCA_964637665.1 uncultured Anaerolineae bacterium
CCAGCCCGCCATAGTAAACGAGCACCGCCAGCGGCACGAGGATCGACCGCCCGGTGATGGTGATGTTGGGACCGATCAGGTTGACGAGGTTGAGGCCGACCGTCACGAGCAGCACCGGGATCAGGATCAGCAGGCCGCCCATCGTCGGCGTGCCGATCTTGTCGCTGTGCACGTCGGCGATCTCGACGCGCACGCGCTTGCCGATGTGAAGTCGCCGCAGGATCGCGATAAAAGGACCGCCCCAGATCACGGTGACGAGAAACGTCAGCCCGCCGATGGCGAGGGCGAAAGCGGTATCCCTCATGGATTCCTGGCCCCTGCCCCCCTGTCTGCGGGCGCGGCTTCGCTGAGCCGGGCGACGATCTGCTCCATGCCGACGGCGTGCGAGCCCTTCACGAGCACCGTATCGCCCGCCTGTACCGTGTCGAGCAGATAGGCGGCGGCTTCGTCCGCCGTCGCGAATGACTGCACACGCCGGGCGGGCATCCGGCGGCGGCGCGCCTCGTCGGCGATGATCCGGCCCAGCTCCCCGACCGTGATAAGCAGGTCGGCCACCTCGGCGGCGCGGATGCCCACGTCGCGGTGGCCCTGCTCCTCGTAGCTGCCCAGCTCCAGCATGTCGCCCAGCACGGCGATGCGCCGCCCGTCGATGAGGTCGTTCAGCAGGTTCAGGGCGGCGAGGGTCGAGGGCGGGCTGGCGTTGTAGGTGTCGTCGAGCACGATGGACCCGTTCGGCCCCGGAATGGCGATCAGCCGGAGCTGCCGCTCGCTCTCCTGAAGGCCGCGGATGACCTCCTCCCAGTGCAGACCCTCGACGAGGCCGACGGCAGCCGCACGGAGCGCGGTCTGCACGCTGTGGCGGCCCAGCATCGGCCGCTTGACGGCGTAGCTCTGCCCGCCGAAGCGCTTACCCCCGTGCAGCCAGAAACGGATGCCGTCCAGCCCCAGCCCCTCGATGCGGTCGGCCCACAGGTCGGCCTTTGGGTTGAGGCCGTAGGTCACAACCTCGGCCTGCGTGCGGTCCGCCATCGACATGACGCGCTCGTCGTCGAGGTTCAGGATGGCGGTCCCTTCGGGGGCGGGAGGCAGGGCCTCGACCAGTTCGGATTTGGCGTTGACGATGTCGTCGATCGACCCGGCGCGCTCGGCGTGGACGGGGGCGATCAGCGTCACGACGCCGACCTGCGGAGGCGCGATCCCGGCGAGCAGTTTGATCTCGCCCGGCACGTACATGCTCATCTCAAGCACGGCGCGGCGGTGGTGATCGGTGAGGCGCAGCACGGAGAGAGGCAGGCCGATCTCGTTGTTGTAGCTCTTGGCGCTGCTGAGGGTGGGGAAGCGCGTCGCGAGCACCTCGGCGGCGAGGTCCTTCGTCGTCGTCTTGCCGACGCTGCCCGTGATGCCGACGATGCGATGGCCGGGGCTGTCGAGCCAGCGATGGGTCCACAGGCGGGCGACTTTCTGGAGGGCGTGCAGCACGTCGTTGACGAGGAACAGCATCGGCGGGTCGGGCAGCGGCAGGCTGCGCCACGTCGCGTCCTTGCGCAGGTCGACGATCTCGACGGGCAGGCGGAGGTCGTGATCGACCAGAGCGGCAGCGCAGCCACCCTTTAACGCATCGGCGACGTAATCGTGGCCGTCGGCGGTTTCGCCGGGCAGAGCCGCGAAAATGGTGCCGGGTCTTGCATCACGCGAATCGATGATCACCTCGTCGACGGGGTGCGTCTCGTCGGAGGGCTGGCCCATCATGGCCTGAACGAAAAACTCGAGTGTTAGCTGAGACATGGCCGTGCCAAATCGCTGGATGGGTCTGCGGACAGGCTCCTGCATTATAGCCCAAATCGGGCAGAGGCCCTAAGCCGCCTTCCAACTACCGGGGTGTGATGGGGAAAAACGCGGCCAGCTTGCTGCCCGGCGCGTTATTGGTCCGGCTGCTCGGCGCTTGCCAGCCGCACATTCTCCGGCGGAATCTCCATCAGCACGACGAGCCGGGAGACGAACTGTCCGAAAACCGGGGCTGCCGTTTGCGAACCCCAGCGGGAGGAGGTGGGGCGGTCGAGCTTGACGAGCACGACGAACTGCGGATCGTCGACCGGGCCGTAGCCCACGAAGCTGCCGATGGTGGCGTCCGGATCGTAGCCGCGCCCCGGTATCGGAATCTCGGACGTGCCGGTTTTCCCGGCAATCGTGTAGCCGGGCACCAGCGCGGGGGAGGCCTCCTGTTCGAGCGCGGTGGCGAGCATCCGGGTGAGCGTGTGGGCCGTCTCCTCGGAGATGGCCCGCCGGAGCACGGTCGGCTCGAAGGTCGTGACCGTGCCATCCGGGTCGATGCGCTGCGTCACCATGTGGGGCTGCATCAGCAGGCCGTCGTTAGCGATGGCGCCCATGGCGGCGACCATCTGCATCGGCGTGGTGGCGACGCCCTGCCCGAAGGCGTTGGTGGCGAGGTCGGATTCGTACCACTGCGAGCTGCCCGGCTCGCGCAGGATGCCGTCAAGCTCCCCGGCGAGGTCGATGCCAGTCGGCTGCCCGATGCCGAACTCCTCAAGCCCGCGATAGAAGCTCGTCGGCCCCATGCGCAGGCTGAGCGTCGCCGCGCCGACGTTCAGCGACTTGGCGAGCAGGTTCGTCATGTCGGTGACGCCGTGAGCGGCGCGGTCCCAGTTGTAAATCTCGATGCCGCCGACCTCGATCACACCCGTGTCGTTGTAGGTGCTGCTGGGCGTAACCTCGCCGGTCTCCAGCGCGACGGCCATCGTCAGCGCCTTCATGACGGAGCCGGGTTCGTAGTCCTCGTTGACGGCGGGGTTGTTGAACAGATCGCCGTTCTCGCTGGCAAACCGGTTCGGGTCGAAGGTGGGCAGATTCGCCATCGCCAGCACCTCACCGGTCTGTGGGTTCAGTACAATGATCGTACCGCTCTCCGCACCGGTCGACTGGAGCGCCTCGGCCAGCGTGCTCTCGGCGAGGTACTGGATCTCGCTCTCGATGGTCAGGTAGAGGTTGGAGCCGGATCGCCAGCCCTGCCCGCCGGTCGCCTCAAATGGGATGCGGCTCTGGTCGTCGACCTCAACCTGCCCGCGCAGCAGCTCATCGTAGTAGCCCTCGATGCCGTAGTAGCCGGTGTGATCGAGCGCGACGAAGCCCAGCACGTGCGCGGCCAGCGTTTCGTGCGGGTAGAAGCGGTGGGGGATGGGCGTCACGACCACGCCGTCGAGGTCGAGCGCCAGCACGCGCTGGCCCATCGAGGCCGATGCCGGGCGCACAAGCTGGACGTAAGGCTCGGCGGTCGCCATGTCGGCCATCAGCTCCTCGGCGGGGATGCCCATCGCCTCGGAGAGAAGCTCCGCCGTGCCCTCGCGGTCGTAGATCAGCACGGGTGAGAGGCCGATCTCGTAGTCGATCGTATTCGTGGCGAGCAGGACGCCGTTCCGGTCGTAGATTTCGCCGCGCGGCGGCTGGCGAAGCACCTGATAGCGGTACTCGGTCAGCGCCTCCTGAGCGAAATAGGCCTTGTCGATGTTGAACTGGAGCGAAATCAGGCGGTAGGCGATCAACATCGCTGCCGTGAACAGCAAGACTCCGATCACGCCTAACCGGCGGTTCAGTGACTCACGCATCGGGGATGACATCCTCACCATCGCCGGGGGGCGGCGTCACGCCGGGCGTGGCCGTGACCTCGCCGCCGTCGGTCTCGACATCTTCATCGCTTGCCGGGGTGACCGGCTCGTCGGCAGGGCTGCCGAAGGTGCGCCGCCAGAAGTCGGTGGCCTCGACGCGGAAAACGGCGAGCTGCTCGGACAGCCAGCCTTCGAGTGTCTCGTTGTAGCGCGGCACGACTTCCTCGGGCCGGATGGGCGGCGGTGGGGGCGGTTCAGGCAGGGGTGGCACGTCGTCGACGATCAGGTACTCGACCTCGCCGAGGCTGGCCGTGCGGTAGCCCAGCCGCTCGGCCTCGGCGGTGAGGCGCGGGACGGACCGCAGTGAGGCGATCTCGGCGCGAAGCTGGGCGTTCTGCTGCTCGATGACCTGACGGCGGGCCTCCATCGCCTGAAGCCGCCGTCCGGTGGCGGCGGTGCGGCTGGCCTGGGCGAGGTAGAGCGCGCCGATCACGGCGACCAGCACGACGACGGCCAGCACGAGCGACGTGGCCTGCGTCTGGGTGCGCCAGGGGGCCTGCCGGAGCGCCTGCTGGATCCACTGTTCTTCGACCGGGTTTTTAACCTTCTGGCTCATGCTACAATCGCTCGGCGATCCGCAGCTTGGCGCTGCGAGATCGCGGATTGGCGTTCACTTCGGCGTCCGACGCCGTGATGGGCTTGCGGTTCACGGGCCGCAGAGTCGGCTCGTGATCACAGACGCACACCGGCAGATCGGGTGGGCAGATGCAGTCGCTGGCCGCCTCGCGAATGAAATGTTTGACGATGCGGTCTTCCAGCGAGTGGAAGCTGATCACGGCCAGCCTGCCGCCCGGTTTGAGCAGGTCGACGGCCTGCGGCAGTGCCCGCTCCAGTGCGCCAAGCTCGTCGTTGACGGCGATGCGTAACGCCTGAAACGTCCGGGTGGCGGGATGGATGCGCTCCGATGAGCGCGGGACCGCGCCCGCCACGACCTCGGCGAGCCTGCCGGTGTGGTGGAAGGGGCGGGCCGCGACGATGGCCCGCGCGATGCGCCGCGAGTGGCGCTCCTCGCCGTATTCGTAGATCAGGTCGGCCAGCTCGTCCTGCCCCAGCGTATTGACCAGGGTCGCGGCGGTCACCGGTTGATCCCGGTCGAACCGCATGTCGAGCGGGCCGTCCGCGCTGAAGGCGAAGCCGCGCGCGGGGTCGTCGATCTGCATGGACGAGAACCCGATGTCCAGCAGGACGGCGTCAACCGCGGCAAAGCCGCGCTCCGGCGCGATATCCCCCATCGTCGCGAACGAGGCGTGAGCAAATTCCACGCGCTCGCCGTAATGCGCCAGCCGCTCGCGGGCCGCCTCGAGCGCGCCCGCGTCGAGGTCGAAGCCCAGCACGCGGCCATCGGGGGCGGTAGCCGCCAGCCACGCTTCGGTATGGCCGCCCGCGCCCAGCGTGCCGTCGATCAGGTCGGCACCGGGGTGAGGGGCGAGGCCATCTATCGTCTCGTCCAGCAGGACGGGGATATGCACGGTATCGGGCATCATGTGTTCATCTTACACGATGGTGTGGGGCGCTGCAACGAAGCGCGAGGCGCTGAATTTTCAGGGCAGTGGATTCTGGTGAATGAACTGCTCCTGGCGGCGCGGGCCGGGGGTGTGGGCGTTGTGGCACGGTCGGGTATTCAGGGGGCGATGTTCACTCTGGGCGGGCGTACACGGCGCACATGTGCCGGATGCGCGTCCACACGCCGATGGGCGTCTCGTCGACGGCCAGGGGCACGAGGCCCGCAGCCTCGTACGCGGCGAAGGATGTCTCGGCGACGGGCCAGGGTGGGCCGCTCGGCGCGACGACGGCGTCCCGCACGCGCGACACGACGAACGCCCTGCCGCCCGGCGCGACGAACGAGGCCACCCCCCGGATGGCGTCGACCTGAAGTGAGGGTGGAAGCGCCTGCACGGTGATGATCTCCGCGACGAAAGCGAAGGCCCGGTTCCATGCGGTGGGCGGGTCCAACAGATCGGCCACGCGGTAGTCAACGCGAGTCATGGGGAAACGTTCGCGGCAGCGGGCGATGGCGCTGGGAGAGATGTCAAAGGCCGTCACGTCGTAGCCGAGCCGGGCCAGCTCCTCGGCGTCGTCGCCGAATCCGCATCCGACGACCAGCGCGGGCCGCCCCGCTACGTCGTGAGAATCCGCCGCCAGCCAGTCGACGAGGTCGGGATGCGGGCTGAGGCGGACCCAGGGCACGCCCTCACCGTTCGGCCCGGCGTGGGCGTACAGCGTCTCGAACCAGCCGGTCGGATCGCCCCGGTCGAGGTGGCGGTGGGCAAGCTCGTCGGGATCGGGAGAAGACAGGGACATCGTCGGCCTGTGATCGCATCTAATCGAACGGGTGGTGACTTTGATGGTAGCGCGAACGGCGTCCGCAGGCGAACCGGCGGGAAATTTTAAGATGAATCCGGGCGGAGCGGCTTACCATTTCTGCCGAGTTCATGTATCATCATGGCGATAACCCAGCGGAGGATACCTGTGTCCGACACCCAAACCGAAACGACGCTTAGGCAGGTTACGCCCTTTTTGAAATGGGCGGGAGGAAAACGGAGCCTGCTCAAACAGTACGACTCCCTGTTCCCGGCTAATGGCAGCAGGCCGTTCCGGGCGTACTATGAGCCGTTCGTCGGCAGCGGGGCGGTGTTCTTCCATCTGCGGGGGGAGGGCTTCGCGCGGGATTACGTGCTGGCCGACATCAACCACAGCCTGATCAACATTTATCGCGTCGTGCAGGGCTGCGTCGACGTACTCATCGACCACTTGCACGACCACCGGACGAAGCACAGCCAGGGCTACTATTACGCCGTGCGCGAGTGGGACCGGCAGGAAGGTTGGCCGGAGAACAAAGACCCGGTCGAGCGGGCGGCCCGCATGATCTACCTTAACCGGACGTGCTACAACGGCCTGTGGCGCGTCAACAGCCGGGGTGAGTTCAACGTGCCGATGGGCCGCTACAATCGCCCGCGCATCCTCGACAGGAAGAAACTGCGGGCGGCGGCGGCGGCGCTGGAGGGCGTCGAGCTTCGATCCGGCTCGTTCGAGGAGGCGGTGGATGGGGCCGGACCGGGCGACTTCGTCTACCTCGATCCGCCCTACATGCCGCTGAACGAAACGTCGAGCTTCACGAGCTATTCGGCGGGCGGGTTCGGGCGGGAGGATCAGGCGCGGCTGGCGGAGACGTTCCGCGACCTCGACCGGCGCGGCTGCACGCTGATGCTCAGCAACTCGGATCATGATTACATTCGCGAACTGTATGCGGATTTCGATATCAAGCCGGTCAAAGCCCGGCGCTACATCAACTCGCAGCCGGAAGGGCGGGGGCCGATCACCGAGCTTGTGATCCGCAATTACGACTGAACCGATCGCCTGACAGGAAACGGTCAGGTTGATGCAAGCTGGCTGCAAGCCGTGCGGCAGGTATCCCCTGCCGCATTTTGATATTCTGGTGATGTAAGTGAGGGGGGTCGGCCCCGGTGGAAGGGGCAGTCCGGAAGCGATTTACGGGTGGCACGTAATCGAGTTGAGCCGGAAAAATGGGACGGCCTTCCTAATTGCAGAACGACGCCGTATGACAGGCGTCGTTCTGCTGCATTACGGTAAACCCCGGCAGGTTGACAGACGCATCGCCGCCCGGTGTGCCGCGCGGTGACTACAGGCCGCGAAACACCCATCGGCTGCCTTGCAGGAGCGACACCCCCACCACGATGAGGACGATGACCCCCACGAACACAAGCAGCCCGTTCCGGTAGCGCACCCGTGCAGGATCCCCCTTCCAGCGATTGGGTAGGTGGGCGATCACGGCTGCCACGAGCATGACGCCCATGTGCTCGACCTGAGGGCGGGGGAAGCCGCCTGCCGCTGCCGCGAAGGCCCCCCAGAAGGCGATAAGCTGGATCACGCCGAGGGCTACGTTGAGGTCGATCAGCCCGCTGAAGGCCGCCGACAGACCGCGCGCCATGCCGTCGAATTCGCCGTCCTGCACCAGCCCGATGACGTACTTGACGACGGCCACCAGCGCGACGAGCAGAACCAGCCACCTGATCCATGAGTGGAGGATCAGCAGCCCCGTCTGAAATGACATCACTTCTCTCCCTCTGATGAGTTTTCCGGTAAGGTTAGTCAAATCTGACTAGTCAGCGCTGATTATATTGGGCGCGCCCCCAATTGTCAAGCATTTCACAAGCCTGCGGTGCGGCAGCGTTCGCCGGGAAGCCTGAGGTGGCCTCATGATGGTTTCGGGCGGGCGAGGTGACATTTGGCACTCCCCGCCATGCGCCGGTCCCCCTTATACTGAGAATCCAGGCGGCGTACGCCGCAGTTTTAGGCTACTTCTATATCTCATCATGTAACTGCGTGCCGGGCGGGTGGGCCTCATCGCGCGGGTTACCTCTCCCATCCCGTCTGACGACGAGCCGTTTATACAGCCATTTCGTCCGTCCTGATTTTGACGGGATGCTCAATGGATTCGCTTCGCAAACTGTACGTCGAGATCACAACGGCCTGCAACCTGAACTGCCAGATGTGCGTGCGCCACACGTGGCAGGAAATACAGGGGACCATGCCGCTCGCGACCTTCCGGGAGCTGATGGACCAGGTGAGGGAGTTCCCCGAACCGCCGATCATCCACTTTGGCGGGTATGGGGAGCCGATGGTTCACCCTGACTTTCTGGAGTGTGTCAAGCTGGCGAAGGCGACCGGCGCGCGGGTGCAGGTCACGTCGAACGGCACGATGCTGAGCCGGATCGTCGCGTCGGCGCTGATCGACCTCGGCCTCGACCGGCTCGTCGTTTCGATAGACGGCGTCAGCGAGAATCGTTACGAGGATATCCGGGTCGGGGGCAGCCTGCCTAACGTCGTGCAAAATCTGCGCGACCTGTGGCGATTGAAGGTCAGGCGCAACGGGCGGCACAGCAACCCGCAGGTGGGTATCGCCTTCGTCGCAATGCGGAGCAACGTCGCGGATATGGCCCGTCTCCCGCAGCTTGCCACGCACGTCGGCGCGTCGGACATCGCCGTGTCGAACGTCGTCCCCCATACGGCTGAGATGGAGCAGGAAATACTGTACGGGCGCGCGCTGCGCGCGCCGACGTACCGCGCATCGTCGCAGGTGCTCGACCTCAGCCTGCCGAAGATGGACTTCAACGGCTCGACCTCCGTCGCGCTGAAGGGGGTCTTTAACTCGCGGGCGAGCATCAGCCTGCTCGATGCGAGTCTCAGTGGGCGTGATAATTACTGCCGGTTTGCCCAGGAGGGCTACGCCGTCGTCCGCTGGGATGGCGCGGTCAGCCCGTGTCTTTCGCTCATGCACGATCACCCGGAGTATGTTCGAGGCCAGCGCAAGGACGTGACACATTACGTCGTGAGCAACATCAATGACCAGCCGCTACGCGCGATCTGGCAGTCAGACGAATATGCCGGGTTCCGCCAGCGGTTGAGAGATTTCCCGTTCTCGCCCTGCACGACGTGTGGCGGCTGCGAGCGGTTCGCCGGGAACTACGTGGACTGCTCCGGCGAGCAGTTCCCCACGTGCGGCGGCTGTCTGTGGGCGCAGGGCTTCATCCAGTGCCCATAACCGGCACGCGCCGGTTCAGGTGCGCTGCCGGAACGTGAGTGATTGGCCGGAAAGGAGGCGCGTAAAGCACATCGAGCGCTGTGATCCATGACCCGAAAGGCGTGATGTGCTGCGCTGCCGGGTCAGGGTTCCGGGAACCCCTTCTGGGTGGAAAGGACCCCGGAGATAAGCATCGAGTCAGAAACAAAGGAGTCCAACGATGGCACTTGGAGGCTATGCCAACAAAGTTGCCCGCGTGAACCTGTCGACCGGGGAGGTCAGCTACGAGACCATCCCGGAGGAATGGGCACGCAAATACATCGGCGCGCGCGGATTGGGCGTGCGCTATATGCTGGAGAATGGGCCGGAAGTCGATCCCCTCAGCGAAGACAATCTCCTGTGCTTCATGAACGGTCCCCTCACCGGAAGCCGCGCCAACATGAGTGGCCGGATGGCCATCGTCACCAAAAGCCCGCTCACAGGCACCGTCACCGACAGCCATCACGGCGGCTGGTCGGCGGCGCGGATGCGCTGGGCCGGGTTCGACGCGATCCTCGTGACCGGCAAGGCGGAGAAGCCCGTCTACCTGTATGTGGAGGATGGCAAAGTTTCGATCGAGGATGCCAGCGACATCTGGGGGAAGGGCGTCCACACCGTGATCCCGCACCTCCAGGCGAAGTATGGTGATGAGAAAAACCTGAGCGTGCTCTCGATCGGTCAGGGTGGCGAGAACCTGGTGAAGTTCGCGAGCTGGATCAACGAAGACGACCGCGCTTCCGGGCGCGGTGGCACCGGCACGGTGGCCGGGAGCAAGAACCTCAAGGCCGTCGTCATCAAGGCGGCGACGGTATGGCCTCAGCCCGCCGACGCCGACGCGTTCAACGAGGCGCGTACCGAGGCACTGGGCGCGCTGATGGCTGAGGGCGCCTTCACGCAGCCGAAGAAGGGCGGCCTGAGCGTCTACGGCACGAACATCCTGACGAACATCACGAGCGGGATGGGCGCTTTGCCGACACGCAACGGACAGGTCACCTCCTTCGGAGAGGGCGCCGAGCCTGTCAGCGCCGAATACGTCAACGAGCACTATCTGGTCGATAACCCGACCTGCCACGCGTGCCCGGTGGCGTGCAAGAAAGAGGTCGAGGTCGAATACCAGGGCAAGAAGCTCAGAATGGAGAGCGTCGAGTACGAGCCGGTATGGTCGTTTGGCGCGTTCTGTGGCAACGACAGCCTGCCTTCGATCGCCTTCATGATCGACGCCTGCAACGACTACGGCGTCGACGCCATCGAGATGGGGGCCTGCCTCGCGACCTACATGGAGGTCTACCAGAAAGGTTGGGATGGCAAATACCCGCTCGAATGGGGCGACAACGCGCGGATGCTGGAGCTCATCGAGAAGACGGCCATGCGTGAGGGTGTGGGTGACGTACTCGCAGAGGGCGTCGCCGGGATCGCCGAGCACTACGGTCATCCAGAGGTCGGGATGCAGGTGCGCGGCCAGGCGATCCCCGCCTACGACCCGCGCGGTCTGAAGGGCATGGGCCTCGGCTTTGCGACCAGCAATCGCGGCGCGTGCCACCTGCGTGGTTACTCACCGGCCAGCGAGCTGGGCGTGATCGAACCCAAGACCGACCCGCTGGACTGGGAGAGCAAGCCCGCGCTGCTCAAGCTGCTGCAAGATATCCTGGCCTTCAGCGACTCGCTTGACCTGTGCAAGTTCAGCTCCTTCTCGGAGAACCCTGACATGTACGCCGCACAGTACGCGACGATGGTCGGCGTCGAGAACTTTGCCGCCGACGACGTGCTGGAGACGGGCGAGCGCGTCTACAATCTGGAGCGCTACTACAACCAGCTTGCAGGCGAGCAGCCCGGTTCAGATACGCTGCCGAAGCGCTTTACGGAGGAGCCGAGCACGATGGAAGGCTCCGAGGGACAGGTCTGCGAGCTTGACCTGATGCTGGAGAAGTACTACGAACTGCGCGAGTGGGAGCCGGGCGGAGTCGTGCCGGAAGCCAAGCTGAAAGCGCTTGGCATCATCGACTAAGTGCAGCCTTTTCCATCAGGTTAATGTGGCTGCACTTAGCATACGGCCCGGCGCATCCGTGCCCGGCCTGTAATGACGTGGCAGCCCACCGGACTCTCCGGTGGGCTGCCGGTTTTTTGTATAGGTGGAACGTGCGCCGCTGCTAGCCCCCGGCGGCGGGTGGGACGAGGAATACGGTTTCCCCATCCTTGATCATGGTGTCGAGGCCGTCCAGCCACTCGACGTTCCGCCCCCCGACGAAGATGTGTACGGCCCCGGTTAGCTCGCCCTCCGGCGTGACGATCGCGCTCGCGAGGCCGGGCTTGACGGACTCGATGGCCTCGATAAGCTCGCGGGCGGTGCCCCCTCGCTCGAATGGGATCTCGATCTCGGCGGCCCCGGCTTTATCGCGCAGTGTGGCAAACAGCTTAATGGTCGTCATCGGCTAACCCTCAACACACCCTCTGCAGCGCGTCCTGTTGACCCCATTATAAAGTCTGGTGCAAGGGACCGGCAACCCTCCTGCTGTGATGCTGCGGACCGGTTGCCAGCGCGGCCCTGGTCGGGTATCTTGTCCGAAATCCCTGATCCTGATCCGGCAGCCAGATGGAGCATATCATGCCTGAGTCGAATGGCAGGACGCGCGATCCGTTTCACGACGCTTACCTGCGCCTGACGCTTGAGATCGACAAACTGGTCGAGGGATACGTCGACGCTTATATTGGCCCGGAGGAAATCAAGGCTGAGGTGGTGGATCAGCCGCCGAAGTCGGCGGATGCGCTGCTGGATGATCTGGCCCGCGTCCGCGAGATGGCGCCCTCTGGCGACCCGGAACGCGCGGCTTATCTCGGCGCGATTTTCCGGGGGATGGACTGTCTGCTCAGGATGCAGCGCGGAGAGACGTTCGACTACCCGGATGAGGTCGCCCGGCTGTTCGACATCCGCACGGAATGGACGGATGAATCCGTCTTCCAGCAGATACACCGCGCGCTCGACACGGTCCTGCCGCCCGGCGGGAGTCTCGCGGATCGGCTCCATGCCTTCCGAGAGACGTATGAGGTGATGGATGGTGAGCGGGTGCTCGAACTGCTGGAGCTGGCCCGTGAGGTGACGCGCCGCCGCACGCGCGAGATCATCGATCTGGTGGAGGGGGAGGAAATCGAGATCGCGCTCACACAGGGACAGCCCTGGAGCGCGTATAACTGGTATCTGGGGAATGCCCGGTCGCTGATCGAGGTCAACACGGACATCCCGGTCTCGGTGCTTGATATGGTCAACACCATCGCGCACGAGGCGTATCCGGGGCATCACACCGAGGCTCAGTTGAAGGAGCGGCATTTATACCACGAACGGGGATACCCGGAAGCGGCGAGCGCCCTGCTGCTCAGCCCCGCCGCCGTCATCGCGGAGGGCATCGCGGATACGGCGCAGGAGATCATCCTGCCGGAGCGGGAGGCGGTCGATTGGACGGTCGACGTGCTACTGCCCGTCGGTGGGCTGCCCCCGGCGGTACCCGCCGATCTGTACGTCGTCGATCAGGCCCGTGAGCTATCCCGGCGGGTCCGCTGCAACACGGCGCTGCTGTATCATGGTGGGCAGATCGACGAGGAAGGGGCGGTCGATTATTACCGGACGTACACGCTCGCGACGGAGAAGCGCGCTCGCCAGGCGGTCAGCATGATCGCGCATCCCCTCTACCGGGCGTACGTGTTCACGTATGCGGCGGGCTACGATCTCATCGCGGGGGCGGCGAGTGAGGGGGGCAAGCTGCCGGTTTTTAAGCGCCTGCTGCTGAACGAGGTTCTGCCGTCGAACCTGACCCCGGCGGAGTGAGCGGCCCGCGCGCCCGGCATGTTGAATCCATGATGGAAGGCATTTCTGATTTTAGCTTTTGTTTATGCAAGTTTGGGTTTTTTTAGCGGGGGAGGATTAAACTGAGATTATATCGTTAAGCTATACAGGTAGGAGTTCACATGCTGGGATTGGCAATTGGTTTGTTCGTACTGGCGATCATCGCCGCGCTGTTCGGGTTTGACCTCGTCGCATCGACGTTCGCGGCGGCGGCGCGGATCGTCTTCTTCGTGCTGGTGCTGTTCATCATCAGCCTGATCGCTTACCTCTTCTAAGAACTCGACGATCCTACAGCGGATACATTGCAGCGCGGCAGCTATCTGGCTGCCGCTGCTGTGTTATGGCTCAGGGCGGGGGGCATTGTCCCTGAGCAAAAAAGGAGGAGGCGGATGGGTGGGTCCGCCTCCTCTGGTCAGGGTTCCGGGTAGCCGGATAGTCGGTCAGAAACCCTGGAGTCCACACTGTTGATCGCTGAGATCAGACCTCAAGCTGGCCTGCCGCAACGTGGGTTTTGCACGCCTCCAACCACTCGATGATGAAGCGCGCCTGCCGGACGCGGAAATCGTACACGAGGCCATAGAATGGATCGGCCTCCACTGCGCCGCTGCCTGTGACAGCGCCTTCCCACTCGTCGACCATCGCTTGAAACACGGCGATCTGCGCGTCGATCAGTGCGCCGGCCCCTTCGATGCCCAGCAGGTCGAAAAAGCGCAGCTTGGCAATGAACTTGACGCGAACGGTCCGCATCGACCGCACCGGCTCCCGGAGCCAGCTCATGAACTGCTCGCGGCCCGCCTCCGTCAGGTGATAGACCTTGCGCGCCGGGCGGTTCTCCTGCGGCTCCATCGTCGCGTCGAGAAAGCCGCCCCTCTGTAGATCGGTCAGGGCGACGTAGAACTTCGCCTGCCCGGCCTTCCAGATCGACCCAAAGAACTCGGTGAAGTCCCGGTACAGACCATAGCCATGCTTCGGGCCGCGCATCAGGAGCCCAAGCGCGACGCTCTGGAGTGGGTAGCGTCCAAAGCCGCTGTGTTCCGTATCGACCACTGGATGTACTCCGCCGATCCCCTATTTACATTGTAAATAATATCACACTAAGTATATACGCCGCCAGTGCGCGGCTGAAGTGTCGAACGTCAGGCCTGCCGGTGACAGGTGACACCCTGCGCGCGCGGGCGGCGCATAAAAAAGGCCGCACGCGATGCGTACGGCCCGTCGATTCGGCTTTCTGGGAGCCGTCAGCTCATGCGGCGGGTGCGCCGCGCCTCGACGGCCTGATAGTTGAGCACGAGGGCGGCGATGGCCCCCGGCACCCACCCGGCCAGCGTCAACAGCAGCACGATCAGCACCGTGCCGCAGCCACGGTCGAGCACCGCCAGCGGTGGGAAAACGATGCACAGTAGGGCGCGCAGCAAACTCATTCCAATCTCTCCTGAACTACCAATAGTTTTTGAAGTTGCCTTTCACAGATTTATACGCAGCAGGCGTCGAATCGTTGCGCGAACGGTATTTCATTCTGGCGGCGGAAGGGCTTTCGGGGGAAAACCGCACCGCGCTGAGAGAGCATCGCAACCTGAATACACGACCGGGTTAGACGCACCCGACCCGAACGTCCGGCCCAGAGCGGTTCATTCACCAAAATCGCGGTATCAGGCGGTTGACAGGGTGCGCGGCGTTCTGTACTCTTGAGCAGTATTCAGAATCGTTGAGACACATCGAGGGGCCATTGCGCAAGTCGGCGGGCGTGCGGCTGGCGGCGAACAGCGTCGGCTTTCTGATCCTGGTAACGTCGATTATGGGGCTGCTGGTGACGCTGGTGATCTTCACCGTGTCGCGGGAGATGACGTTCGCCTCGGCCCCTGCACCGCAGCCGACGGCGGAGACGATCTATGTGACGGCCACCGCTCCGCTGGTGGCGACGGCCCAGCCGGTGGCTGCCGCGCCCCCGGAACCGGCAGTGGTCGAGCAGGTCGAAGTCCCGGCAGCGCCGACCGCAGCACCGGCCCCCACGGCAGCCCCGGAGGGCGTCGAGCAGGGTGAGGTGGGCGTCATTTACACCGACCCGCTGGATAAATTGTACAACGATCACTTCCGCCGCATCGAGCGGTTGATCGGGCTGCGCAATGACCCTTATCTGAGGCTCGTCGTGCGTCCGCTCGACCACCCGAGCGGACGGCCTGACCTGATCCTCGACTTCGATGGCGACAAAATCCAGAATGCGGCCAGCACGCTCAAAGCCGGGGTGCTGATCTACGCGATCTTCCGCGATCCGCGCATCGCGCTGACGGGGTGGGAGGCCGGTGATGCACGGGATGCGTACAAGATGATCGTCGGCAGTAACAACACGGCGACGGGCGCGGTGCTGGTCGATGCCAGTGGGGTCGCGGGGAACCCGAATGCGTTGAATCACTTCAATGATTTTTTGCATGACATCGTCGGGCTGCCGCCTTACGTTGGGCTGACGCAGTGGAATTATGGTGCGACGACAGGGATGATTTCGACGCACCTCGCGGCGGTCGATCCGACCTACGATCCGGATGAGGTGCAGGCCAATCCGGTGACGCTCAACGCGCTGCTCGATCTCTTCGAGTTTATCGAATCGCCGGGGTGGATCGAGGGGGCGATCAACCGCGCGCTGAACCAGCCGGGGTATCCGCTCACGGACGAGTACAACTCACCCGAACTGTACCGGCAGGGCGTGCTGGCGGCGCTCGATGAGGCGCGGGCGCTGATGGCGATCCCGGACCCGGAGCAGACCACCGAGCTTGAGACGGCGCTGGCGCGCGCTCAGGCACGGTACCCGGACGTGTCGATGAGCATGTATGGGAAAAATGGCACGCTGCGCCCTGGCGACTGGCCGCCGGACCGCTGGCACGTCATCGAGGCGGTGACGGTGACGCTTGAACAGGGCGAGCATACGCAGCGATGCAGCATCGCCTATGCGGCCTCACACTTCGACAATGAGCGCGTGCTCGACGCCGCGTTCGATTACTGTGTCGGGATTCTGCTCGAGACGGCAGCAGGGGAATAGAGGCTGCTGCGCCGCTGACTTACCGCGCAGAAGCAGACTGCCGCCGGGCGCAACCTGATAGACTGTCAACTACCCGGCAGCGGTTGAGAGAGGCTTCTCTGCACCGGGCCTGCGCGCCCTCCGGCCCGGTTCCGGCGCTATTAGATGATCTCCAGCGTGACCCGTTTGTTCTCTTTAGCTGCGATACTTTGCAGCAGCGTGCGCATGGCGTTGGCGACCTGGCCGTTTCGCCCGATGACCCGGCCTGTCTCCTCTTCGGCCACAGAGAGTTCGAGGATCACGGACGTGCTGCCCTCGATCTCAGTGACGCGAACCTGCGATGGGTCGTCGACGATGGCTTTGGCGATGGTTTCGATCAGCTCTTTCATAGAGATGGTCATTGGGACTCCCTCCCTAGTGGTGGTGGTGCAGCAACGAGGAGATAGATCGATTGTCATGATCGGTGGCCCTGCTGCGCAGGCACCGACACAATAGTGGTCGAAAAGGGTTCAGTTGCTCTGGTTTGTTTCCCGGCTTGAGTAACTCTGTTTCTATCATATCATAATTTACGCCAGCCGTGCGGTTTTTTTTGCGCGGCGCAATTCTGAGATAGGCAATATTTCCCACAGCCAGCTGAGCGCGATCGCTGCCAGCGCGGCCAGAAATGGCTCGGCTGGCGCTCGGAACCGGGCGTTGGACGCGATACCCGGCAGATAGAGCAGGATGGCCGGGATGAGGCCGAGCAGGCAGGCGGCCAGCCACCGCCCCCGGAGCAGAAGCGTCAGCCCCCCACAACAGCCAGAGCGACCACCGTGAGCGTATAAGCCGTCATCCCCAGTTCGGCGAGCAGTATCACGATGTGCTGGCTGCGCAGCGCGTCGAGCGCGCCCTCCAGCCCGCCGTGCCGGAACTGGTCGACGGGATCGTCGGTCACGTCGCCCGCCCAGAACAGCCGGAGCAGATAGCTGTAGCCGGGCCGGAATCCGTTGAGGGCGTCGAGGCCGTTGTAGAATGCGAACTGGACCGGGTGGGCGAGGATGAGGCGGCGGGCGTAGGCCCCCATCGTGTCGGAGGGCCAGTCCGGGTCAGCCGGGGGTTGGCTGGCGAGGCGTTCGTCCAGCATGGCCCGCGACTCGTCGAGCGAGATGTCGAGGCGGTGCGCTTCGAGGCTGGCGGCGTTGTAGTAGTAAAGGTTGATGCCGCCGATCGTGCTCATGGAGAAGTGGCCGAAGCGGACGGCGTTGCGGACCATCCACGATCCGGCCAGCAGCAGAAAGGGCAGGGCCAGCGCTGCCCCATGCCGGACAGCCTGCGCCAGCCGGTGCGGTGGGGTCCGGCGAATCAGCCAGTGGACAGCGACCGCAAACAGCAGCGCCGGGAGAAGCATGAGGCCGATGGGGCGCGTCAGCGCCG
>CAZWUX010000031.1:0-20873 GCA_964637665.1 uncultured Anaerolineae bacterium
CCGCAACGTCGGCTACGTCATCCAGCAGATCGGCCTGTTCCCGCATATGACCATCCGCGACAACGTGGCGACCGTGCCCAACCTGCTGGGCTGGGAAATGAGCCGCACCGATCAGCGGGTCGACGAACTGCTGGACCTCATGGGGCTGGACCCGGCCACCTACCGCGATCGCTTCCCGCGCGAGCTTTCCGGCGGGCAGCGGCAGCGGGTGGGCGTGGCCCGCGCGCTGGCGGCGGACCCGCCGGTGCTGCTGATGGACGAGCCGTTCGGCGCCATCGACCCCATCACGCGCGAGCATCTGCAAAACGAGTTCCTGCGCCTTCAGCGACGGATCAACAAGACGATCCTGTTCGTGACGCACGACATCGACGAGGCGATCAAGATGGGCACGCGCATCTGCATCTTGCAGGTGGGCGGCAGGGTCGAGCAGTACGGCCCGCCGGATGAGATTCTCTCCCACCCCGCCAACGACTTCGTGGCGGACTTCGTCGGGGCCGACCGGGGCCTCAAGCGGCTGGGGCTGGTCCGGGCCGGGGAAGGCATGACGACGGATATCGTGCGGGCGCAGGGCGCGACCCTGACGGACGACATCGTGGCGATGCTGGAAAATGCCGAACAGCGGACCGCGTGGGTCGTCGACGAGAACGACCGGCTGCTGGGCTACGTCGCCATCGATGACGCGCGCAGCAGTAACGTTCGCGCTGACCAGATCATGAAGCGCTTCCCGACCGTCACCGAACCTGAGGCGACGCTCAAAGACGCCTACTCCGAGATGCTTACGCACGGCCTGATCACCCTGCCCGTGTTAGGCGAAGGGGAGAAGCTGCTCGGCGTGATCTTCGCGCAGGACGTGCAGAATCTCATCCAGTCGCAGCAGGAGGACGGAAAATGACCGCCCAGACACGTTCTCTGACGGCGGGCATCCGGGCCGAACCCGGCGCGAACACGCGTATTCTGGAATGGATCGTCGCCGCGCTGCTGATCTTCAACGTGATCTATGCCGGGGTTGTCGTCGTGTGGCTGACGCCCTCCCCCGGTGGCGCAGCGGCCCTCGGCTGTGAGGGCCGCTATCTGCCGACGCAGCCCTGCTACTGGCTGAAGGGGCTGCCCCTGCCGGGCACGGCATCGAGCAGCGAGGAGCTTTTTCTGCCGGTCGACACGCCTGAAGCCAGCGCCGGGCGCACGTTCGGGCTGGTGATGCTGGCGCTGGTCGCCATCAGCCTGATAGGGCTGTGGCGCGGCACGAACTGGCGTAACGGGGCCGTCGCGATTACCGTCGCCGTCGCCCTGTTAAGCTGGGGACGCTGGACCACGATCCCCATCAGCTTCGCCGGGGTGGGCCAGATCATCGCCCTTCTATTTGCGATCAGCATGATCGCGCTCAGCGGGGCCGGTGTCTACGGGCTGCTCAACCAGGCCGGGTGGGCGCGCTCGCTGCTGGTCGCGGCGGGCGCGTACGCCACGCTGATCGGCGCGATCTGGGTCGCCGAGCCGGTGGCGCTGTTCCAGGTGTTGGTCGGCATCATACTCGTTCTCACCATGCTGGAGCGGCAGGGGACCCGCAGGCCGCAGTTAGGCGCCCGCATCGTAAGCTGGGCGTTCGTGCCGGTGCTGGTTGTCGCCGCCCTGCTGGCGACTAACATCGCGCTGATCGCCCCGGCGAGCGGCATCTCCGCCAACACGCTGAACTGGCAGACCATCTTCCAGCGCACGCTGGAGCACACGAAGGTCGTGCTGGTCGCGTCCCTGATCGCGATTGCGACGGCGGTCCCGGCGGGCATCCTCATCACGCGCGATTACAAATTCACCGCCCGGACGCGCCGGATTTTCACCGCTGTGCCGCAGGCGCTCCTGATTGGGATGGGCTACGCGATCCCCTGGCTGGTGGCATGGTGGTTCCAGGACCCGGTGGCGATTGTGTCGCCCGCCGACCTGCTGCGGACGCTGTCCGGGCCGATCTTCTGGGCGCTGATCGTAGGCGGCGGTATCCACTGGCTGATCTACAGCCAGACGCGCGCCCGGCCCGACTGGGGCGCCATCGACTCGTGGCGCTCGCTGGGGCCAATTGCCATCAACATCGCCAACGTCGGCCAGACGGTCCCCAGCCTGGCGGTGCTCGGCCTGTCGATGAGCTTTCTGGGCATCGGGTTCGTACCCGCCATCTTCGCCCTGTGGATCAGGGCGCTGCTGCCCATCCTTCGCAACACGGTCGCGGGCATCCTGTCCGTCGACCCGGACATCATCGAGGCGGCGCAGGGCATGGGCATGACGCGGCAGCAGGTGCTCCTCCGTGTGGAGCTGCCCCTGGCGATGGCCGTGATCTTCGCGGGCATCCGCACGGCGGTCGTGTTCAACATCGGCGTGGGGGCGCTGGCCTTCTACATCGGCGCGGGCGGCCTGGGCCACCTGATCGCGATCGGCATCGCGCTGTCCGCCGAGGATATCCTGCTGGCGGGCGGCATCCTGACCGCGCTGATGGCTATCGCCGCCGACTTCGTGATGGAGCATATCGAGGAGCGGCTCGTGCCGCCCACCATTTAGCCGGAAAGCACTCACGATTTGATCTGGTGAAAGGTGAAAGGAGGCGCAGACGACTATCGTTACAGACTTTACTGGACACCAATGTGCGAGATGCTGAGAAGGAGAGAAGGGCTATGCGTAAACGCATTCTAATACTGTTGATTGCCGCACTTGCTCTGGGTCTGCTGGCTGCCGCCTGTGGGCCGCAGGGCGAGGCCGCTGAGCCAGCACAGATCGGCGAAGAGCCGACCGAAGAACCGGCGGCTGAGGAACCGACCGAAGAAGCGATGGCCGGGGAGCCGACCGAGGAAATGGCCGGAGAGCCGACCGAGGAAATGGCTGAAGAGCCAACCGAGGAAGCCATGATGGGGCCCATCGTGGTTGGCTCAAAGGACTTCACCGAGCAGTTGATCCTCGGCTCGATGACCGTCCAACTGCTGGAGAGTCGCGGCTACGAGGTGCAGGATCAGACCGGGCTGGGCGGCACGACCGTCAACCGCGAGGCGCTCGAAGCGGGTGAGATCGACGTGTACTGGGAGTACACCGGCACGGCGCTCGTCAACTTCCTCGGCGTCGAGGAGGTCATCACCGACGTGGGCGAAGCCTACACAAAGGCCAAGGAGGCCGACGCCGCCAACGGGCTGGTCTGGCTCGACCCGGCGGACTTCAACAACACCTACACGCTGATGGTCACGCAGGATACCGTTGACGCGGGCATCAGCACGATCAGCGACCTCGCGGCGGCCATCAACGAGAGCCCCAACGACTGGCGGCTGTGCACCAACGCCGAGTTCTACGCCCGCCCCGACGGGTTCAAGGGCGTGGAGGCGCTGTACGGCTTCCAGTTCCCTGAGAACAACGTGATCGCGATGGACTCCGGCCTGACCTATCAGGCGTTGACGGAAGGCGAATGCGAGGTCGCGATGGGCTTCGCGACCGATGGCCGCATCGCCGCCTTCGGCTTCACCAATCTCGATGACGATCTGGGCTTCTTCCCGAACTACAACCCCGCCCCTGTCGTCCGGCAGGAGGTGGTGGACGCCGATCCCAACATCGGGATCGTGCTGAACCTGCTCGGCCCAACGCTGGATACGGCGACGATGACCGAGCTGAACAAGCGCGTGGATATCGACGAAGAGGACGTGTCGGCGGTCGCATGTGACCACCTGATGACGAGCGGGCTGGTGGATTCCTGCCCGTAGCGCATCCGGCACGTTGAGGAGCGTATCACACACCGTGTGATGCCGCGAGGCCAGCCGGGGCCTTCCGTCTCGGCAAAGGGCGCGAAGTGCGCTGGCTGGCCTCATCACCGGATTGACTACATGGTTTCTGTTGACAATAAAGTGACGGATGTCACCACCCGCTTCATCCACGATCTGACGTGGCGTGACATCCCACCCGACGTACAGCACATGGCCGCCCGCTGCCTGCTCGACCTGACCGCCACGCTCATCGCGGGCAGCGTCACCGAACTCAGCCGCATCGCGCGGGATGCCGCCGCCGCCATCTACGGCGGCGACGACGCCGCGTTGTGCTGTGATGGGCGGCGCGTCAGCGCGGCGGGCGCGGCGCTCGCCAACGGCATGACCATCGACGCGATGGACATGCACGACGGCTACCGCCTGACGAAAGGCCACGCCGGGGTGAACGTCTTCCCGCCCGCGCTGGCCGCCGGGGACGCGGCGGGCTGGTCCGGGGCGGCGTTCCTGACGGCGCTGGTCGTCGGCTACGAGGTCGCCCTGCGCGCCGGGGTGGCCCTCCACCAGACGGCCTGCGATTACCACACGTCGGGCGCATGGGGCGCGCTGGGGGCTGCCGCCGTGACGGCCCGCGCGCTGGGGCTGACGGCGGATCAAACCCGCCACGCGCTGGGCATCGCGGAATATCACGGCCCGCGCTCGCAGATGATGCGCTGCATCGACCACCCGACGATGGTCAAAGACGGATCAGGCTGGGGGGGCATGGCCGGGGTGGTCGCCGCCCAGCTAGCCGCGCGCGGCTTCACCGGCGCGCCCGCGCTGACGGTCGAGGACCCCGCCGTCGCCGATCACTGGCGCTCGCTGGGGTCGGAGTGGCGGATGCGCGGTCTGTACTTCAAACCCTACGCCTGCTGCCGCTGGGCGCAGCCCGCCGTCGAGGCGGCCCGCTCGCTGATCGGCGCCGGGGGCGTGGCGTCAGGCGGCATCCACCGGATCGTCGTGCACACGTTTGCGGCGGCGGCCCGGCTCGACGTGTCGCGCCCCCGCAATACCGAGCAGGCCCAGTACAGCCTGCCCTACCCCGTCGCGGCGGTGCTCACCACCGGGCGGCTGGACCCCGCGCAGGTGCTTCCCCCGGCCCTGTTCGACGAAGCCATTCTGCGGTTGGCCGACCGGGTTGAGATGGTTGTGGATGACGAACTCGAGTCGCGTTTTCCGGGTCAGGCGCTGGCGAGGGTCGATGTCCACACGGTCGATGGGGATATCCTGCGCTCGTCCGTGTTCGGGGCGAGGGGCGATCCCTCGAACCCATTGGCCGACGACGAACTCACGGACAAATTCGACCGCCTGACGCGCCCGCTGCTGGCCGACGAGCGCGCCGACGCCCTGCGCGACGCCTGCTGGCGGTGCGCCGGTCTGGACGACGTGCGCGCGCTGGCGGCACTGCTGGCCCCACCCCCCGAAAAAGTCGACCCGAATCTGAGCCGAACGATGCAGAAAGAGTGACCTATGGGACGAGATCGCAGCAGACGACGCCGTGAACATCAGCGGAAGCGCGCCCGCCTGCCCAGCGTCGCGCCGGGCGGACTGGAGACGCGCGCCTACCGGCCCCTCTCGGACGCGGACGTGCAGCGCATCCACGAGGCGTCGCTCACCGTGCTGGAGAACACCGGGATTCAGGTCGAGGCGTCCGAGGCGCGGGACATTTTCGCGGACGCCGGGGCGACGGTCGATGCGGCAAATAACCGCGTCTACATCCCCCGCGCGATGGTGGAGGACGCCATCGCCCGCGCGTGCAGCCAGTTCGTGATGGCGGGCCGGAGCGACGAGCACGACATGACGATGGGCGGGGATCGGGTCTACATGGGCACGGGCGGGGCCGCCGTCAAGGTGATGGACTTCGACGGCCACGTGCGCGAGTCGGAGCTTGCCGACATCGCCCGCATCGGGCGGCTGGTCGACGCGCTGGACAACATCCACTTCTACCTGCGCCCGGTCGTCGCCCGCGACATGCCCAACGACCTGCTCGACGTGAACAAGACCTACGCCGCCCTGACCAACACGACCAAGCACGTCATGACCTCGGCCTACAACGTCACGAGCGCCCGCGAGGTGATCGAGCTGGCGTCGATGATCGCCGGGAGCAAGGCCGCCTACGAGGAACGGCCCATCCTGTCGTTCACCGCCTGCTGGACGGTCAGCCCGCTGCGCTACGCGCCGGAGACGGTCGAGGTGCTGGTCGAATTGATCCGCCAGAACGTGCCCGTCGCGCTGAGCAGCGCCCCGCAGAGCGGCGCGACCTCGCCTGCTGCGCTCGCCGGGACGCTGGTCCAGATCAACGCCGAGGAACTGAGCGGAATCGTGCTGGTCAACCTGATCCGGCCCGGCGCGCGCGTGCTGATGGGCTACGTGCCCTCGGTCGCCGACATGCGCACCGGCAACTTTGTGGGTGGCGCACCCGAGTTCGGCCTGATGAACGCCGCCGCCGCGCAGCTTGCCCATTTCTACAATATCCCCGTTTACAATTCGTCGGCGCTCACCGATAGCAAAGTGCCCGACGTGCAGGCCGGATACGAGAAGGGCATGACCAACGCCGCCGCCGCGCTGGCGGGCACGAATTACATCCATCACTCGGCGGGATTTCTGGAAAGTATGCTGTGCGTGGCCTACGAGCAGTACGTCATCGACGACGACATCAACGGCGCGATCATGCGCATGGTGCGCGGCATCGAGGTGACAGATGAGACGCTGTCCGTCGACCTGATCGACCAGGTCTGCCGGGGCGAGGGTCACTACCTCGGCACGCAGCAGAGCCTCGAACTGATGAACACCGAGTACTACTACCCGCACACCGCCGACCGCCAGCGGCGCGACGACTGGGCCGAACAGGGCGAGCTTGACATGCGCGAGCGCGCCCGCCGCCGCGCGCGGGAGATTCTGGCGACGCATGAGCCGGAACGCATCGCCCCGGCGGTCGACGCGACCATCCGCCAGCGCTTCGACATCCGCCTGCCGCCCGAACTGGCGGGCATGGCATAACCACAGCGAAGGAGAGCGCGCATCGTGAAGGTAGCACTGGGGCAGATCGCCAGTGTGGACGGCGACATCGCAGCCAACCTCGCCATTCACCGGACCTACGTCCGGCGGGCCGTCGATCAGGGGGCCGATCTGATCGTGTTCCCCGAACTCAGCCTGACGGGCGATCCGATGGCGACGCCGGGGCAGGATGTCAGCCTGTCGTTCGACTCGCCTGAGATCGAGGCTGTCTGCGAGCTGAGCAACGAGGTCGACATCGTGGTCGGGCTGGTCGAGCGCAGCCAGTCCAACCTGTATAACCGCTACAATTCGGTCTTCTATTTCTCAGGCTGCGAGGTCGTCCACCGCCACCGCAAGTTGTTTCTCGTCAACTACACCGTCTTCGAGGAGAGCAAATACGTCGTCCCCGGCAACAATCTGCACGCCTTCGACGCGCCGCCCGGACGCCTGTGTATGCTGATCTGCAACGATGCGTGGCACGCCCCCGCGCCCTACATCGCGGCGCTCGACGGCGCGGAGATGGTGCTCGTGCCCGCCAACACGGCCCGCAATACGCTGGACGATCATCTGGATATCCCCGCCACGTGGGAGGCGATGAACCGCGCCTACGCCGGGATGATGGGCTTCTATTACGTCTTTGTCAACCGGGTCGGGGTGCGCCACCACCGGTCAGGCGATCATCCCTACTGGGGCGGCTCGGAGATCATCAGCCCCGACGGCAAGCTGATCGTCAAAGCGCCTTACGACGAGGAGGCGCTGGTCGTCGGCGAGGTGAATCTGGCCGCCGTCGCCGAGCAGCGCTTCAACGCGCCGCTGCTGCGCGACGCGCGCCTGTGGCTCATCCAGCAGGAGATCGACCGGCTGGCCGTGAAGCGCTCCGAGGCGGCCCGCCTGCCCGGCAGGCGCGTTCCGCTGGGCGGCGACAGAGACGACATGACGATGAAAGGCACACCCGGTGATTGAGCTGATCCGGCAGGGGCTGAACGGCAAGAATCCACTGCGCCGCATGTGGCACGAACGCGAGATGAAAGATCGCTACGACGTGGTGATCATCGGCGGCGGGGTGCACGGGCTGGCCGCCGCCTACTACCTCGCGCGCGATCACGGCGTCACCGACGTGGCCGTGCTGGAGAAGCGCTACATCGGCGGCGGCGGATCGGGCCGCAACACGACCATCATCCGCTCCAACTACCTGACTCCGGAGGGCGTGCAGTTCTACGATGAGAGCGTAAAGCTGTACGAGAATCTATCGCTCGACCTCGGCTTCAACGTGATGTTCAGCCAGCGCGGCCACCTGACACTGGCCCACTCCGACTCGGCGGTGCGCACGATGCGCTGGCGGGCCGAGGTCAACCAGCTACAGGGCATCGACAGCCGCCTGATCTACCCCGCCGAGATCGCGAAGCTGTGCCCGCTGCTCGACCTGAGCGACCATCCCCGCTACCCGGTGCTCGCGGCGCTCTACCACCCGCCGGGCGGGGTCATCCGCCACGATGCGGTGGTGTGGGGCTACGCGGCGGGCGCGGACGCGCGCGGCGTGCACATTCACCAGATGACGGAGGCAACCGGCATCGAGGTCGAGAACGGCAGGGTGACCGCCGTGCAGACCAATCGCGGGCGGATCAAAACGGGCACGGTGCTCAACGCGACGGCGGGCTGGTGCACGCTGATCAGCGACATGGTGGGTGTGAAGCTGCCCATCACCACCCACCCGCTGCAAGCCTGCGTCACCGAGGCGCTCAAGCCGTTTCTGGACGTGATCATCGTCTCCGGCTCGCTGCACGTCTACGTCAGCCAGTCGGATCGCGGTGAGCTGGTGATGGGATCGGCGGTCGACCCGTACCAGTCCTATTCGATGGACTCGACGCTCGGCTTTCTGGAGAGTCTCTCCGGCCACATGCTGGAGCTGTTCCCCACGCTGGCCCACGTCGAGATTCTGCGCCAGTGGGCGGGCCTGTGCGACATGACGCCTGACTACAGCCCCATCATGGGCTTCACGCCCGTCGAGGGCTTCATCGTCGACGTGGGCTGGGGGACCTACGGGTTCAAAGCCGGGCCGGTCAGCGGGAAGCGCATCGCCGAATTGATCGCCACCAACCGCACGCCCGACCTGATCGCACCGTTCCGCCTGTCGCGCTTCGCCGAGGATGCGCTCGTCGGCGAAAAAGGCGCGGCGTCGGTCGGCCATTAGCCGGAGGAAACGCCACCCATGCTCCTGATCGACTGCCCCAACTGCGGGCTGCGCAACGCGGGCGAGTTCCGCTACGGCGGTGAGGCGCGCAAACGCCCCGATCCATCCACCGCGTCTCAGGACGAGTGGGTGAACTACGTCTACCTGCGTGACAACCCACTCGGCGTGCTGCGCGAGTGGTGGTATCACCGCGCCGGGTGCGGCCTGTGGTTCATCGCCGAGCGCCACACGAAAACCCACGTCGTCGAACGCACGTCCATCTGGACGCCGGACTCGCGGGGTTAGCCCATGACACCCACAGACACGGCTGCATCCCGGCGGCTGCCCGCCGCCCCCTCGCAGGTCATCGACCGCGAGCGGACCTTCACCTTCACGTTCGAGGGCAGGACCTACACCGCCTATCCCGGCGACACCATCGCCTCCGCGCTGGCGGCGGCGGGCGTCACGACGTTCAGCCGCTCGTTCAAGTACCACCGTCGGCGCGGCCTGCTGTGCGTCAGCGGTGACTGCCCGAACTGCATGGTGGGCGTCGACGGCGTGCCCAACGTGCGTAGCTGCCGGGCACCCGCCGCGCCGGGGATGCGCGTCGAGGCGCAGAACGCCTCGCCCTCGCTCGACGCCGACCTGATGAGCGCCACCCAGCTTATCGGACGGTTTCTCCCGGTAGGCTTCTATTACAAGACGTTCATGCGCCCGAAGGCCCTCTGGCCGCTCTACGAGGACGTGTTACGCCACGCCGCCGGGCTGGGCGAGGTCGATCCCGACGCCGCGCCCGCCTATTTCGACAAAATCTACAAACACGCCGACGTGGCCGTGATCGGCGGCGGGCCTGCCGGGCTGAGCGCGGCGCTCGCCGCCGCCGACGCGGGCGCGGACGTGCTGCTGCTCGACGAAAACGACGCACCCGGCGGCCATCTGCGCTATCAGGCCGACGCCGAGACTGAATTGGCCGCGCGGGCCGCCGCGCACGCCAACGTCACCCTCATGGCGGATACGCTCGCCGTCGGCGTCTACGATCACCGCTGGGTGGGGGCCGTTCAGGGGCGGCGGCTCGTCAAGCTGCGCGCCGGGGCGCTCGTCATCGCAACCGGGGCCTACGAGCAGCCGCTCGTCTTCCCCAACAACGACCTGCCCGGCGTCATGCTCGCCTCCGGCGCGGCGCGGCTGGTCCACCTGTGGGGCGTGCGCCCCGGCGAGCGTGCCGTCGTCGTGTCCGCCAACCCGCGCGGGCTGCGCGCCGCGCTCGATCTGCACCGGGCGGGCGTCGAGATCGCGCTGGTCGGGGAGATGCGTGAGTCGCCGGATGGCGATCTGCTGGATGCCCTCCACGCCGCCGGAATCCCCATCGAAACGGGCGTCTCGGTCGAGCGAGCGGAGGGGCGGCGGCGTGTGGAGCGCGTCGTCCTGACCGTCTCAGGTGGCGCGCGCCGTGATGTGGCGTGCGATCTGCTGGCGCTGGCAGCGGGCTATTACCCGGCGACCGGGCTGCTCTATCAGGCCGGGGCGCGGCCAGTGTGGGACGCCGCGCTGCACGAGTTCGTCCCACCCGCCGACCTGCCGGACGGCGTGTTCGCCGCCGGGGAGGTAACCGGCACGCACACGACGGGCGACATCCGGCGGGAAGGCACGCTCGCCGGGCTACAGACGGCCCGCGCTGCCGGGTTCGACGACCCGACGATGCGCGAGGGGATCGGGCGCTTGCAGGCCGAGGTCGCACAGGCGCGCGCTCAGCGGCAGGCGTGGACGCCCGCCGTCACCACCACCGCCGAGGGCAAAAAAGATTTCGTCTGCTTCTGCGAGGACGTGACGCAGGCCGACGTTCGCCACAGCATCGAGGAGGGCTACGACAGCGTCGAACTGCTGAAGCGCTACAGCACGATCAGCATGGGGCCGTGCCAGGGCAAGATGTGCAACATGGCCGCCATGCGCCTGTGCGCGCGCACCAACGATCAGACTATCGCCGCGACGGGCACGACGACCTCCCGCCCGCCCGTCCGCCCGCTGGCGATGGGCGCGCTCGGCGGGCGTTTGCTCGAACCGGTGCGCCTCACGCCCATGCACGAATGGCACGTCGCACACGGCGCGCGGATGATGAACGCCGGGCAGTGGAAGCGCCCCGAACACTACGGCGACCCTACCGCCGAGGTCCGCGCAGTGCGCGAGGCGGTGGGCCTGATCGACATCAGCACGCTCGGCAAGTTCCACCTGCGCGGCCCGGACGTGCCCGCCCTGCTGGAGCGCGTCTACACCAACCACTGGGGTGGCCTCGACGCGGGCCGCGTCCGCTACGGCCTGATGGTCAACGACGAGGGCGTGGTCATGGACGACGGCGTGACCGCCCGGCTCTCCGGTGACGACTATTACATGACGACGACCTCCGGCGGCGCGACGAGCGTCTACGAGTGGATCGAGTGGTGGCTGCAAAGCGGCTGGGGAATGGACGTTCATCTGCTGAACGCCACTGAACTGCGCGCCGCGATGAACCTCGCCGGGCCGCGCGCCCGCGAGGTGCTGTCCGCTGTCACGGAGGGGGTCGACCTCAGCAATGAGGCGTTCCCGTACATGGGCGTCCGGCAGGCGACGGTGGCCGGAGCGCCCGTCCTGCTGATGCGCATCGGCTTCACGGGCGAGTTGAGCTACGAGATTCACGTGCCCGCCGGGTTCGGCCCCCACGTGTGGGGGGCGCTGATGGAAGCGGGCGCGGATTTCGGCATTTCGCCGTTCGGCGTCGAGGCCCAGCGCGTACTGCGATTAGAGAAAGGGCACATCATCGTCGGGCAGGACACCGACGCCCTGACCGATCCCTACGAGGCGGGGCTGGGCTGGGCGGTGAAGCTCGGCAAGGCGGATTTCCTCGGCAGGCGCACGCTCGCGATGCGCCACGAGCGCGGCCCGGAAAAGCGGCTGGTCGGCTTCACCATGCCCGACGGCACGCTGCCGGAGGAAGCGAACCAGATCGTGCAGCCGGGAGGTGGTCCGTTAGGGCTGGAGATCATCGGGCGGGTGACGAGCGTCCGCCGTAGCCCCACGCTGGGCCGGGTGATCGGGCTGTGCTGGCTGCCCGCCGGGATGGCCGCGCCGGGGGCGGAATTCACCGTGCGGGTGCGCGGCGAACTCAAGACCGGGGTCGTCAGCGCCCTGCCCTTCTACGACCCCGATGGCAAACGTCTGCATGTTTAGGAGATCATCATGGCAACCCCCACAGCCGCCGATCTGCCCATTCAGTCGCCGCTGAGTGAGTCATCCACCGGAATCGCGGGCCGCGTGCTGCTCGAAGACCTGAGCGGGCAGCGGGCGCTGCTCGACCTGCGCGGCGATGCGGACCCGGCCCTGCGGCGCGTATTCGGCGCTGTTCCCGCCGCGCCCGGCGGCGTGCTGGTCGATCAAACCCGAATCGCCGCCCGCCTGCGGCCCGATCACCTGATCGCCGCGACCGAACCCGGCGACGCGGCGGCCCTCGCGGCGGACCTGCGCGGCGGCGAAGCCGATCCCCCTGTCACCCTCACCGACATCACACACGGGCGGGGTGTGCTGCGACTCGGCGGGCCGCGCGCCGCCGACGTGCTGCCCAAATTGTGCGGGCTGGACTTCCGCGCGAGCGCCTTCCCCGATCTACATGCCGCCCAGACGAGCTACGCGAAGGTGAAGGCCCTGATCATCCGGCAGGACGCGGGCGGGCATCCGGCTTATTTAATCATCGTCGACCGCTCCCACGCACAGTACGTGTGGGACGTGACTGTGGACGCGATGGGGGAATTTCTGACGCAGGCTGAGTGAATGGCAGCGCGTAAGCTGCAAGGAGTCAGCGGTATGTCTCTGCTACCGGAACACAAAGATTATGTCGTGATCGGCGCGGGTATTCACGGCCTGAGCACGGCTTGGCATCTGGCGAAGGAACTCAGGGCGCGAGGGGCAGGCTCCGGCGAGGACATCATCGTGCTCGACAAGGAAGGCCCCGGCTCAGGCGCGTCGGGCATCGCCTGCGGCGTCGTGCGCAACTTCTACTTCCAGCCCGCGATGGGCGCGGTGATGCGCGCCAGCGTGGAGGTGTGGGAGGAAAACGCGGAGGCGCTGCATTATCATGGGGTGGGCTATCTGGCCGTCGCCGGGGCCGTGCAGCAGGCCGATCTGGAGGCGATCTACGAGCGGCAGCAGCGCAGCGGCTACCGCTCCGACCTGATCCTCGGCGAGGGAGCCGTGTTCGACTACATGCGGGCCATGTTCCCCGACTGGAAGGCGCGCGGCCTGACCGCCTGCCTGCACGAGAAGCAGGGCGGCTTCGCCTTCAACACGCCGTCGGTGATGGGGCTGGTTAAGCTGTGTGAGGACGAGGGCGTGCGCGTGCTCTCCAGCACGGAGGTGCGGGGCTTCAAGTCGGACGCGAGCGGCGCGGTCACGCACGTCGAGACGAACCGGGGCGACATCGCCTGCGGTCAGGTCGTGGTGGCCGTTGGCCCCTGGATCAAGCAATTGTGGGCCATGCTCGATCTGCCCGCGACGATCGACATCCACACGCCGGACGGTGACGTGATGGCGGACCGGCCCATGTGGACCTTCTGGCGGCTGGCGGAGGGCGAGATTCGCGTCGACCCGCGCGAGTACGTCACCGCCGATGGAAAAACTCCGCCGGTCGTGCACATCGACTCCGGCGAGCCGCTGATCAGCGACAAAACCGGCGATCTGATCACGGATGACCTGTGGGGCATCTACTTCAAGCAGGACAAGCGCGGCGTGCAGGGCGGGGCCGTGCCGGAGCACATCGGGCCGGACGCCGAGGTCGACCCCTATGGGCTTGCGAGTTCGAAGTACGTCGTGGGGGATACATTTGTCGACTATTGGACCGCCGGGCTGGCGCACTGCATGGAGCGCTTCGAGGGCTGCCACCTGGCCTATCACTGGGCCCCCTCTGGCGGGATCGGCGCGTTCAGCGCGGACAGCTTCCCGGTGTTCGACGCGATGCGGCCCAACGTCTACGTCATCGCAGACAGCAATCACGGCTATAAGATGATCGGCGTCGGCAAAGAGGTCGCGCGAGTGCTGATGGGGGAGCACAGCGACGTGCTGTACCCGTTCCGCTTCGAGCGGTTCGCGACCGGCGATCTGCACCCGGTGTCGAACAGCCCGTTCCCGTGGAGCTAGCGCTTTGTAAACCTGTGTTTTAGACATTCGCGAAACCCCCCGCGAGGGTGCTGCGCAACTTACGTCACGCAGCACCCTCGTCCGCCCCCCTTGCAAGGGGGGCAAATTCGAGCATAAGCGAGAATTGGGGGGCTCTTGCGAGCGCAAAAACTAACTCCACAGAGCGCTACGGCCTGCCGGGCTGGGGGATCAGGTGGCCGATTTCGCCGGAGATGTCGTCGGCGACAGCGATCACGTCCGCCGAGACGCGCTCGAACGTGCCCGGCGAGAGGCGATACGCAGGGCCGGAGATGCTGAGCGCGGCGATCACGTCGCCTGCTGCGTCACGCACCGGGGCCGCGACGGCGTTCAGGCCGACTTCGTACTCCTCGTGCCCGATGGCGTAACCGCGCTCCCGCACGGCGGCCAGATCGTCCCATAAATCATCGCGGGATGTGATGGTCTGAGGGGTATAGGACGCCAGTTCGGCGGGCAGCAGGCCGTCGATCTCGTCAGGGGGCAGCCACGCCAGCAGGACCTTGCCCGTCGAGGTGGCGTGCAGCGGCGTGCGCCGCCCGACCCAGCCGTAGTTCACGACGAGGTAGCCACGCGGCACGGACTGCTCCAGGTTGAACGACTCGCCGCGATCCTGCACGGCGATGTTGACCGTGCCGCCCAGCCGGTCGGCAAGCTGGCGCATGTGGCGGCGGGCCGTCTGCCGGAGGTCGGTGTGGATGGCGACGCGCCCCGCCAGCGCGATCAGGCCCATGCCCAGCCGGTACTGGCCCGACTCCGGGTTCTGCGCGATCAGCCCCTCGGCGGCCAGTGTGCTCAGCAGGCGAAATGTGGTACTTTTATGCAGCCCAACCTGCCTGCTGATATCCGTCACGCCCAGCTCCGGCGTGTCGGGTGTGAAAACCCGCAGGATAGCTACCGCCCGGCTGAGAGACTGTACCTCGGCCCCTTTTTTGCTCATCGATGCCCCGACTGTCGACCCCACAATGTGCCATTATACGGCACATTGTTTCACATTACGGCACAGATAAGTATAGTCCACTGCCGCAAAAGGGCAATTCGACGCACGCCGCGTTTTTTCAGATGGTCGGGGATCAGGCCGACCCGCAGTAGTTCACCGCGGCCTGAGCGAGAATGCGCGTTAGCCGGTAAACCGACGCGAGGTCGACCCATTCTTCGGCGCTGTGCAGGCCGTGCCCGGAGGGGCCGATCAGGACGGTTTCTATGCCCGCGCCCGCCAGCAGCGCGGCGTCGGTCCAGAACGTCTGCCCGACGTGCTCCGGCGTCCGGCCCAGCACGTCGCGGGCCGCGCTCTCGACCGCCTGCACGATGGCGGCATCCGCCGGAACGTCGAACGGGTCGCGGCTGAAGAAGGACTCCAGGCTGCCGGAGAACGTCGGGTCCTCATCCGCCAGCCGGTCGAGGATCGCCTGAAGCTCCTCCGTACACCCCTCCACGCTCTCCCCGGCGATGGTGCGGCGCTCCATTTGCAGCACGGAGCGGGCGGCGTAGACGCTGATCTCGCTGCCGCCCTCCAGCAGCGATGCGTTGAGCGACGGCGGGCCCATCAGCGGGTGCGGATCGCGGTGGATAAGGTCCCCCGCCAGCTCATCGAGCGCCGCCAGCACCCGCCCCATGCGCAGGTTCGCATCGACGCCCTCCTGGTAGCGGCTGCCGTGCGCCACCCGCCCGGTCGTCTCGATCCGGTACCAGATGAACCCACGATGCGCCCGGCAGATCGCCAGATCGGTCGGCTCGGCGACGATGGCCCCGTCACACCACACGCGCTCGCAGAGGTGCTCGGTGCCCAGACTGGCGTGCTCCTCGTCGGCCACCGCCGCGATCACGAGGTCGCCCGCCAGCGTGATATCCGCATCGGCCAGCGCCCTGACGGCCCCCAGCATGGCGGCCAGGCTGGCCTTCATGTCGTACGCGCCGCGCCCGTACAACCGGCCATCGCGCACCGCCGCCGAGAACGGATCGGCCATGCCCTCCACGCCGACCGTGTCGACGTGCCCGTTGAGCATCAGCGAGCGGCCCTGCCCCGCCCCGGCCCGCCGCCCGACGACATTGGGGCGGCCCGGCCTCACCTCGTCGACGGTTACGTCCAGCCCCAGCCCGGCCATTTCGTCGGCCACATGAGCCGCGATCTCGGCCTCGCCGGGCGCGCCCGGCGTCAGCGCCGGGTTCGACGAATCGATCTGCACGAGCCGGGTGAGGGTATCGAGAACGTATCGTTCATCGACGGCGAGTGGCATGGTTTTTCCTCCGGGGTGTCAGGTGGAAACAGAGTGATCCTCACCGGCGCGGTGAATCAAACCGTCGGGAAACGGTCAGTAAGCAGGGAAAAGCGGGCCTAATCGGCGGCCAGCAGGGTGAAAGCCAGCGTCGCACCGGGCGGAGGATCATCCACCACCCAGATGCGGCCCCCATGCGCCTCGATCAGCCCCTTGCAGATGGCAAGCCCCAGCCCAGCGCCCTGGCTGCCGTCGCGCTCGATCTGCCGGAAGGCCTCGAACACGAGATCGCGCGCCTCCGGGGGGATGCCCGGCCCCTCGTCCGACACCTCGACGCGCACCGTGCCATCCGACCCCCGGCACGCGCTGAGCGTGATGTGGCTGCCGGGCGGAGAGTACTTAACGGCGTTCGACACGAGGTTGACGAACACCTGCGCGATGCGCTGGGCATCCGCGTCGACCGCAGGCAGATCGTCCGGGAAGTTCACCTCCAGCACATGCCGGTCTATGAGCATCTGAAGCTGCGCGTCTGCGACGGCAAGCGCCTCGTCGAGCGTGATCCGCGAGCGTTCCATGCGCAGCGTGCCGGATTGCAGGCGCGAAACCTCAAGAAGCTGCTCGACAAGGTCTTTCAGCTTCTCGGCCTCCTCGTGGATGGTCGAGATGAAATCGTGCTGGCTCTCGGCGTCCCACACGACATCCGGCGCGAGCAGCGTGCTGGAAAAGCCCATGATCGATGTCAGCGGCGTGCGAAGCTCGTGAGAGACCATCGCCAGAAAACGCGATTTGATCTCGCTGGCCTCCTCAGCCTCACGCCGAGCCTCCTGCTCCCGGCGCAGCAGTTCGGCGTGCCGCTCACGGAGCCGCTGACGCTCCGTCACATCCTGCACGATGCCGCTCACGCGGATGGCCTGACCGTCGCCCCGGTGGTAGACGCGCCCGCGCAGCTCGATCCACTGCATCCCATCCGCCGGGCCTAACAGGCGGAGTTCCAGGCTGAAGTCGTCATCCCGCTCGGTAATATCCGCCGCCACCCGCTCAAGCGCCTCATGGTCGGCGGGATGCACGCGCTCGACGATCAGGCGGTAAGCCTCGTCGAAGCTGCCAGGCGGCGGCCCGAACAGCTCGACGGCGTAGCCGCCCCACACCACACTGCCGGTTTCCAGATCCCAGTCCCAGGTGCCGAGGTCGGCGGCGTCGAGCGCCAGCCGCAGCCGCTCGCGGCTGAGCTTGAGCTGGCTCTCCATCTGTTTACGCTCGCTGATGTCCTGCACGACGCCGATAAAGAAATCGGGCTGACCGTCCGCGTCCCGAACGAGCGCCACCATCAGGCTGACCCACACGACCGAGCCATCCTTGCGAACGTATCGTTTGTCGAGCGTGTAATGGTCGACTTCGCCCCTCAGCAGGCGTCTGTACTGTTTCAGGTCGGCTGGCAGGTCGTCGGGGTACGTCACGTCCTGAAACGACATCCTGTCGATCAGTTCATCCCGCTCATAGCCCAGAATCTCGCACAGGCGCTGGTTCACGTCCAGCCACGTTCCGTCCAGCCCGACGTGCGCCATCCCAACGGCGGCCTGCTCGAACGTCGCGCGCAGCAGCCGCTCGCTTCTCCGCAGCGCCTCAACATCGCGCGCGGCATCTTCCTCTAACGTCTTCAAGTCATAACCTCACAGCACACGATCACAGATACCCGTACGCCATAGCTCCATTTTATCACCGAACGTGATCCAGTTTGCAAATCCGCCTCCCTGCGGCTAGATTGACAGTACAATCCCCCTGATGACCGGTCGAAAGGATAGCCATGAAGCTCGGCATTCTCTCCGACACACACAACGACGTAGATAACACTGAGCAGGCGCTCGACATCCTGCGCGGGCGCGGGGCGGAGCGCCTCATCCACTGCGGCGACCTGACGACGCCGAGGATCGTCGCCCTGTTCGATGGATGGCAGGTCGATTTCGTATTCGGCAACATGGACAAACAGCGCGGATCGCTTGAGGAAGCGGTCGATGCGCTGGCGAGTGCCTCCATCGGCGAGGTGTTCGAGGCCACCCTCGATGGGATGCGAGTTGCGGCCTATCACGGCCACGACAACGATCGCCTGTACGGCCTGATCTATCAGGGCGGATACGACTTCGTCCTGCACGGGCACACCCACCGCCGCCGCGATGATCGGGTGATGGGCACCAGGGTGATCAATCCCGGCGCGCTCGGCGGGACGCGCCACGAGCGGCGCTCGCTGTGCGTGCTTGACGTGGGGAATGGCAGTCTGGAGGTCGTCAAGCTCGACGGCTAGCGGGGATCGACCTTCTCACGATCCGGCGTTGGGCAGGAGTCGCTGCCGCACAGTGTTCCACAGCAGCCGGATCTCGTCCACGCCCAGCAGCGTCACGAGTCCGAGGTAAACGCCCGCCCCGGCCAGCCCCGGCACGGCGACGGCCAGCACCTCGGCCAGCCCGCCCGCGCTCCCAAACAGCATCTCGACCGCCTTCAGCGCGCCGTAAGCCACCGCCCCCATCACCGCCGCAGCGGCGACCACCCGCACGAGCGCCCGCGTGAGGCCCTCCCGGCCCAGGCCGGGCACCCGGCGGCTGAGGATCAGCGCGGAGAGCAGCGTGTGCAGCATGTGCTTGACGGAATCTGCGATCATCAGGCTGAACAGGCCCAGCGTCGGCAGCAGCCCCGCCGCCAGCAGCAGGTAGATGAGGATCGTGCCCACGCCGATCAGCGAGGGGGTCACCGTATCCTGCCGCGCGTAGAACGAGAACACGAGCAGCAGATCGATGGCGGCAAACGGCAGGCCGAGCAGGTAGAAGCGCAGCGCCCAGGTCGTCATCTGCGTGTCGATGGGCCGGAAATTGCCGTGCCCGTAGATCAGCGCGACGGTCGGCTGGGCGAGGATGTACATCCCGACCGCAGCGGGCACGATCAGCACGAGCACGAGCCGCAGCCCGCGTGCCAGCGTGCGGCGGAAGGCAGGCTCAGCGCTCCCGGCGCTGGCCTGCGAGGAGAGGGTGGGCAGCACCGCCAGCGATATGGCCGTCGCAACAAGCCCCTGCGGAAGCTGCATCAGATACGTCGCATAATTCAGATAGGAGATACCACCCTCGCCGGTTTGAACGGCCAGCGCGATGCTGATCGGGCGGCTGATGAGCACGTCGGCCACCAGCGGGATGAGGCTCGGCGCGTACAGCGCCGCGACGCGCCGCAAACCGGGATGCCACAGTTTGAGGCCGAAGCGCACGCCCGTATCACGCAGGCCCGGCAGTTGCAGGGCAACCTGCATCCCCGCCCCGACGAGCAGCCCGAAGGCCATCGCCGCGATGCCGAGCCGCTGGTGGAAGATCAGCGTGAGCGCGACGATGGTCGCGTTGAACACCGCCGCCGTGAACGCCGGGAAGGCGAACCGCTTCAGCGCGTAGAGCAGCCCGGAGAGAATGCCCGACAGGCTGAGCAGCATCACCGCCGGGATGGTGATCCGCAGCAGCCGCGCCGCCAGCGTGATGACCTGCGGCGTCGCCTCGCCGAGCAGCACCCGCGCGATGAACGGCGCGGCCAGCTCGACGGCGGCCACGAACGCCGCCAGCACGACGGCGATCAGGCTCAGCAGGGCGCTCACCAGCCGCCACAGCTCGTCGCGATCCTCCGCCGCCAGACTGCTGAACACCGGCACGAGCGCCCCGTTGACCATGCCGCCGATCAACAGGTCGTACAGCATCGTGGGCACCATCGCCGCCGTCACGTAGGCGTCGACCGACCCCGTCGCCCCGAAAAAGTGCGATTTGACCGTCTCCCGCGCGAGGCCCAGCACCCGGCTCGTGACGTTCCCCAGCGCCAGCACGCCCGCCGCCCGCGCGATGCGGCCCGTCTCCTGCGTGCCGGGCAGCGGCGGTTCGGGGCCGGTTGAGGGGATGGCCCCCTCGACGAGGGCCGGTTCGGCTGGCATAGGCGGATATCCTGCCTGACGGTTTTAAGAGAATGGCAATAAACTCGTCGGGGCAGGCGTCCGGCCTGCCCTGAGCGCGCCGATTGTACTGTGGGCGGGGTGGCCCCGCAAGATGACTACCCCGGTGGAACCTGCTGCGGCCACACGGTATGATGTTCTCACACCGCACCCTGAAATCACGAGGAATGAAACCCCGCATGACCGATTCCGCTGTCGTCGCGCTCGTCAACGCACTGGCAGAGCTGCCCGCATCCGAGCGTCTATTCAACCCCTACGCGCCCTCCGGCGGTGAGGCATCGGCCATCCGCCGCGCCAACCTGATCCGCTACCTCGACGCGCTGGCCCGGCTCAAGCCCCGCGCCCTGCTGCTCGCGGAAGCGCCCGGCTATCGCGGCTGCGCGGTGACGGGCATCCCCATCACCAGTGAGCGGATCATGGCCGAGCGAATCGAGAAGTGGGATTTATTCGGGGACGGCTACCGACCGACGAGCGATCACCCGGACGGACCGGCCTGGGTCCTCACCGCGCGACGCGACGAGGACGTCAGCTTCCTGCGGACCGACCGGCACCACCGGATGCTGGAGGGGGTCGACCGCTCCGGCCGCCCC